>CAMAFX010000004.1 GCA_945833925.1 uncultured Prevotellaceae bacterium
GTAGCCGCCGTTTTTAAACGAAGAAACCCGAGCATCGCAAGATGTCTCGGGTTTTGTGCGTTTAAATGATGTTTCTATTCTTCGTTATCTCGGTAACTCTTGTTGTTATGCTGTGAGTGAGATGTTGTGCTCGTTCATCATCTTGCGAAGATTGATGATGGCGTAGCGTACACGTCCAAGGGCGGTGTTGATGCTGATGTTTAGAATCTTTGCGATGTCTTTGAATGGCATGTCGTTGTAGTAGCGAAGGTAGATTATCTCGCGCTGATTGTCCGGCAGACGGTCAACCATCTGGCGCACTTTCTCCATTGATTCCTGCTTGAAGATGTCCTGCTCTATTGTTGGCTCACAAAGACGTATGTCGTTGAGGAGGTCGCCTTTGACGTCACCATTCTCGTCGACAAGTTCGTGCGATACCATTGTGGTGTTGTGCTGGCGACGGTGATTGTCGAGAATGAGATTGCGGCTTATACAGATAAGCCACGAACCAAAGTTGCCAGTTGCTTCGTAGTTGTGTGAGCGAATGGCGGTTATGGCACGTACAAACGTATCCTGGAAGATGTCGTTGGCGAAATCTTCGTTACGTGTTAAAAAGAATATGTATTCGAAAAGCTTTACCTGATGTCGTTTCAACAGGATATCAAAAGCATTGTCTTTCCCTTCTTCGTACATACGAACCAACTCGTCGTCGGTCAGTGTGCTGTATAGTTTCATTACTGTCTTATGAATTGATTTAGAAGTAACGATGTTTCGATAGGCAATGTCTTTTTAGTTTGTGATTTGTTATTTATGTTGCAAAGGACGCACTTTTTCTTGAATTAAGCAAACTTTTGCTGGCTTTTTTGCTTTGTTAGTTTGTTTTTTTGTTCTATTAGCGTGGTTCTGGTGCTAAATTACTTGTTTTTTTTGCATTGCTCGCCTGTGCTTGCATGGTATGCTTGTACTTGCATGGTTTGCTTGTATGTTGCGCTATTTGATATGTTTTCTATTCAAAATGTGCCCCTTCGTCGATGTGCGCTCCTCTGAGGAAGTCTGCTGCCGCCATGCGTTTTTTGCCTGCAATCTGTAGTTCGTCAATGACGATGAATCCTCCCTGTACAGCAATCTTGAAGTAAGTCTTGCCGTCGGTTGCCAGAGTTCCAGGCTTGAGAGTCGTGTCGGTATATTCTTTATGTGTCTTGTATACCTTTACATCCTGACGCTTGTCACCTGTCACCATCGTGCTCCATGATGCGGGGTAGGGTGCGAGTCCACGTATGAAGTTGTAGACGGTGTCTACTGGTGCGTTCCAGTTGATCTGACACGTCTCCTTGAATATCTTGGGAGCGTGGCGTAGAGGTTCGTCGGTAATGAACTGTTCCTGTGGTATGCTTGTGGCAGTGCCGTCTTCGATGGCATTGACAGTCTTCAGGACAAGTTCAGAGCCGAGCATCATGAGACGGTCGTGTATGTCCTCAACGTTGTCGGTTTCGTGAATGGGGGTGCGTGCTTGCATAATGATTCTTCCTGTGTCGATGTCGTGGTCGAGGAAGAATGTTGTGACACCAGTTTCCTTGTCGCCGTTGATGATTGCCCAGTTCATTGGTGCTGCGCCACGGTATTGTGGAAGGAGAGCGGTGTGGAGGTTGAAGGTGCCGAGCTTTGGCATAGCCCATACAACCTCGGGAAGCATTCGGAAAGCAACGACAATCTGGAGGTCAGCGTTGAGTGATTGCAACTGCTCGATGAACTGCGGGTCTTTCAGTTTCTCGGGCTGGAGCACGGGAAGTCCTCTCTCCAGTGCGAACTTCTTCACTGGACTGCTTTGTAGGGTGTCGTGGTGGCGACCGATAGCTTTGTCGGGCATTGTTACCACACCCACTACGTTGTAACCGTTGTCTAAGAGTTGACGAAGTGGCTCGACTGCAAAGTCGGGCGTTCCCATGTATACTATTCTCATTGCTTTGCTTCTATGTTTGAGTGTTGTTTTTTCTGTTTTCTTCTTACTTGGTGTTTTGGCCAGCCATGTGTGGGCTGGAACGGTGACGGCTGGACGGTCTAATCATCCGAATAGTCAGACATCATCTTGCGGTAAACTGTGAAGACGCGACTCTTGCGTATGAAACCGAGGAAATGACCGTCGCGGTCGACAACAGGAAGAGTCCATGCCTGGGTGCGTCCGAAGACTTTGACTATGACATCCATGGAGTCGTTGATGTCAAGGCGTGCCACGTATGGTTTCATGAGTTGCTTGACGTGGAACTGCTGGTGCAGTTCGGTGCGGAACATGATGTGGCGTATGTCGTCGATGTATAGAACACCGATGAGTTGTTTCTCGGGGTTGATGACAGGGAAGACGTTGTAGGTAGAGGTGGCAATCTTGGTTGCTACGTTGCCAAGAGTCATCTCGGGAGTGAGCATCTGCGTTTCCTCGTAGCGTTCGATGACACTGTCCATACTCATCAATGTCAGGATGGCACGGTCCTTGTCGTGTGTGAGCAGTTCACCGCGACGTGCCAGACGCTGGCTGTAGACGCTGTGAGGCTCGAATATAATGATAGTAAGGTACGCGCACACGGAAACCATCATGAGTGGAACGAAGAGCGCATAACCACCTGTAAGTTCGGCGATGAGGAAGATGCCGGTTAAGGGAGCGTGCATGACACCGCTCATCAGTCCACACATGCCGAGCAGTGCGAAGTTGTTGAGAGGGAGTTGTACGCCCAGGATGTGGAAGTCGTTCCATATATGACAGAAGAAGAATCCGGAAACGCTTCCGAGGAAGAGGCTTGGCGCAAAGATACCACCGCAACCTCCACCACTGTTGGTTGCTGTAGAAGCGAATACCTTGAAGACGATGAGGAAGCCAAGGTAGAGCAGAAGCAGATTGCTGTGTCCGTAGAACAATGAGTTGTTGAACATCTCCAGAAAATCGTCACCCTTGCCGTTGAGCAGAAGGTTGATGAGGTCGTAACCCTCGCCGTAGAGCGAAGGGAAGAGGAAGATGAGGATGCTCAGCGTGGAGCCTCCGATGAGGAGTTTGGTGTATCTGTTCTTAAAACGTCCGAAGAAGCCCTCCAGCATCATCATTACTCGTGTAAAGTAGAGAGCGATGAGTCCGCAGAAGATGCCAAGCATGATGTAGGCTGGTGTGCGGTCCATTGTGAAGGAGTCCTTCAACTCGAACTGGAACACAGTGCTCATACCTGACATGAAATAGGTGATAGCTGTGGCGGTGACGCACGACACGAGCAGCGGAAGAAGGCTGCTCATGGTGAGGTCGATCATCAGAACCTCGATGGTAAAGACAAGACCAGCGATTGGTGCCTTGAAGATGCCTGACACCGCACCGGCAGCGCCACATCCAACAAGGAGTAGCAGTGTGCGGTTGTTCAGACGGAAGAGTTTGCCGAGGTTACTGCCTATAGCACTGCCCGTCAGCACGATAGGTGCCTCAGCTCCGACACTACCACCAAAACCGATGGTGATGGCAGAACTGAAGACAGAACTCCAAGTGTTGTGGCCGGGGATGCGACTGTTCTTGCGCGCTATGGCATAGAGGATCTTTGTGATGCCATGACCTATGTCGTCGCGAACGACGTAGCGTACGAAGAGCATTGTAAGATAGATGCCCACTACAGGATAGACGAGGTAGAGCCAGTTGGACTGCTCGACATCGAACTGGTGGGTGAGCAGATACTGAATCTGAGAGATGATCCATTTGAGGGTGAGTCCTGCAAAAGCGGTCAATACGCCAACGACAAAGGAGAGCACCAGAATAAACTGGCGCTGACTGAACAGTCTGCGAAACAGAAGTAGGCGCAGAAGCAGTGTGTGGCTTATGGAGCGTACTGGTCTCATCCTCTGATTATGTGTACTTCACCATCCAGGGAAAGTTTTATAATCTTGCTTGGCGCCTGTGCGGCCTTTTCGCCGCGGCGGAACTGTACGACGTAGTCGACCTGCTCCTTTATCTCGTCGGGAATGTCGGAGAAACGCTTTGGCGCAGGTTCGCCGCTGATGTTGGCACTGGTAGATACGATAGCTTTCTGGAATCGGTAGCAGAGTTGACGACTGAACTCCTCGTGAGTGACGCGTATGCCCAGACTGCCGTCTTCGGCGATAAGGTTGGGAGCCACACCGGTGGCGCCGTCAAGGATGAGCGTGAGGGGTGTGGTAGCATAGTCGACCATGTCCCATGCCACATCGGGCACGTTGCGGAAATAGCGCTGCATGCGGTTGGCGTCGTCTACCAGACAGATGAGTGCCTTCGACTCCTCTCTTTTCTTAATCTTATAAATCCTTGCTACTGCTTCTGCGTTTGTCGCGTCGCAGCCAAGTCCCCAGATGGTGTCGGTGGGGTAGAGGATGACTCCACCATTCTTCAGCACCTCCAAGGCGTTCTTTGTGTCAATATCGCAATTCACTGTGTTGTCGTTTTACTGATTATGCTTAGGCTCGTTGCATGGCCATTGTTAGAATTCGCTCGTAAAGTGGAACTTGATGTGCTCGAAGTCCTGCTGAGCCATGGTCAGCACATAGCCCGAGTCGGCAAGGAAGACGTCGCGTCCCTCGCGGTCGAGTGCCATATACTGGTGCTTGCGCTTCTTGAAGTTCTCGAGTTCGCTTTCGTATCCAGGCTCCACCTCTATCCAGCAAGCCTTGTAGAGCGAGATGGGCTCCCAGCGGCACTTCGCGTTGTACTCGTTTTCCAGGCGATACTGTATGACCTCGAACTGCAACTGTCCTACTGTGCCGATAATCTTGCGTCCGTTGAACTGGTTGATGAAGAGTTGAGCCACACCCTCGTCCATAAGTTGGTTGATACCCTTCTCCAACTGCTTGGTCTTCATCGGGTCGGCGTTCTCGATGTACTTGAACATCTCGGGTGAGAAACTTGGCAGACCGCGGTAGTGAAGCATCTCACCCTCGGTCAGTGTGTCGCCAATCTTGAAGATGCCGTTGTCTGGCAGACCTACGATGTCGCCTGGCCAAGCCTCGTCGATGGTACTCTTGCGCTGTGCCATGAACTGTGTGGGACTAGAGAAGCGCAGGGTCTTGCCCTGACGCACGTGAAGGTATGGAGCGTTGCGCACGAACTTGCCCGAGCATACCTTGCAGAATGCAATACAAGAGCGGTGGTTGGGGTCGATGTTGGCTGTTATCTTGAAGATGAAGCCGCTGAACTTCTTCTCGTCGGGCTCAACCATTCTCTCTTCAGCCTGTGTCGGGCGTGGCGACGGTGCAATCTCTACGAAGCAGTCGAGCAACTCCTGGACACCGAAGTTGTTGAGTGCCGAACCGAAGAACACGGGTGCCACCTCGGCGTCGAGGTAAGCAGACTCGTGCGCTCCCTTTGCGCCGATGGTCTCTTCTACGCTTGGGTAGACACCTTCTATCATCTCCAGGTCCTCGCGCAGTTTCTCGGCATCCTGCTCGCCAACGGCAGCGTCCAGTTCGTCACTGTTGATGTCGATGGCAACCTTCTCGGTTACCTTCTGCTTGTCGGGTGTGAAGAGGTTGAGGTTCTGCTCGTAGATGTTGTACACACCCTTGAACTTGGCACCCTGGTTGATAGGCCACGAAAGAGGGCGCACCTGAATCTGCAGTTCCTCCTCCAGTTCGTCGAGCAGGTCGAATGGATCCTTGCCTTCGCGGTCCATCTTGTTGACGAAGATGATTACCGGAGTCTTGCGCATGCGGCACACCGCCATAAGTTTGCGTGTCTGAGCCTCTACACCCTTGGCTCCGTCCACCACGATGATGGCAGAGTCGACGGCGGTAAGAGTGCGGAAGGTGTCCTCGGCAAAATCCTGGTGACCAGGAGTGTCAAGGATGTTCACCTTATATTCTATGTCGCTCTTTTCACCTGTCTCAGGGTCGGTGGGCGAGTAGTCGAACTCCATCACACTGGTTGTGACAGAGATACCACGCTGTTTCTCAATCTCCATCCAGTCGCTGGTAGCCGTCTTCTTGATCTTGTTGCTTTTGACCGCACCTGCCACCTGGATCTGTCCACCAAAGAGCAGTAACTTTTCAGTAAGTGTTGTCTTACCAGCATCCGGGTGAGAGATGATGGCAAACGTTCTTCTTCTTTCTATTTCCTGATTCATTTCGATTTCGTTTCCTGCATGGGTTGTTTGTGCCATGCGGTGTGTTTATTTCTTTTCTTCTAAGTATTTGCTGTTGAGAGTGGCAAGCAGTTCGCTGATGTGCTTGAGTGCGGTAGCCGTCTCCTTGGTTACCTCCTTGTTCTGCAGGCGAAGCATCATCACTCCGTATAATGCCTCCAGGCAGGTCTCCACCTCGCTCTTGCTCTTGTCGCCGTGTGCACGCAGTTCCACGATGAAAGGAAGCGCACGGTAGTAGAGTGCCGAGTATTCCGTCTCGTTGGAGTCGGCAAGCAGTTCGAGGTGCTTGTCGCTAAGCAGCGACAGCGTTCCCTTGTTCATCTGCAAGTGTCCTTTCTCCATCACCTGCTCGTCGCGCATCATGTCGACGAGATAGCCGAACCATTCGCCTTCGTCCTTGCGCTGTTCCTCGGGGAATCGGCTCACGTATTCGCTCTGGATACGGTCTGTGTCGCATCCGAAGGCGCGAATGGTGTCCTCTATCTGCCACATGTAGAGAAGATACTCGCAGACATTCTTCTTCTTAAGTTCTTTTGCTATAAACATTCTCTTTAACCTTTATCCGCTTCCGAAGTGTGGACGGCAGCGTGTTATGCCAAAGGCATTAGTACAGTGTCTTGCCTGTAAGGGTGAACAGGAAACTCATCAGCGACACCACCATGACGATGATGCCAATGGTCCTGTTCAGCATCCATATTGTGTCTTCGTTGAAGCGCGTACGGATTTTGTTGATAAGATATGTCAGTCCAAGCCACCAGCCAAGTGCGCCGGCTGCTACGGAGATGAATTCGGTTCCCAGTTTAATCCTGTTGGGAGTCACGAAGTTGAATCTGGCAAAAAGTGCAAGGAAGAGTAAAAGGATGAGCGGGTTGCTTACCGTCACGAAGAATCCCGTGATGGCATTCTGCACCAGCGTGCCTTTCTTGCTTCCTTTCTTGTGAGGCAGATTGGTGTTGGGCTTTGTGCGATAGGTGTAGAATCCGAATGCAAAAAGCAAGATGCTGCCTATAAGTTGGAGCAGAGGCATATGCCCCTCGACAAAGGGCATTATGAGTCCGATGCCGATTGCTCCTATGACGGCATATATCATGTCGCTGAAGGCGGCACCGATACCTGTCACAAAACCATACCAGCGCCCCTTGTTCAGTGTGCGCTGTATGATGAGTACACCCACGGGTCCCATGGGCGCAGATACCATAACACCAATTATCAATCCTTTGATAATGCCGTCTAATATGTCAATAGAACTCTCCAACATAATTCAAGTGGCAAATTTAATGTTTTTTTATAAAAGTAAGAAAGAAAATGCACGTTTTTTGCTTATCTTTACACTGACGTATGTTTTTTTATGCTTTATTGTGTGTAGGATTGGATGTAATTGCTATCTTTGTGTTCGGCGTATGCGTAACGCGTCAGCGCCCAAAGCCTTTGTGCGACCATAAAACAATAAAAAATATATAAATCTAAGTAACATGGCAGATTCTAAGAAACCTTATGTGATTGGGCTGGACCTCGGTGGTACCAATTCTGTATTTGGCATCATTGATGCAGACGCAAATGTAGTGGCTCAGACAAGTGTCAAGACACGCGGGCACGGTCCGGTAGAACAGTACGTTAAGGATTGCGTGGAGGCACTGAATGTCATCATCAGCGAGGTTGGTGGAATAGAGAAGATCAACGGTATGGGTATCGGTGCTCCGAACGGAAATTATTATACAAACTGCATAGAGTATGCGCCCAACCTTCCTTGGGATAACGGATGTATTCCCCTTGGCAAACTCTTCAGCGAGGCGCTGGGCATTCCTGTTGCAATGACCAATGATGCCAATGCCGCTGCAATGGGCGAGATGGCATACGGCGTAGCAAAGGGAATGAAGAATTTCATTATGATTACCCTCGGTACGGGTGTCGGTTCGGGTATTGTGTGCGACGGCAAGGTTATTTACGGCAGCGACGGACTGGCTGGCGAATTGGGTCATGTCAGAGTAGAGCCACACAACGGACGCGAGTGCGGTTGCGGTCGTACTGGATGTCTCGAGACATACTGCTCGGCAACGGGTGTGGCACGCACGGCACGTGAAATAATCTCAACAAGCGACGTTCCTACCATCCTTCGCGAGATACCTCTGGATGAGATTGAGAGTAAGGATGTGAGCATCGCTGCAGGCAAGGGTGACGAAGTGGCAAAGAGCATCATGGATTTCACCGGTCGCATGCTGGGTCGTGCATGTGCCGACTTCGCATGTTTCAACAGCCCCGAGGCATTCGTCTTCTTCGGCGGTCTGACAAAGGCTGGCGATTTGATTATGGATCCTATCAAGAAGGCTTACGAAGAGAACATCCTGAAGTGCTACAAGGGTAAGGCAAAGATTCTTGTCAGCCAGTTGGACAACGCAAAGGCTGCCGTACTCGGTGCCAGCGCTCTGGCGTGGGAACTCTAAGTTTCGCAAAGCGCAGACTGATACATAGAAAAAGAGAAAAGTGACGGAGGAAAATGCGGTTTTTCCCCGTCACTTTTCTTTCTTTCAAAGAAATGTGTTATCTTTGTGCCAAGTTTTAACAATGAACTTTCAGAAAGCTGGTGCATACTGGCTTTTTGTCTGTGCAATGCAATTTTCCAAAAAACAAATATATGGCAATTACTTTCTTTAAGACACCAGAACAAACTATTATTGCTACATCCAGCAATTCGGTTCTTGACGGAAACGAGATTGAGAAACTGTGCTGGCTTTATGGTGGCGCTCAGGTGGAGGACGAGAAGAACCTTACGGGTTACTTCATAGGTCCACGTCGTGAAATGATTACGCCTTGGAGTACCAATGCCGTTGAGATAACACAAAACATGAGTCTCAGCGGCATTGTGCGTATCGAGGAGTATTTCCCAGTAAAGTCTGAGGATGCCGAGCATGACCCTATGCTCCAGCGCCTTTATCATGGACTTGACCAGAATATCTTCACTGTAGACATCAAGCCTGCAGCCATCCTTCAGATAACAGACCTCGAGTCGTACAATGAGCAGGAGGGTCTTGCCCTCTCTCCCGAAGAGATTGAGTATCTTCACAAGGTGGAGAGCCAGCTCGGGCGTCCGTTGACCGACAGTGAGGTCTTCGGTTTTGCTCAGATCAACTCGGAGCACTGCCGTCACAAGATATTCGGTGGTACATTCATCATTGACGGTGAGGAGAAGCCTTCGAGCCTCTTCCAGATGATCAAGAACACCACAAAGGAGAACCCACACCACATCATCTCTGCTTACAAGGACAACGTTGCGTTTGCCGAGGGACCTGTAGTTGAGCAGTTCGCTCCGCAGGACCACTCAACAAGTGACTACTTCGTTATCCGTAACATCGAGAGTGTTATCAGCATCAAGGCAGAGACTCATAACTTCCCAACCACGGTTGAGCCATTCAACGGTGCTTCAACAGGTACCGGTGGTGAAATCCGCGACCGTATGGGTGGCGGTGTAGGTAGTTGGCCGATAGCAGGTACAGCAGTCTACATGACCAGTTATCCACGTACAGACGAGAGTTCGGAGGAGACTCCTGCCGACAGCGACTTTGTGGGCCGCGAGTGGGAGAAGATTCTTCCCGTACGCAAGTGGTTGTACCAGACACCAGAGCAGATTCTTATCAAGGCAAGTAACGGTGCCAGCGACTTCGGTAACAAGTTCGGTCAGCCCCTCATCTGCGGTTCTGTGCTCACCTTCGAGCATCAGGAGAAAGACGAGAAGTATGCCTTCGACAAAGTCATCATGCTTGCCGGCGGCGTCGGCTACGGCACCAAGCGCGACTGTCTGAAGAAGGAACCCCAGAAGGGCAACAAGGTGGTCGTTGTCGGTGGCGACAACTACCGCATCGGTCTTGGTGGAGGTAGTGTGTCATCGGTAGATACCGGCCGCTACTCGAGCGGTATCGAGTTGAATGCTGTACAGCGTGCCAACCCCGAGATGCAGAAGCGTGCCAACAACCTGGTTCGTGCACTCTGCGAGGAGGAGGTCAATCCTGTTGTAAGTATCCACGACCATGGCAGCGCAGGCCACGTCAACTGTCTCTCTGAGTTGGTTGAGGACTGCGGTGGTCTTATCGATATGACCAAGTTGCCTATCGGCGACCAGACCCTCTCTTCGAAGGAGATTATTGCAAACGAGAGCCAGGAGCGTATGGGTCTGCTCATCGACGAGAAGCATATCGAGCATGTACGCCAGATTGCTGAGCGCGAGCGTGCTCCGCTGTATGTTGTCGGCGAGACAACAGGCGATGCACACTTTGCATTCCAGCAGGGCGACGGTGTTCGTCCGTTCGACCTTGACGTGGCACAGATGTTCGGCCACTCTCCAAAGACCGTCATGAAGGACGAGACGGTAGAGCGCACCTACGAGAACGTCGAATATGACGTGAAGAACCTCAACGAGTACGTGTCACGCGTTCTTCAGCTCGAGGCAGTGGCATGTAAGGACTGGTTGACCAACAAGGTAGACCGCTCCGTTACCGGTAAAGTGGCACGCCAGCAGTGTCAGGGCGAGTTGCAACTTCCTCTCAGCGACTGCGGTGTTGTTGCTCTCGACTATCGTGGCCGCAAGGGTATCGCCACAGCGCTTGGACATGCACCACAGGCTGGTTTGGCAAGCGCTGCAGCAGGCAGCATCCTTTCGGTTGCCGAGAGTTTGACAAACATTGTTTGGGCACCTCTCACCGAAGGTCTCGACAGTGTCAGCCTTTCTGCCAACTGGATGTGGCCATGCCGCTCGCAGAAGGGTGAGGATGCTCGTCTCTATCAGGGTGTCGAGGCACTCTCTCAGTTCTGTATTGCTCTTGGCGTAAACGTGCCAACAGGTAAGGACTCACTCAGTATGACACAGAAGTATCCTAACGGGGAGAAGATAATATCTCCCGGTACTGTCATCGTGTCGAGCGGTGGTGAGGTAAGCGACATCCGCAAGGTGGTGAGCCCTGTGATGGTTGTTTCAACTGAGACAAAGCAGGCAGAGCCTTCAACATTGTATCACATCGACTTCTCGTTCGACAAGTTGCGTCTTGGTGGTTCTGCCTTTGCTCAGAGCCTCAACAAGATTGGCAGCGACGTGCCTACAGTGGTCGACCCCGAATATTTCCGCTCAGCATTCAACGCAGTCCAGAAGTTGGTCAACGACGGTCTCTTGCTTGCCGGTCACGACATCTCTGCCGGTGGTCTCGTCACCACAATCCTCGAGATGTGTTTTGCAAACGTTGATGGCGGTGCAGAAATCTGTCTGGATGCCTACAAGTGCGAGGATATCGTCAAGATACTCTTCGCAGAGAATCCTGGTGTTGTCGTTCAGGTTGCCGACAAGAACAAGAAAGCATTCAAGGCAGTGCTCGATGAGGCTGGCGTAAGTTATATTAAATTAGGTGTACCGACCGACGAGCGTCTGGTACAGATAACCAAGGACGGCATCGAATATCAGTTGGGTATCGACTACATGCGCGACGTATGGTACAGCAGCAGTTTCCTTTTGGACCGCCGTCAGAGCATGAACGGATGTGCCGAGGAGCGTTTCGAGAACTACAAGAAGCAGCCTGTAGAGTTCGCTTTCAATGCCGACTTCACAGGAACCCTGGCTCAGTACGGACTCGACGCCGACCGTTGGCAGAAGCCAGCAGCCGCTGATGCTCCACGCGCAGCCATCATTCGAGAAAAGGGAACCAACGGTGAGCGTGAGATGGCATACAGCCTCTATCTTGCCGGCTTCGAGGTTAAGGATGTCATGATGACAGACCTCGTGACAGGTCGCGAGACCCTCGAGGACGTCAATATGATAGTCTTCTGTGGTGGTTTCTCTAACAGTGACGTTCTTGGTTCGGCAAAGGGCTGGGCTGGTGCTTTCCTCTTCAATCCAAAGGCCAAGGAGGCACTCGACAAGTTCTATGCACGTCCTGACACACTGTCGCTTGGTATCTGCAACGGTTGCCAGTTGATGGTTGAGTTGGGTCTGATTGAGAACACAACAGCTAAGGCGACAACAACCGAGGTTCGCCCACGTATGCTGCACAACGACAGCCATAAGTTCGAGAGCGCATTCCTCACACTTTCCATCCCAACCAACCGCAGCGTAATGTTCGGTTCGCTGAGTGGCAACAAGCTCGGCATCTGGGTGGCTCACGGCGAGGGTAAGTTCGATTTGCCTTACGACGAGGATTCATACAATGTTGTTGCTAAGTATAACTACGACGAATATCCAGGTAATCCAAATGGTTCAGACTATAGTGTCGCAGGTCTCTGCAGCAAGGACGGTCGCCATCTGGCAATGATGCCTCACCTCGAGCGTGCCATCTTCCCATGGCAGAACGCTGTCTATCCAAGCGAGCGTCGCATGGACGAGGTGACACCATGGATTGAAGCGTTTGTTAATGCAAGAAAGTGGGTAGAGCAGAACAAGAAGTGAATAATACGGTCTTCGGCATATTTCTCAAGGTAGGACTGTTGGCGTACGGCAACGGGTTCGCCATCCTTCCCAAGATAAGGAAGGAGATGGTGAGCCGACACCATATGCTCTCAGACAAGTCCTTCGACATCTTGGTAGATGTTGCCAAGAAGTGTCCCGGAGTGTTTGCCGTGAATATAGCCATGTTTCTCGGGAACAGGGTAGGCGGATGGCGTACGGCGGTGGCAGCAGCAGTGGCTGTTGTCCTGCCCTCGCTCTTTGTCGCCCTTGCCCTTGTCGCCCTTGTTGTCGGTTTTGACGACAGTGCCCTTGTGAGCAAGGTGCTAATGGGTGTCCGCCCGGCAGTGGTGGCACTTCTGGCGTGCTCTGTGTTCAAGATGGCGAAGGTGGCTGACGTAAGTGTGCGTTCCATCTGGATTCCTGTGGCTTGTGTGCTTGTAGTTTACTTCTTCGGTATCAGTCCGCTTTTGGTGGTTCTGGTTGCCGGAATTGCAGGTTTCCTGTGGGGCAGGGTGCGCGACGAGGCATAGCCTAAGTGTATTGCTTACTCATGTTTACTCCCTTTTTTTTGAATGAATATATTAGTATTATACTTTCAACTGTTCCTGAGTTTCCTGAAGGTTGGCGTGCTCGGTTTCGGCGGCGGTTTCTCCATGCTCAGCATGATTCACAGTGAAGCCGTAGTCAACCACCATTGGCTTACCAACGGTCAGTATACCGATGTGGTGGCGGTGTGCCAGGCTACACCGGGGCCGGTGGGCGTCAGTTCCGCAGCCTGTGTCGGTTATGCCAGTCTGGTGAATGCCGGCTACGGCTTTTTCGGTGGCATCGTTGGCGCTTTGCTTGCTGTGACGGCAGAGATGCTGCCAGCGTTGCTCGTCATGCTTCTCATCTGCAAAGTTCTGATGAAGTACATGGACCACAAGTACGTCGAGGATTTCCTTCGTGGTGTGCGTCCTGCAACTGTCGGATTGGCTCTCTCGTTGGTTGTGTTCTTTCTCTGCGGCGACAATTTCACTTTGCCGACAGAGTCGTGGTGGCATTTCCTGGTCAGCATCCTCATCTTCGTGTTCGCGCTTGTGGCACAGTTGGTCTACCGACTTGGTGCGGCCAGGATTATCATCATCTGTGCCTTGGCGGGAATTGTCCTGATGTAAGAGGCTGTGCTCCGGCGTGATTTGTCCTGATGTAAAACCTCGGGTGGCTTGATGCCATCTGACACAATGAAATATTTATTATGACAGAAATGACAATGTACACACTCACCGCGCTTGCCGAGGCATGCGAGGGTAGACTCGAACTTGGTACCAACGGCGTGCGTGCAGTGATAACCGACGACGACCTGAATGTCTTTGTCGAGTATGACGACGGCACTCGCGTAGACGCATCTCAGGCAGACGAGGCTCAGGTGATGGAGGCTGTGACACGCTGGCGCGAGCAGCACCATGCCTTCTTCCAGCGCGTTCTGGGTGCCATGATGTGATACGAAAAAGTTTTTTTATTTGCACGAACAATAAAACGGCTTAGAGGTGCGTTATTAAGATATACGGAGTTAATTATCATCTCTCAGTAACTTAATCCACCGCCTATGACACAATTTGTACCCGCTAAGTCACCAAGGCCTCGTGCAGAGGTGCTTGAGTATCTTATGAAGTTCGCCCGAGAGTTTCGCCCAGTGGCGATGCAAGGCGTTTGTCATTAGAAAGAAGTACAGGAAGGAACTCAAAATAGAGTTCCTTCCTTGCATTTAAGATAAATTTATATATCATTCTGCGAGAAAGTGAAAAATATTCGCTAACTTTGTGACCTGATTCAATACGCTATCTGTGTGATGACGTGCAAACTATAAAGTTACGTACTATGTTGGTTTCACCTTCTTTGCTCGCAGCAAACTTCGCAAATCTGGAGAAGGAAATGGAGTGGTTTAACCGCTCTGACTCGGATTTTCTGCATCTTGATGTCATGGATGGTGTGTTCGTTCCGAACATATCATTCGGTTTTCCGGTTCTCAAGCATGTTGCCCGGCTATGTCAAAAGCCGCTCGATGTGCATCTTATGATAGTTCAGCCGGAGAAATTCATCAACGAAGTGAAGGCGCTCGGAGCGTATTATATGAATGTGCACTACGAGGCATGCACCCATCTGCACAGGGTGGTGTCGCAGATTCGCGAGGCTGGCATGCACCCGGCAGTGACGCTCAACCCCGCTACGCCTGTGTGCGTACTCGAGGACATCATCGAGGATATTGACATGGTTCTCTTGATGAGCGTGAATCCTGGTTTTGGCGGTCAGAAGTTCATCGAACACACCTACGACAAAATCCGACAGTTGAGAGAACTCATAAAGCGTCACGGATGCGATGTGAAGATAGAGGTGGACGGCGGCGTCAGTCAGAAGAATGTCGAGGCTCTCTCGGCGGCAGGTGCCGATGTGCTGGTGGCTGGCAGCGCAGTCTTCGGTGCAGAAGATCCTATTGAGGTGGTACGTCAGTTGAAGAAATGAAGAAACTCTTAGAAGAAGAAATACTGGAGCAGTTGCGCTCCACCATGGCAGATGCGCACAAGATTGTGCTCACTTGTCACACTAACCCAGATGGCGATGCTCTTGGGTCGATGACCGCTCTGGCAAGCGTGCTCCGTCGACAGGGGCACGAGGTCGTAGCTGTTGCGCCCGACCGCTGGCCTGACAATCTCCTCTGGCTTCCAGGCATGGACGGCGTACAGATGTATGTCAAGAACGAGGATAGCGTCAAGTCGCAGATTGCCGATGCCGACCTCGTCGTCATGCTCGACCACGGAAGGCTCGACCGTATGTCGACACTTGGCGAAGCCATAGCAGATCTTGATGCACGACGTATCGTCATCGACCATCATCCCGAACCCGAGGAGGGTGCCGACGTGGTGGTGTGTTGTCCGGCGCTGTGTGCTGCCTGCGAGGTGCTCTATCGTGTGCTCGACCAGTTGGGCTGGGCTGACGACCTTACGCACGACGAGGCGGTGAGCATATATACGGGAATGATGACCGACACCGGAGGCTTTACCTATGCGTCGAGTCGTCCGGAGGTGTATGCCATCATCAGTCGCCTGCTCGAGAAGGGTGTCGACAAGGACAAGATATACCGCAATATCTACTATACAGCCTCTGCCGACAGGTTCCGTCTGCTGGGCTATCTGCTCTATGTCAAGATGGAGATCATGCACGAGTTCCACACCGCGATAATGACGTTCACGAACGAGGAGCGCAGGATGTTCAAGATAAAGAATGGCGAGACCGACGGTATGGTCAACCAGCCTCTCATGATAGACAAGATGCGACTGAGCATATTCCTTCGCGAGGATACCGAGCAGAAGGACATCATACGCGTGTCGCTGCGCAGCGTCGATGACTTCCCATGCAACGAGATGTCTGCCGAGTTCTTCAACGGCGGCGGTCATAAGAATGCTTCGGGCGGTAAGATACACGGCACTATGGATGATGCCATCGCCCTGGTGCGCAAGGCTGTCAGGAAGTACGCTGACAAATTGAGATAAACAAACAAGATAAAAGAAGAAATTTAAGATATGAGGAAATCACTGTTATACACTATGCTTGTAGCGTTGCTTGGCGTTGTCTGCCTGGCAAGTTGCAAGGACGACGAAACGTATGCTGAGCAGAAGGAGAAGGAGAGGGCAGCTATTGCGCGTTTTCTCGACCGTAACCCTCTGGTTCTGCGCAACTCGGAGGGCGACATCTTGCTCTCTACACCACAGATAAATGTTATCAGCGAAGATCAGTTCGAGGCGCAGGGCTTCAAGACCAATGTCGAGAACAACGAGTATGTGCTCTTCTCAAACACAGGTATATATATGCAGATTGTGCGCGAGGGCGTTGGCGAGAAGTTGAAGCAGGGCGAGTCGAAGGAGGTTGTCTGTCGCCATTGGGAGTATAACATCATTGGCGACAGTCTGCAGACAGCCGACAATGTACTCTTCTGGTCAACCACTCCCGACATAATGGATGTGCATAACAATTCGGGTACCATCGTGGCATCGTTCAACATTGCCATCAATGGTGGCGGTTCGATGTACCAGACCTACAAGTCGACTGCTGTGCCTGCCGGATGGGTGGTTCCCCTCTCGTATGTCAAGCTCGGTCGCCAGGTCGACGAGCACAACGGTATCGCCAAGGTTCGTCTCATTGTGCCACACAGCCAGGGACATGCCGATGCCACCAGCAACGTGTATCCTTGCTTCTACGAGATTACCTATCAGGAAATGAGATAATCCTCCGTTCTCCTCATTTGAAGAGGTCGGAAATGACATCGTTGGACACTAATACTCCCTTCTGCGAGAGACACAGGCAAGAATCGTTTCTCTCGACAAGGTTTCCGTTTTGCAGATGAGGCTTTGCCATACGAAGACAATAGTCTTTGGCAGACTTGCCGAAGCGTTGCTCTATGTCGCCAGGGCAAAAGCCTTGTGAGGTGCGTAGGCGTGTCATGATGAACTCATTGTAGAGGTCTGTGGTGCTGAGTTTCTCTGTTTCGTAGACTTCTGTTGCTTCACCTTTTTTTATTCCATTGATGTATGCTGCAAGCGACGGTGCGTTCCACCGGCGCGTGTCCAGTCCGTCGTACGAGTGTGCTCCGGCGCCGAAGCCGATGTAGGGCTGTCCTGTCCAGTAGCCGCTGTTGTGTCTTGAGTGCATGCCTGGCAGAGCAAAGTTCGACACTTCGTAGTGCATGTATCCAGCATCCTTCAGTTTCTGGCAGAGTATGTTGTAGCAGAGTTCCGAGTCCTCGTCGCTCATCTCGGTTATCAATCCCTTGTCGCGCATGGCGGTTAGCCGCGTGCCGTCCTCGAACATCAGGCTGTAGGCGCTGATGTGCGGCACACCCAGTTGCAGTGCCTGTTCCACGTCCTGCCTCCATCTCTCAACTGTTTGTCCGGGAAGCCCGTATATCAGGTCGATGCTGATGTTGCGGTAGCCGGCAGACTGCAGGGCTCGTACGGCGTCGATGGCTTGCTGGCTGCTGTGCCTTCGTCTCAGTGTGGCGAGAATGTCGTCGTGGAAGGTCTGCACGCCCATGCTCACCCTGTTTACTGGCATCTGCTTGAGAGCAGCAATCCATTCGTCCGTCACGTCGTCGGGGTTTGCCTCGATGGTGATTTCAGCGTTCTCGTCGGTGTCATACAGCGACACTGCCTTGCCGATTAGTGCGCTCAGCAGGTGTGGCGGCATGGTGGATGGAGTTCCGCCCCCTATATATATAGATAATGTTCGCGCGCGAGAAACGTCCCTGCCGGCGTACGATGCGTACTCATTTCGGCGCAGTTCCATCTCCCTCAGCACACAGTTGGCGTAATCCTCTTGTTTTGCTATACTTGTGGTAGAGAAAAAGTCGCAGTAAATGCAACGGCTTTGACAGAAAGGTATATGAATGTAAATCGATGACATCTATATTTGCTATTGTGTTACAAAAGTAATACTTTTCGTAAGGATAAGGTAAAAAAAGGTTGTTTTATTTTGCATTATAAAGTATTTTGTGTAATTTTATTGCCAGAAACATATCGCAGAAGTGCCAGGTCTTGGAGCGATTCAAGCCGGCACTGCAAGACGAAAACCGTTTAACACCTAATACACAATGAAAACTTATCAATCAAACGAGATTAAGAACATTGCCTTGCTTGGCAATGATGGAGCTGGTAAGACAACACTTACCGAGTCTTTGCTTTACGAAGCTGGTGTCATCAAGCGTCGTGGACGCATCACTCAGCAGAGTACCGTTTCAGATTATTTCCCTGTAGAGCAGGAATACGGATATAGCGTGTTCAGCACGGTATTCCACACAGAGTGGAACGGCAAGAAACTGAACATCATCGACTGCCCGGGCGCTGACGACTTTGCCGGTGCTTACATCACGGCTCTTAATGTTACAGATACTGCGCTCTTGCTGCTTAACGGACAGTATGGAGTTGAGGTCGGCACCCAGAACCACTTCCGCATCACCGAGAAGCTGGGCAAGCCAGTCATCTTCCTTGTCAACCAGCTCGACAGCGAGAATTGCGACTACGATGCCATCCTCGAGCAGTTGACCAGCATCTATGGTCCTAAGGTAGTGCCCATCCAGTATCCTGTAAAGACAGGCCCAGAGTTCAACTCGCTCATCGATGTTCTTCTGATGAAGAAGTATTCGTGGGGTCCAGAGGGTGGCGCTCCAACCATCGAGGAAATCCCTGCAGAGGAGATGGACAAGGCAAGTGTGATGCACAAGGCACTGGTGGAAGCCGCTGCAGAGCACGACGAAACCTTGATGGAGAAGTTCTTCGAGAGCGAAAGCCTGACAGAGGACGAGATGCGCGAGGGTATCCGCAAGGGTCTTGCATCGCGCGGTATGTTCCCGGTGTTCTGCGTAGATGCAGTTCGCGACATGGGTGTACGTCGTCTTATGGAGTTCTTGGGCAATGTCGTTCCTTTCGTTGACGAGATGCCCGACGTTCACAATACACGTGGCGAGGTTGTCAAGCCCGACTCAAACGCACCAACCAGTCTCTACTTCTTCAAGACAGCAGTAGAGCCACATATCGGCGAGGTTCAGTACTTCAAGGTGATGAGCGGAACCGTGCACGAAGGCGACGATATGACCAATGCAGACCGTGGTTCGAAGGAGCGTCTCGCACAGTTGTTCGTGTGCGCTGGTGCAAACCGCGAGAAGGTAGAGATGCTTACTGCAGGCGACATCGGCTGCACAGTCAAACTGAAGGATGTGAAGACAGGCAACACACTCAACGACAAGACTGCCGAGAACAGATTCAACTTCATCAAGTATCCTAATCCAAAGTACACACGTGCCATCCGCGCCGTCAACGAGCAGGAGACCGAGAAGATGATGAACGCTCTGAACAAGATGCGCGAGGAGGATCCAACATGGCAGATTGAACAGTCTAAGGAGTTGAAGCAGATACTGGTTCACGGACAGGGTGAGTTCCACCTTCGCACACTGAAGTGGCGTATGGAGAACAACGAGAAGATACAGATTGTCTTCGACGAGCCAAAGATCCCTTACCGCGAGACTATCACCAAGGCAGCACGCGCTGACTACCGACACAAGAAGCAGTCGGGTGGTGCAGGCCAGTTCGGCGAGGTACATCTTATTGTCGAGCCTTACTACGAAGGTATGCCAGATCCCGACGTTTACAAGTTCGGCGGTCAGGAGTATCGCATCAACGTAAAGAGCAGCGAGACCGTAACACTCGAATGGGGTGGCAAACTTGTCTTCATCAACTCGGTTGTAGGTGGTGCCATCGACGCACGCTTCATGCCTGCCATCCTCAAGGGTGTCATGCAGCGTATGGAGCAGGGCCCGTTGACAGGATGCTATGCACGCGACGTCCGCGTTATTGTATATGATGGAAAGATGCACCCGGTAGACAGCAACGAACTCTCGTTCATGCTGGCAGGACGCCAGGCTTTTGCCCAGGCATTCAAGGAGGCAGGTCCAAAGATTCTCGAGCCTATCAACGACGTCGAGGTATTCGTGCCAAGCGACAAGTTGGGCGATGTGATGGGTGACCTCCAGGGTCGTCGTGCCATGATTATGGGTATGACCAGCGAGAACGGTTACGAGAAACTGGTTGCCAAGGTTCCACAGAAGGAGATGTCGAACTACAGTACAGCGTTGAGCAGTCTCACCGGAGGTCGCGCAAGTTTCATCCAGAAGTTTGCAAGTTACGAGCTCGTTCCTTCTGATGTTCAGCAGCAGCTCATCAAGGCTTACGAGGATTCGAAGGCAGCAGAGGAATAAGCAAGACATACAAATACCATAGGATATCGCCTCGTGTGCAGATGTGCGCACGGGGCGATTCCGTTTTGTAGATAATTGTTAAAAACAGGCGCAAAATGGCACGCTGAGTGATGCTCTCAGCCGTCTCTTATATAAATTTGCAGTATGAAACGTAAGACGATTTGGATATTAGGTGCAGTTATCGGAGCACTCAGCGTGGTTCTCCTTTACATGCAGTGGCACAACGCAGAGCTGATGGTGCGTATGCGCAAGGCTCAGTTCGACGAGTCGGTGCTGAGAAGTCTGGACCAGGCTTCGCACGACCTGGAGCGAAACGAGACATTCCGCTATCTCGAGTCCATCGTTCAGAGTCACGTGCAGGAACTCGACTCGGCTGCGGTGAGGGGTGTCAAGCCTCCATATCTCGGTATGAACCTTGGCGACTCGCTCATAGTGTTCCAGCCTCGTATGGTGAGTCCTAATGCCCAGCTTCCGCTGCTCAGTATGCGTACTCGCCCGTCAGCCAACGGTGCCAGCCAGTCTTTTCTTGAGTCGGTGAAGAATGCGTATGTCTATCAGCGCGCCGTTCTGGACGAGGTCATCTACACCGTCCTCTATAATGCCAGCGAGAGCAGTCTGGAGAACCGTCTGAACGTCAATATGCTTGATGCCTATCTTACAGAGGCGCTCAAGAGAAACGGCATCAGCATCCCGTTCCACTTCAAGGTGGTGTCGGCAGAAGGCGAGGTACTGTTCCGTTGTGCCGACTACGACTCGACAGGTGCCGACTACTCGTATACGCAGACGCTCTTCCGCAACGATCCTGCCAACAAGATGGGCGTGGTGCAGGTCCACTTCCCAACGATGGACGAGTACATCTGGGGCGTGGCACGCACCATGACGCCGATGATGGCGTTCACCTTCCTGCTTCTCATCGTCTTCTGGTATACCATCTACCAGTTGGCACGCCAGAAGAAGGTCAGCGAGATGAAGAACGACTTCATCAACAACATGACACACGAGTTCAAGACTCCGCTGGCAAGTATCTCGCTTGCCGCCCAGATGCTGAGCGACAAGACGGTGAACAAGACCGAGGCGATGTACGAGAATCTTGCCAACATCATCAGCAACGAGACACGCAGACTGCGCTTCCAGGTGGAGAAGGTGCTCCAGATGTCGCTCTTCGACCACGATAATATAAGGATAAAGAACGAGGAGCTGGATACAAACCAGATGCTGGAGTCGGTGGTCAATACCTTCCAGTTGCGAATAAAGCAGAACGGCGGTTCTGTGGAGACAAAGATAGAGGCGTACGACCCGTTCGTGTATGGCGACGAGATGCATCTTACGAATGTCTTCTTCAACCTGCTCGACAATGCGGTGAAGTATTCTCGCCCCGACGTCAGCCTGAAACTGGTGGTACACACCGAGAACGTGGGCGACAACCTGCAGATAACAATACAGGACAATGGCATCGGCATACAGAAGAGCGACCTTGCCCATATCTTCGAACGCTTCTACCGTGTACATACGGGTAATCAGCACAATGTCAAGGGCTTCGGTCTCGGCTTGGCTTACGTGCGGACCATCATACAACTTCATCATGGCAAGATACGTGCCGAGAGCGAGGTGGGCGAGGGAACAAAGTTTATCATCACCCTGCCTACTGTTAAGGACTGACGCACGAACAACAATGAACAGGACGCCTGCCGTGGCAGACGCAGAATATGGTTACGAATCAATTAAAAACTTACTATTATGAATACAATGGACGAAAAACTGAGAATTCTTTTGTGTGAAGATGATGAGAGTCTGGGCATGCTGCTCAGGGACTACCTGCAGGCAAAGGACTACGATGCCGACCTCTGCCTGGACGGTGAGGAGGGCTATCGCGCTTTCTGCAAGAACAGATACGACCTGTGTGTGCTCGATGTCATGATGCCACGCAAGGACGGTTTCCAGTTGGCAAAGGAGATAAGGATGATGAACTCCGACATACCCATCGTCTTCCTCACCGCAAAGAACCTGAAGGAGGACGTGTTCGAGGGATTCCGCATCGGAGCCGACGACTACATCACCAAGCCTTTCTCTATGGACGAGCTGGTGTTCCGCATGGAGGCAATCCTGCGTCGTGTCCGTGGCAGAAAGTCGAAGGACAATCAGATGTTCAAACTTGGCATATTCACCTTCGACATGCAACATCAGCTGCTCATTCGCGGCGACGAGAAGACCAAGCTCACCACCAAGGAGTGCGAACTGCTGACGCTTCTGTGCAAGCATGTCAACGATGTGCTGCAGCGCGAACTGGCACTGAAGACGATATGGATTGACGACAACTACTTCAATGCTCGCTCGATGGATGTCTACATCACCAAACTTCGCAAGCACCTGAAGGCTGACCCAAGAATCGAGATCAACAACGTGCACGGCAGAGGCTACCGTCTCATCATCCCTGACGAGGAGACAGAAGAATGATAAAACAAAAAAAAAACGTCGCTCATCCGGAGCGACGTTTTTTTTGTAATCAGCAGTGAAAGGGCAGAATTACTTCTGCTTCTTCAGCATAATGACGTGAACTACTACACCGGCGATGATAGCTGCAATAGCAATCATCTGATACCAGTTGTAGTCAACGAGAGTAGAAGTGAGATAGCTGACTACAAGCATGATTACACCTACTACGATAAGTGCAATTCCAGAAAACTTTGCCATATTTTTGTAATTTTATTTGTTGTTCAACTAATTTTCCGTTACAAATTAACGAAATATTCTTCAATCGGCGAAACTTTTTGAATAAAAAGTGCGCTTCAATGTCTCAAAAAATGATTCTTGCAGTGCGAGGAGCTTAAAAAATACATTCTAAAGCATCGTGCAGATATTCATTGAAGCATCTTAGTGTTGTTTGTCAGCGCAGTCCAGATATTCATTGGCGCATCGTGCAGATATTCGCAGGCGACGCCCCACCACACGTCGGCTTTGGGCCTGGAGAGGTAAAAAGTTGCTGAAAATCTTGGCTGTTTCGGAAAAAAGCAGTACCTTTGCACCGCTTTAAGCAAAAATATAAATTTTTTAATCAACAAATTACGTATTATGAATCAATACGAAACCGTTTTCATTTTGACTCCCGTTTTGTCTGATGATCAGATGAAGGAAGCGGTTGAAAAGTTCAAGGGTATCCTCACAAGCAATGGTGCTGAAATCATTAACGAGGAGCTCTGGGGCTTGAAGAAGCTTGCTTATCCTATTCAGAAGAAGAGTACGGGATTCTACGTCCTTGTAGAGTTCAAGGCAGAGCCAACAGTCATCAAGACTTTGGAAGTGAATTATCGTCGTGACGAGCGCATCATCCGCTACATCACAATCAAGAACGAGAAGTACGCAGCTCAGTATGCTGAGAAGCGTCGTAACAAGCAAAAGGAGGCATAAGACATGGCACAGCAAACATCTGAAATTCGTTATCTGACCGCTCCCGCGATCGATACAAAGAAGAAGAAGTACTGCCGTTTCAAGAAGAGCGGTATCAAGTACATCGACTACAAGGATCCCGAATTCCTCAAGAAGTTCCTCAACGAGCAGGGTAAGATTCTTCCCCGTCGCATCACCGGTACTTCTTTGAAGTATCAGCGTCGTGTCGCTCAGGCTGTTAAGCGTGCTCGCCACCTTGCCTTGCTTCCATTCGTAACTGATTTGATGAAATAATTAAAGAGGAGGACAAGATATGGAATTGATACTGAAAGAAGATGTTATCGGCTTGGGTTACAAGAACGATATCGTGAATGTTAAGAGTGGCTACGGTCGCAACTATCTTATCCCCACTGGTAAGGCTGTCATCGCTTCACCTTCAGCTCGCAAGGTACTCGCTGAGAACCTTCGTCAGCAGGCAGTGAAGTTGGCTAAGATCAAGGCTGCTGCCGAAGAGAAGGCTGCTGCACTTGGTAGCCAGAAGCTTACCGTTGTTACCAAGGTTAGTGCTACAGGTACTATCTACGGTAGCGTTAACTCTCTCATCATCGCTGATGAGTTGGCTAAGCTCGGTTTCGAGGTTGACCGTAAGCTTATCAAGGTTGCTGACATCAAGGCAGTTGGTGACTACACAGCTACTATCCGCCTTCACAAGGAGGTTAGCGTAGAGGTTCCTTTCACAGTTGTTGCTGAGAACGCACCTGTTGAGGAGGCACCTGCAGCTGAGGCACCAGTAGAGGCTCCTGCAGAGGAGGCTGCTGAGTAATCAGTGCCGCGTACATAGAAGCTTAAATTTGTAAAGCTATCTATATAGCACAAGAACCATCATCCGAAAGGATGGTGGTTCTTTATTTTTCGTCGGTAGCCATAGGTCAGGGTTGATGCCGTTTCATGTTTCTGTATCTTCCCGTTTCTTCTTTCTGTATCTTTCCTTTGTTGAAGTTGCGACGACGCAGGGCGTATCTCATGATTCATGCCCTTTTTTTACCTCCTTTCGGAAGTGAAATTTTTTTTCCGTAGCGAAAAAAATTTTTTCTGGTGCGTAAAAAAAATTTTTATGCATCGAAAAAACTTTTTTAACGCACCGTAATTGTCGTGTCTTCTGTCAGACTCTGTCTGCTTGACGTACAGGCACAAAAAAAGAGGGCTCTTTTGGAGTCCTCGTTTTACTTTTGTGCTTTCGAGCTTATTAAGCCTGAGGAGCAGCTGCGCTGTCAGCAACAGTAGTGTCAGCAACAACAGTGTCGCAGCATGCGCTGTCGCAAACACATGTGTCAGCTACTGTATCAACAGCTGTAGTGTCAGCAGTCTCACCACCCTTGCAAGAAGTCATACTTACTGCCAAAGAAGCAGCGATAGCAGCTACGAAAACAAATGCAATCTTTTTCATTTTAAATGCTTTTTAAATTTGTAAAACGATAGTTATTTTTCTAAAACCGATGCAAAGTTACGCACTTTTTCGATAACTTGTATCATTTGACACGTATTTTTTTAATATTTTTTTTAACTTTTTTCTTGACAAATTCTTAACTATCAGAAAAACAATGATATACGAAAGAGCCTTTTTTCGCCTGTTTTCGTTGATTTTTAAAAAGTGGGTCGTTTTATTTCCTATTAATCATTATTTCCGTATCTTTGCATTCAGATTAAAATCGGAAAGGTAAATCATGGATTGGAAAGCTGCATATTTCACATTAGGTTGTAAGTTGAACTTTGCCGAGACATCGACCATCGGTCAGCAGTTGAAGGAGGCGGGTGTCAGGACCGTACAGAGGGGAGAACTTGCAGATGTCTGCATTGTGAACACGTGCAGCGTTACAGAGGTGGCAGACAAGAAGTGCCGCCAGGCCATTCATAAACTCGTTCGCCAGCATCCGGGTGCATTGGTAGTCGTAACAGGTTGCTACGCCCAGTTGCAGCCAGAACAGGTTGCTTCGATAGAAGGTGTCGACCTTGTCTTGGGTGCCGAGGAGAAAGGTCAGGTTGTGGAGCGTGTGCTTGCACTGCTGAACGAAAGGGTAGGCGAGACAGCAGGATGCGACGAAGCCATGTTCGGTGAGAAGTCTGCTCCTAACTATTTAACGCACAAGACAGCCCAGATTCGTTCGTTCATGCCTTCGTGCTCGTGCGGCAACAGGACAAGGTATTTCCTGAAGGTTCAGGACGGATGCGACTACTACTGTACGTATTGCACCATACCCATTGCCCGCGGCCGCAGCCGCAATGGCAGTATAGCATCGCTCGTTGAACAGGCGAGAGAGGTGGCAGAACTGGGTGGACGCGAGATTGTCATAACCGGTGTTAACATAGGCGACTTCGGCAAGACTACAGGCGAGGACTTCCTGACACTCGTAAAGGAACTCGACAAGATAGAGGGAATAGAGCGCTATCGCATCAGCAGCATCGAACCGAATCTGCTGACCGACGAGATAATAGAATACTGCGCACACAGCCGTGCCTTCATGCCACATTTCCACATTCCTCTGCAGAGCGGATGCGACAGTGTGCTCAGACTGATGCACCGACGCTACGACACGGCGCTGTTCCGCCATAAGGTGGAGCGCATCAGGGAACTGATGCCTGATGCATTCATTGGCGTGGATGTCATCGTGGGTACTCGAGGCGAGACAGACGAGTATTTCCGACAGACGGAGGAATTCCTGCGTTCGCTCGATGTGACACAGCTGCATGTGTTCAGCTACAGCGAGCGACCTGGAACCATGGCTCTGAAGATAGACCATGTGGTTTCGCCCGAGGAGAAGCACAGCCGCAGCAACACTCTCCTGGCACTCTCCGACGACAAACTGAAGGCGTTCTACGGCAAGTATGCCAACAGCAGCGTGGCGAGACCCGTACTGATGGAGCACAGCAAGAAGCGCGGCGTGCTGCATGGGTTCACCGACAACTACATAAGAGTGGAACTGCACGTAGACCCTTCGGTGACGAGGACGCTCGACAACACCATCGTCGACCTTGTACTGGGCGACTGGAACGAGAAGGGCGATGCCCTCGTGGCAACACTTGCCAGGTAAAGCACACGCATGTACATGTATATATATAACAAGGTATAGAGAACAGAGCAGATGAAGCGTATATCGGTAGTCATACTGAACTGGAACGGAGTGGAGATGATGAAGCGTTTCCTGCCCGCCGTCGTCAGCAACTCTCCCGAAGCAGAGGTGGTAGTGGCAGACAATGCAAGTACCGACGATTCTGTAGAATGGCTTACAGAACAGATGCCCGACGTGCGTCAGGTGATCCTTGACCGCAACTATGGTTTTGCAGAAGGCTATAACCGGGCACTGAAACCTGTCGAGGCTGAATACTATGTTCTGCTTAACAGTGACGTGGATGTGCCCGAGGGTTGGCTGGCTCCGATGCTCGAGTATATGGACGAGCACCCCGAGGTGGCTGCCTGCCAGCCCAAACTGCGCTGCCAGTGGGCACCCGAGATGCTGGAGTATGCCGGGGCGTGCGGTGGTTACATCGACTGGCTCGGCTATCCGTTCTGCCGCGGTCGCGTGCGCGACAATGTGGAGAAGGACAACGGACAGTACGACACCGTGGCGCCTGTGCTTTGGGCAAGTGGTGCGGCACTGATGATAAGAAGCCGGGACTACTGGCTGGCTGGCGGACTGGACGGACGCTTCTTCGCTCATCAGGAGGAGATTGACCTTTGCTGGCGTCTGCGTTCGCGTGGCCGAGGCATTGTGTGCGTGCCACAGAGCGTGGTCTACCATGTCGGCGGAGGTACGCTGCCCAAGGAGAATCCTCGCAAGACATATCTCAACTTCCGCAACAATCTGCTTCTGCTCTACAAGAACCTGCCCCAGTCCAGACTGCGCAAGGTGATGTTCCTGCGTTTCTGGCTCGACATCGTGGCAAGCATGGTGTTCCTTCTGAAGGGTGAGGTGGGATCCTTCAAGGCTGTCTACCGGGGCAGACGCGACTACTGCAGGATGAAGCCCGACTTTGCGAAAGACAGAGCGGAGAACCTGCGCCTGACTGTTGTGGAAAGCATTCCAGAGATATATCAGAAGACCATCCTTCTGCACAAACCGAAATTCACCTAAACAGATAATAGATATGACATTCAAAGAACTTTGCGAGGCACGCTACAGTTGCCGCAGTTATCAGGACAAGGCGATCGAACCAGAGAAGATTGAGTATATCAAGGAGTGTGTGCGACTGGCTCCAAGTGCAGTGAACCGCCAGCCATGGAAGTTCCTCTTCATCACCGAACCAGAGCAACTGAATGTTGTGAAAGCGTGCTACAAGCGCGACTGGATTCAGCAGGCACCGGTCATCGTGATGTGTCTGAAGAACGAGTCGGAGTGCTGGACACGCCGCTACGACTCTCATTCGCATTCCGACATCGACATCGCCATCGCTACCGAGCACCTCTGTCTTGCTGCCACCGAGCAGGGGTTAGGCAACTGCTGGGTCTGCAACTTCGACATCAACATGCTGCGCTCCTCATTCCCCATACCAGAAGGCTACGACCCTGCAGTGCTCGTTCCGCTTGGCTATGCAGCCGACGAGAAGACCGACAAAGTGCGCAAGCCAATGGAAGAGGTGTGGGGATAATGCCGCTCTCCGTTCCGCATTATTTACTATTCCTGTAATTCAAGGTAAAATATGACTTCATATACTTCAAGTGTCGTTGTCTCTGCACATAATACTGCCGAGACGATGGGTTCGGGCGATATGCCCGTATTTGCCACTCCTGCGCTGGTGGCTCTGATGGAGAATGCTGCCATGATGGCGTGCCGTCCGCTATGTGGCGACGGCGAGACGACCGTAGGCGGCAGCATCAGCGTACAGCATCTCAAGCCATCGCCTGTTGGTGCCGAGGTTAAGGCTACGGCAACGGTGGTCGCACACGAGGGACGCAAGGTGGAGTTTTCCATCGAGGCATTCCAGGGAGACGTTCTCGTAGGCAAGGCAGAGCACACCCGCTTCATCGTCGGCCGCGAGAGATTTCTTGGGAAACTCTGACCTGAAACGGAAGATTCGCGGACGTTCGCGTTCAATGGTGCCTTAGACCATATTGTTTGAATAGTGTAGGCTAAAGAAAGAAAGTTTGATGAAGAAGATACTTTTTGTCTGCCACGGCAACATATGCCGCAGTCCGATGGCAGAGTTCATAATGAAGGACCTGGTGGCAAAGGCTGGCAGGGAGGACGAGTTCTATATCGAGTCGGCTGCCACGAGTACCGAGGAGATAGGCAACGGCGTATATCCGCCTGCCCGCCGCAAGTTGGCAGAGCACGGCATAGGCTGTGCAGGCAAGACGGCACGCCAGGTGCGACGCTCAGACTATGAGCGGTTCGACCTCATCATCTGTATGGACCACTACAATCTGCGCAATATCAAGCACATCATTCCCGACGACCCGAAGGGCAAGATCAACTTGCTTATGGACTACACCATGCGTCCAGGCGACGTGGCAGACCCCTGGTACACCGACAATTTTGATGCGACGTGGCGCGACTGTCTCGAAGGTTGCACGGCAATACTCGATCGTTTCTGAAAGAAAAAAGAGAGAATGTTCTTCTAATAGGGCAAATTACTCATATTGACGTAGATTGGCGAGAAAATGAAGGGAAAAGTTGCCTTTTGCGCAAAAAAAAAGGCAGAAGCAACGGATTTGTGATTCGCTGTCTCCTGCCTTTTTTCTTTGACGCAATATGCTATTTAATGTTCTGCCTTATCTTGGTGAGATAGGTGTTGAGCGCCTTTTCGTCGCGGTTGTCTATAATCTGGATGAGGTCCTTCAGTTCGGCACGTATCTCCTCGACATGGTGCTTGGTGCGCGGGTTGAAGAGAATCTCCCTCAGCAGCGTGTCGTCCTCCGAAAGAACGCCTCGTGCAATCTTCAGATGTCGCTTGAAGGTGGTGCCGGGGGCATCCTGATGCTTCATCACTGCCGAGAAGACGAATGTCGAGACGAAGGGGACGGACAGCGAATATGCCATAGCCTCGTCGTGCTCCTCGAACGAGTATTCGTGTACGTTAAGACCAAGTCGGCGGTAGAGGTCGAGGAAGAAAATCCTGCCCATATAGTCGCCCTCGTTGATGACGATTGCATTCTCGGTGGACAGGGCGCCGAGGTTCGCAAACGTAGGACCGAACATCGGGTGGGTGCTGGCATAGCGGAAACCGGTCTTCTCGTAGTACTCCTTGAAGCCTGTCTTCACGCTCGAGATGTCGCTTATGATGCAGTCGCCGGGCAGGTGAGGCAGCAGTTGGTCGAACACGCTCAGTGTGTACTTGAGCGTTACGGCGTTGATGACCAGTTCGGGCTTGAACTCCTCGATTTCCTCCATCGTGGTGAATCGCTGAGTGTTGTAGAGGAAACGCATCCTCTTTGCATCTATCTCGTAGACAGCACATTCGTGTTCGAAACTAAGTACGTCCGTAAAGAACGAACCCATCTTGCCTGCACCTAATATGAGTATTCGCATTTTCTTTCTTCTTATCGGTTCATTACTTCAATCTGCTGGTTGACAGACTCTTCGTGGATATGTTCAAAGATATTCTTTATGCACTCTGGGTCGATGCCAAGCAGACTGCCCTGTGCACCTCGCTTGTCGAGAATCTCGCTGTAGCGCGATGTCTGCAGGATGGTCATGCCGTGCTCTTTCTTGTACTGGCCTATCTCGCGAGAGATGCGCATGCGCTTCGAGAGCAGGTCGATGAGAGCGTCGTCAATCTCGTCAATCTGCTTGCGCAGAGCGCTGATGTTCTCGGTGGTCTGCATCTGGTCGCGTATGATGATGCGGTCCAGGATGAAGTCGAGCACGTCGGGTGTCACCTGCTGAGTGGCGTCGCTCCACGCATTGTCGGGGTCGCAGTGGCTTTCAACAATCAGACCGTCCATGCCGAGGTCCATTGCCTGCTGGCACAGTGGAGCAATCAGGTCGCGGCGTCCGCCGATGTGGCTTGGGTCGTTCACCATGGGCAGGTTGGGTATGCGTCGGCGTAGCTCGATGGGTATCTGCCACATAGGCAGGTTGCGGTATATCTTCTTGTCAAAACTGCTGAAACCGCGGTGGATGGCACCGAGACGCTTGACGCCAGCACCGTTGATGCGAAGCAGTGCGCCAATCCACAGTTCGAGGTCGGGATTGACGGGGTTCTTCACCAGCACAGGAACGTCGACGCCCTTCAGCGCGTCGGCAAGTGCCTGAACGGCGAAGGGGTTGGCACTGGTGCGCGCACCCACCCACAGAATGTCGATGCCATATTTCAGTGCCAGTTCGACGTGCTCGGGGGTTGCCACCTCGGTTGCGGTCAGCATGCCAGTCTCCTTCTTTACTTGTGCCATCCAGGGCAGAGCCATCTCTCCGTTACCCTCGAAGCCACCGGGTTTGGTGCGTGGTTTCCATATGCCGGCACGGAACATGTGGCAGCCTTTCTTTGCCAACAGATGAGCCGTGGTCATAACCTGTTCTTCGGTCTCTGCAGAGCAGGGGCCTGCAATCACGAATGGACGCTCGTTGTCCGAGGGCAGTCCCAATGGTAATAAGTCTAATTCCATGATATGTTGTTTTTATTCTTTTCTATTGTTTAATGCTGTGTGTGCTTCTTGAAAGTCCCGCAGCAGCTTTTCCAAAGTCCCGCAGCAGCTTTTCCAAAGTCCCGCAGCAGCTTTTTCCAAAAGCAGCAGCAGCTTTTTTCGAAAGCAGTACCTGCTTTTTCCCGAAGCAGTAGCAGCTTTTTTCGAAAGCAGTAGCAGTTACTTGCAGAAGACTGCCTTGATACGACGGACAGCCTCCTCGAACTTGTCGTCCTTGGCGCAGAGGGATATGCGCACGTAGCGGCTGCCGTTGGAACCGAAGATGAAGCCTGGCGTTACGAAGACGCGTGCCTCGTGAAGCACCTTTTCGGTGAGTTGCTCAATGTCTTCGTAACTGTCGGGGATGCGTCCCCACAGGAACATACCCACTTGTTCCTTGTCGAACTCGCATCCCAGCATAGTCATTATCTCCTCTGCCATGCGGCGTCGGTTGGCGTATGTCTCTATGTTGGCGTGCGAATGCCATGCTTCGGTGTTGTCGTATGCCTGTGCAGCGGCGAGTTGCAGTGCGCGGAACGTACCCGAGTCGATGTTCGACTTCACCTTTAGAATCCACTGTACGAACTGGGCATTGGTGGCGAGCATGCCTACACGCCATCCGGGCATGTTGTGACTCTTGGACATCGAGTTGAACTCTATGCAGCAGTCCTTGGCGCCGGGAATCTGCAGGATGCTTAGTTTCTCGCCCTCGTTCAGGATGAATGAATAAGGGTTGTCGTTGACAACGATGAGGTCGTGTCTGCGTGCAAAGGCAACCAGTCGCTCGTATGTCTCACGCTGTGCCCTGGCTCCGGTCGGCATATTTGGATAGTTGGTCCACAGAAGTTTGAATCTGCCCTTGCCGCCTTCATTTGCCTTGTCCTCGCTGACGAGTCGCTCCAGTTGCTCGAAGTCGGGCTGCCATCCGCTCTCGGGCTTCAGGTCGTAGTTCACAATCTGTGCACCGAGCAGGTTGCTCAGACTTGTATATGTAGGGTAGCCGGGGTTGGGCACCAGTACCTTGTCGCCGTGGTTTACAAATGCCAGGGTGACGTGCAGGATGCCCTCCTTGCTGCCGATAAGCGGCTGTATCTCGGTGGCTGGGTCGAGGTCGACGTCATACCAGCGCTTGTAGAAGCGTGCCATGGCACCGCGCAGTTCGGGGATGCCCACCGTAGGCTGATAGCCGTGAGCATTGTCCTTGCGTGCCTCATTGCACAGCACGTCAATGGTCTCCTGGGACGGTGGCATGTCGGGACTGCCAATGGCCAGGGAGATGATGTCCATACCCTCGGCGTTCATCTTTGCAACCTCCTTGCCTTTGCGGCTGAAATAGTATTCTTGTACGCTGTTCAAGCGTTCTGCTGGACTTATCATGATGTTATGCTTCGTTATATTCTCCTAAAATCTTTAATTCGCTGGTGAGTGGAAGGATGGCGTCAACCGCCTGGTGGAAACGTGTGTTGTCGTTGAACTTCAGGTCGACGTAGAACAGATACTGCCATTCCTTGCCAATGATGGGCAGCGACTGAATCTTCGTCAGATTGAGCTTATAGAACGACAGTACGCTGAGTATGGCACTGAGGCTTCCCTCCTCGTGCGGCAGACTGAAGACGAGGCTTGCCTTGTTGGTCTGCTTCACGTCGCGCAGTTTGTCAGCTTGCTGCTGAGAGGCGAGGACAAGAAAGCGTGTGTAGTTGTGCTTGTTGGTCTCGATGCCTTCCTCGAGCACCTTCATGCCGTATATCCTGGCGGCGTCCTTATGACAGATGGCTGCGTGGTGAGCCATTTGCCTCTGGCTGATGTCGGCTGCAGCTCCTGCCGTGTCTTCCACCTCGACAACCTTCAGTTCGGGGTGGCGGCTCAGGAAGTCGCGGCACTGCATGAGTGCCACAGGATGCGAGTTGACCTCCTGCAGGTCGTCCCAACTCTCGTCTGGCAGACACATGATGGAGTGTTCGATGTGCAGTTTGTGCTCGCCGACGATGGTTGCCGACGCATCTCTTAGCAACTCGTAGTTGTGAAGCAGGCTGCCTGCAATGGTGTTCTCTATTGCCACCAGTGCCACGACCTCGTTGTCCTTCTCAAGATTCTCGAACACCTGCTCGAAGGTGCCGCAACAGACCAACTCTATCTCTTCGCCTTCGAAATAGTGGTGCGACGCTATGTCGTGGAACGAGCCCTTGATGCCTTGTATTGCTATTCTCTTCATTTTTGCTTACTGTTTTCTCCCTCTCTCTCTTTATGTGCAGTCTTGCCGCCTGGCTTCTGACCGACCGATTGTTGTTTGTCGTATATAGAATTGTTGTATGTCGTATTATAAAAAAGAATCCCGCTCCTTGTTCAGGAAGCGGGACGCTGTTGTTTTCTTATCTTTTCAGTTTGTTTGTCTTATGTACACGCCGACCCGCTTCACTTCATCTGCTAAAGTAAAAATAAAAATAGCTATAAAAATAAGCGGCGTTGTTTGCTAACATATCTGTCTTTGTGTCTTGTGGGGCAACCACGCCCCGTCGTTTCAGTCACAAAGTTATATAAATTATACATATTGACAATACTTTTACTCTGTTTTTTTTTCAGCAAAGTCGAAATTTTAGTATATTTGTGGCACAATAACGCAAAAACAAAAAGATTATGAAGAGAATGCTACTTTGTATGTTCGCATTGCTGCAGGCAGTGGGACTGGTAAGCGCCGAGTCATTTACTATCCAGATTAGTCCGGAGACTGGAACGTGTCTGCGTGGAGGCAGCAGCGTCGTCACGAGTGGATGGTTCAGCACCTGGAAGAGTACTGCTGCACCGCAGATAACCATTCAGCCAGCCAACGGTTCGACAACCAACAACATGACGGTTGCCAACGGAGGACTGACACTGGCAGAGGGTGGGGCAACCAGTTTCTCGTACAGCGTGAGTGCTCCGAACGGTTATGTCATAACTTCGATGAGTGCAAGGATTGCCAGTGCGGAGAGTACGCCGACAGTCAGTTTTGCAGGCAAGTCGGTGCAGACCACATCGAGCGCACAACTCGTCTCTTCTGCAGGTCTTGCATCGCAGTCCGTACTCGTCAACCTCAGTTCGACAGCCAGCAATGCCAAGGCAACGCTGACCGAGTGGACCGTGAGCGTGGAGAAGGGTGAAATCAGCACCGAGCCGCGCATCACCTGCAGCACCGAGGGCGACGAGCACTGGTACTACATATACAGTTCGTCAACAAAGGACTACTGTAAGGGCAGAGTCTGGTATTATGATTCCCAGAACAACCTGATGAAGTGGGGCGAGAAGTCGTTCAACGCCGACCGCATCTGGAGTTTCTGGAAGAATGCCCAGGGCAAGTTGGCTATAAAGAACTACGACGGCATCTACGTCGGAAAGGCCGGAGCTAACAATGGAGGCAGTTCGCAGTTTGGCAAGGCAAGCAGCGAGAGTGCGGCATACATCTACGACATAACATACTTCAACGACGGCCAGTTCGTCATAAGCGACGGCGGTGTTGAACTGCACGCCCAGCAGAACGGCAACGTTCTGGTGCGCTGGCCTGCCTCGGACAGCGATGCCAGTTGCTGGAACTTCGAGGAGGTGGATGCCTCTAATCCCGATGCTTCTATAGCAGCCACTACCGTCCAGCAGGGCAAGGTCACCACAGCCATCGGCAATAAGAACTGCGCCATACTGCGCAGCACGATGACCGTCAGCGGACTGACAGGCGGGCTAACCTTCAATGGTGTGAAAGGACGTATTCTGGCTGACAATCTGAAGGATGTCAAGGCTGTCCGCGCATACTTCGCCAGCGATGCAAGGGAACTCTTCGTCGATACTGACCAGACGACAAAGTGGCGCAAGGAGAACGGCACACTCTTTGCCGAGGGTACGATAGCCGAGGACGGCACGTACACCGTCAGTGGCGAGAAGACACTTGCACCGGGCACCTACTATCTGTGGATTGCCATCGACATTGCCGACGATGCAAAGGAAGGCAACACCGTCGATGCCACTATTACCGATTATATAATATATGATGCAGAGACCGGTTCGGCAAAGGATATTGCCGAGAAGGCTGGCAACCCACAGTATAAGGCTACAATCTTCCTGACCGAGAGCACCGTGCTCATGTCGGGCGACGGTAAGTTCGGCAGTACGTACTTCCGCATTCCTGCCATCACCACAACTGCCGACGGCAAGCGTCTCGTCACACTCACCGACGACCGTCTGCACCACGGCGGCGACTTGCCAAACCATGTCTATATCACCGCCCAGCACAGCGACGACAACGGCAGGACATGGTCCGAACCGAAGATTGTTGCCGGCGAGGCTGCCACCGGAGGCGAGTATGCCCATGGCGACGCCGAGATCATCACCAACCGTATCAATGGCGACATTATCGGCATCATGACCTGTGCCACCAACGGTCACGGATTCTGGGACAGTACACCCGAGAAGCCTCAGACGTGGAAGACCATCATCAGCCACGATGGTGGCGAGACATGGAGCAAGCCGGTTGACCACACCAAGGAGTTATACGGAGCCGGCAGTCCCAACCCGTTGTGGAAGGGAGGTTTCAGCGGTTCGGGAGCCGGACTGCAGAAGCGCGACGGCACACTCGTGTCGCCATTCGTCAATCGTGATGAGAACGGTGCGCGCCAGTTCGCCTTCTTCATGTCGAAGGACGGTGGAAAGAGTTGGTACGTCAGTGGCGTTTGTCCGATAGGAAGTGCCGACGAGCCTAAGTGTCTCGAGCGCAACAACGGAGACCTTGCCATCAGTGTGCGTGCGTCGGGCTACAACTACAGCAACAACACCAGCAACGATGGTCTGACATGGAACAAGCCAGCCGGCACCAAGTTCGGCAGCGATGCCATCTCGGGCAATGCCTGCGACGGTGAATATATGGTGTGGTGTTCTACGCTCGACGGCAATCCATGGAACATCGCCCTCCAGACCCTCCCTGCAGCGTCCGATGGTTCACGCTCGAATGTCAGCATAGCACTGAGCAGTGACGAGGGCGAGACATTCTTCAACAAGAAGACCATCTGCCCACGTGGTTCGGCATACAGTGCCACAACCGTTCTGGGCGACGGAACACTCGGCTGCTACTACGAGGAGAAGGGTGTTTACGGTGATTATACGATGCGCTTCGTGCGTTTCAGTCTCGACTGGGCTTCCGACGGAAAGTATAAGTTCACCGAGGAAAATCCATTCCATCCCATACAGACCAACATCAAGGTTACAACACCTGCCTATGGCGTGCAGACACTCTGCCTGCCTTACGAGCAGCCTGTGCCCGAGGGTATGGACGTGTACGAATGTAGCGAGGAGACGGTAAGTTTCACGGAAGAGGGCACCGAGCGCACGGCAACAGTCCTTCAACCTTACGAGGGTGCTACGCTCCAGGCTTTTCACCCATACGTGTTTATAGCAGCACCGGAGTCTGAGTTTCAGTTCGGCCGTCCGCTGAGCGAGTGGAAGGCGCAGACTTTGCCTACCAACTGCGAGTCGAAAGCAGGCCCACTGTGTGGCTGGTATGTCAACAAGAGATTGGTGGGAGACGGAACGTCAGTCTACGGTAATCCGCGCAACATAGCAAGCCGCGGCGGAATTGTCTTCAACAGAGTAACCAACGGTTCGCGTCTTGCCATACCGGCATACGCTGCCAACTATGTAATCTCTGCTGCAGATGGTGCAGAGACTCCGGCAGCGGTGCGCATCCTCACGCCCGAAGAGTATGCAACGGGCGTGACAGGCGTAAGGGAGAGTGGAGCGGTCGAGAAAGCGTTCTACCATCTCAACGGCACGCTGCGCCAGAAGGGCGAGCGTGGCATATTCGTCACGGATGGCAAGACGGTGATTGTTCAGTAATTCGGTATATGGTGTTGACGGGAATGATTTCATCTCAGGAGAAGTCATTCCCGTCATCACTTATCGCTTGATGGTGAAGCGCAGTTCGCCGGCATTGAAGTTGACATTCGGATTGGCAAAGAACAGTGCCAGCGTGTTGTCCTGAGCCAGGGCGGATGGAGGTCCGACTATCAGCGATGATTTTCCCATCAGCCACAGCGTGTCGGCTGTTTGCAGTGCCAGGTCGAGATCGTGCGTCGATATTAGTATGGATTTCCCCTGTTCGTGAGCCAGCCTCTTTAGCAGAAGCATCGTCTCGACCTTGCTCGGGAAGTCAAGGAATGCCGTTGGCTCGTCAAGCAGGATGATGGGTGTCTGCTGAGCCAGTGTCTTGGCTATCATGACTTTCTGACGCTCGCCGTCGCTGAGCGTGTTTATCTGGCGTGACGCCAGTGCCTCTATGCCTGTCAGGCGTATGGCTTCCTCAACGATAGTCTCGTCTTCGGGCTTTAGCTTGCCCCAGAAGTCGGTGTACGGACTGCGACCCATTGCCACCAGTTCGCGTACCGTCATGCCCTGCACATCCACCCTGTCGGTCAGCACCACGCCAATCATAGTGCTAAGTTCCTGAGCGCTGAGACGGCTGACGTCCTTTCCGTCGAGCAGTTTCTTTCCGTCGAGCGACGGCTGGAAACAGCAGAGTGTGCGAAGCAGTGTGCTCTTGCCGGCTCCGTTCTGCCCGATGAGGCAAGCCATCTTGCCCTCCTCGAGCGTAGCATTTATGCCATCGGCTACGACGGTCTTGCCATAGCCGATGGTGAGGTCTATCAGCTCGTATGTCATAACTCTTTTCTGGTAACTCCCATCAAACTCCTGTTAACTCCCATCAAACGTTATTCCCCCTCGGGGGTAAAGGGAGCTTCTCCTTACTCGTATTTCTGACAGTAGTTGTAGCCCAACTTCTTGTAGAGTTGCTGAAGGCGGTTGAGACGCTTGGTAAACTCCTCGTAGTTCTTCTTGTCGGGCTGCATCCACTGCACCTCGCTCATGGCAGCCATACGTGGCAGCAGCATGTATTCGGCGTGTTCGGGACTCAGCACGTATTCCGTCCAGAGGTTGCACTGCGGACCGAGAATGTACTTCTGCTCCTCCTCGGTCAGTTCGGTGGGAACAGGTTCCATGCTGTACACTTTGCTCACAGGCACATAGCCGCCGATGGCAAGTGGCTGTGCTCTCTGGTTTTTCAACTGATAGTAGTCGATGTAGCAGTGGTCAGTTGGTGTCATGATGACGGGGTGGTGCTGTCTGGCAGCGGCAATGCCGCCGTTGTATCCGCGCCACGACATGACGATGGCGTTCTCGCTCAGACCGCCTTCCAGTGTCTCGTCCCATCCTATCAGAGTGCGTCCTCTCTCCTGCAGGAACTTGTCCATCTCCTTGTTGATGTAAGTCTGCAGTTGCGCCTCCTTCTTCAGTCCGAGTTCCTTCATCTTAGCCTGGCACTTGGGGCACTTCTCCCAGCGTACACGCGGACTCTCGTCGCCTCCGATGTGTATCATCTTGCTCGGGAATACGTCGCAAGTCTCGCCAAGAACCTTCTTCAGGAAATCCATGACCTTCGGATTTCCGGCACACAGCACGTCGTCTGCTACTCCCCACACTGGCCACACGTCGTACGGACCGCCTGTGCATCCCAGTTCGGGATATACGTGCAATGCTGCCACCATGTGCCCTGGCAGGTCAATCTCCGGAATGATGTTGATGTATCTCTGCTGCGCATAGTTGATGATGTCCTTTATCTCCTCTTGCGTGTAGTAGCCCTCCTCGGGTGTGTCGTCGTACAGGTATGTGCCGTTTCCGCTGTAGCAGTTGTTGCCAATCACGGTGTGTGGGCGGAAACTGCCCTTCTTTGCCAGTTCGGGCATCGACTTGATCTCGAAGCGCCATCCCTGGTCGTCGGTAATGTGCCAGTGGAACTGGTTGATGCCGTGCAGTGCACAGATGTCGATGAAACGCTTGATGAAGTCGGTGGGCATGTAGTGGCGTGCCACGTCGAGGTGCTGGCCGCGGTACTGGAACCGTGGCTCGTCGTTGATGGTGGCGTAGGGGAACAGTGCCGGCTTTCCTGCCTCCTCACTGGCGTCGGAAATGGTGCTCTTGCGCAGTGTCTGCACTGCTCTGAAGATGCCTTCTCCGCAGTTTGCCTGTATGGCGATGCCTTTCTTGCTGACGGTTATGGTGTACGAGTCGGGGTTGTCCGTACGCTTCTTCTCGTTGCGCAGCGCTATTACCACGGCAGCCTTCTTGGCGTCGGGTTCGGTGGTGAGGCGCAGACCGCAGGTCTCCAGCAGATAGTCTTTGAGAAATGCGGCGTTGCGCTTCAACTCCTCGTTTCCGGCGGGGTAGGAGATGATGTCGCCGTCCTGCAGTGCGAACGTCCTGGTCGTGTCGAGTTCGGTCACACTTTTGGGAAGGGGGACTATGTTGTAGTCTGCCGTTATGGCATTGGCAACAGTACTAATCTCGAAAGCGGCAGTGAAAAGCAGAGCCGTCAGTAGTGATTTCTTTCTCATGATACGGTTTCTTTATAGCGGTTCGAAGTTATTTCTTCAATATTATCCAGATGACGATTGGTGCACCGATGCACGGCGTGATGATGTTGATGGGTATGATGCTGCCACTCGATGGGACAGTGCTTATCAGGTTGCACGTCAGAGCCAGGATGGCGCCCGTAAGCATCGTGGCAGGCAGCAGAGTGCGGTGGTTGTGTGTTCCCGTTGCCAGTCGTGCAAGGTGTGGCACAGCCAGTCCGAGAAAGGTTATGGGACCGCAGAATGCTGTCGTGGTGGCGGTCAGCAGACCTGTCACGAGCAGCAGTTTTGTTCTCAGTGGTTTTATGGAATAACCGAGGTTGCGTGCGTAGTGTTCGCCCAGCAGCAGGGCGTTGAGTGGCTTCATCAGCAGGAAGGCGCTCAGCAGTCCCAGTCCGCATAGTGCGGCGAAGAGCGGCAGACGTTCGGTAGAGATGCCGCTGAAGTTGCCCATGCCCCACATCATGTATGCGTGGACACCCTGTTCCGTGGCACCGAAGTTGAGCAGCGAGATGAGGCTGCCCGTGATGTAACTCACCATTATACCCGTGATGAGAAGCATCAGGTGGCTGTTTATCTTCTGCGAGAAGACCAGCAGCAGAGCCATGATGCATCCGGCTCCGAGCATTGCGGCTATGATGACAAGCAGGTAGCCGCTCAGCGTCATGCTGCCCAGTGTCATCGTGCCGCTCAGAAGCAGCATCACGATCGCCACTCCGAGGTTTGCGCCACTGTCGATGCCGAGGATGCTCGGACCTGCCAGAGGGTTGCGGAAGGTGGTCTGCAGCAGCAGGCCGCCCACGGCAAGCGACGCACCTGTCAGTGCCGCCGTCAGCATCTGCGGTATGCGGTTGTCCATGATGATGTATTCCCACGAAGGGTGTCCGCTGGCTCCCTTGCCAAGCAGGATTGAGACTGTGTCGGCGAGCGGGATGCTGACAGAACCCCACACCAGGTTTGCCATGGCCAGTACGGCTACGGAAAGAATCAGTATGGGTATTGTCAGTCTTCTGCTCATCGCCTTTATTTTATTTCAAAGGACAAAAATACTGTTTTTTTGCTGAAACTGAAAGTTCTGGGTGAAAAATCTGTATTAGAGAAGCCAGAAGACGTTCGGGGTGGAAGGGAGTTTCCTCGTAGAAATTCGTTGTTGACGTGTTGCAACCGTACACCCTGTGCTCCCTGAACGCCTTGAACTTGGTGTACGACTTGTTGTCCTTCTCCAGTTGTTCGTAGGTCATCTCGCCGTCCTGATTGTACTTAAGCAACCAGAAGTCGGCGTTCAGTCCGCGCTCGAACACACTCTCGAAGGACATCGGTGTTGAACCGCTGTTCGGTGTGTCTGCCCAGAGATAGTCGGCACCAGCATCGTGATAGAGGATGCCCATTGTGCTATTGCCGCCTGGCATGTGCCACGACGCACCGCTCATGCGCTCCACCAGTAGCGTGGGCCTGTGCGCGGTCTGTTCAGCCGTAGCCTTCAGACTGAGGTATTCCTTCTCGATGGTGGCGAACAGGCTGTCAGCCCTCTCTTCCACTCCGAACAGGCGACCGTAGAACTTCATCCATTCGGCTCCTGCCAACGGCGACACCTCCATGTAGTCGGCACACTCCACTATGGGTATGCCTATGTTCTCCAGGCGTCCGTAGCCACCGCTGTTCTGGAAGGGCGACGGCATCAGGGCGTCGGGTTCCAGTTGCATGACACGCTCCATGTTTGGCTCCATGCTCTTGCCAAGGTCGGCTATGTGCCCCTTCTTTACTCCCTCCCTGACGAAGGGCAGGTAGATATATTCCAGGTCTGCCACACCGCCTATGCGCGCCTCCACCCCGAGGTCCTTCAGCAGCGCACAGTGAACAGCCGTGAACACAGCCGCCTTGCTTAGAGGCACCTTTACGATGGTTGCTGTCGAGGGTATGGCAGGGTTGTGCCTTCCCTCCTCGTCGGTCAGTGCATACTGGTGCAGCACGGCTGTGGTGTCCCACGGATTGCGAAGCGAAACCAGCGTGAAACCGTCGTGCCGTACCATCGTTATGTTCTTGGCGTAAGCCATCGGTATCGTGTCGCCGCCTTCGGTCGTTTCCTGTCTTGCCGGCTGGCAAGCGGCGAGTGCGGTGATGCAAAATGTCAGGTATAGTAATCTCAGCGTCTTGCTCATGATGGATAGTCTTGTTTTCAGTATTTTATTTCAAGAAAGACCTCAAAGTTGCGTCCTGCCATCGGTCGCGACAGGACTGTCACGTATTCAGTGCCAAGGATGTTGTTCAGTTGCGCCTTGAGCGAAAGGCTTGCTTTTTTCAGGCGAAAAGCCTTCTCCAGCGAAATGTCGCTCATATAGTAGGGTTTCAGTTTGCCGGTGATGTAGCCAACCTCGTTGCTGGTTGTGGTGTAACGCTCGCTGTAGTGCACCCACTGGTAGCCAAGCGTCCACGACCTGAAGTGCAGTTTGGCATTGATGTTTGCCGACACACGTGGCACGTAGCACAGTTGCTTGCCGTAGGATGCGTCGTTCGAGTTCCTTTTCTCACCCTTGTTTATTGACGGAGTGTATGCAAAGTTTCCGGTGACATCAGCCCTCCAGTGCCTGCCCATTGCCCAATCGGCTCCGAGCATCGCCTCCACGCCGTAGTTGTGCACCTTCTTTATGTTCGACGGCTGCCAGTAGCCCTTGCTGTTGGGAGTCCACAGAATCCAGTCGGTAATGTGCGAATTGAACGCCGTGACGTTGGCGCTGACATTCCATCGCTTCCTCTTTATGGCAAATTCAATGCCTCCGTCATAGGTGAATCCATATTCGGGTTTCAGTTGAGGATTGCCTCCGGGTTTGTAGTAGAGGTCGTCGAGTGTCGGGTAGCGATAGTTGCGTGTCACGCTTGCCTTCAGAGTCAGGTTGATGGGTTTGAAGGCTACGTATTCGATGAAGAATGCCGGTATGACGGGCACAATGTCGTCCTTGTAGATGGTTTCACGCAGCACCACGTTCATGGTGAGCGGTTCCAGTGGTCGCCATTTTGCCGAGACCGCCAGGTTTTCCTCCATCCTGCCCTGGTTGTAGTTGTCGCCGATGTGGAAGGGCGAGCGGTCCCAACTCTTTACATGATTGTAGTAGAGCGAGGCGCTGGCGCTGAGAAACCACTGCTGACTTGGTGCATAGTCGGCGTTGGCATGCACGAAGCCCGTCTGCGCATAACTGCGCGAGTTTGTTATGTCGGTGGTGAAGTCCTGCCTGTTGGTCGAGTATTCGTAGCCTATGTTCTGGTAGGCATAGCCCGCCTTCATGCCCACGTTCAGTGTGCCCTTCGTGCGGTCCCACTTCAGCAGCGCGCGTACGCTCTGCTGCTCGTGCTCGTTCGTGAAGTCGTTGTCCGTCTTGTAGTCCACGCTCAAGAACGGCAGTCCCCTCAGGCTATAGCCGTACCACAGCATAGCACCGTAGCGGTTGCCCTTGAGGTCGTTGTAGTAGACGTCCTGCATCACGTTGACGTCGTCAAAGTATCCACTCTTGTTGCGTTCGGTCGGGTGGTAACTCCTTACTATCTTGCCGGTCTCGTCTCGCTCGTCGACCTTCTTGTCGTAGTTGGTGTATTTGAAGTCGTTCTTCGAATGAGAGTATGCCACGCGCGTGCTGCTGCTCCAGTGCTCGTTGCCGTAGGTGAGACGCAGAAACTGGTCGTAGGTGCTGAACGAGCCGACGCCCTGTGTGTACTGCATCCCGAATCCCTTTTCGAAGATGGGTTTGGTGGTCAGTTCTATGGCACCGCCCAGTCCGCCGTCGGTGGTGCATACCGACGAGGCTCCGTGCAACAGTGTCGTCTCGTCCACGAAATAAGCCGGGATGTACGAGAAGTCGACGGTGCCGAGCATGGGCGAGTTTATCTTCATGCCGTTCCACATCACCTGCGTGTGGCTCGGACTCGTGCCCCTGAATTCGGCAGTGCTCTCAGTGGCCCTGCCGTAGCTTTTTATGAAGAGTGTGGAGTTCTTGCCAAGTATGTCTGCCATGGAGTAGGCAATGTTGTCGTGCAGGACGGCGGTGTCGAGCACGGTCTTCTCAATGCCGGCATCGCTCAGCCTCCTGCTGGTCGACACGTTCACCTCCTTCATCGTTGTCGCCTCCTGCGCATGTGCTGCCAGGCAGAGGCACAGTGCGATGGCACAGACGAGCGTCCTTGTTGCTATGATGGCAGTTCTCGTCATTTCTTGTTTTTGATGTGAGCATCCCAGATGCCGTACACCTCGGTCGATATCTCGCCCAGGTTTGGAGTCCAGCCTGTCTGTCCGGTCTGCACCTTCACAAAGTCGATGTGGTCGAGGTCGGCAGGCTTGCCCTCGCTTGTCACCGCGTTGCTTATCTTGTAGTATCCTAAACTCTGCTGACTGTTGAAGGTTGGGTTGCGGAAATAGTCGGACCCGTTGTTGTCGGCATATCCCCAGTCGAAGGGAGGCATCTGCGACATGTTTGTCTCCTCGTCGTAGGTGTGTGTGTCCTTTAGTCGCGAACCGTAGTACGTGTGGCATTCCCTTCCCTCCGAGTCAGTCTCCGTGGGAATCCAGTCCTGCCAGTAGAAGGCGTGCGAATTCCAGTACTCCATGTGTGGAATGATGCCCGAACCACCCTGGTTGTCCGTCCACTCGATGTCCTGTCCGGGCACGGTGGGCTTGTAGTAGGTGATGGCATAGCCGAGGGTTTCGTTCTCGGTGCCGTATTCGCTGCCTGCCAGTTCGTACCAGGTGTCGTCGGGCAGTCCGTTGCCGTTGTCGTCGCGGCTTACCCAGATGATGCCCGGTTCGCTCTGGTAACTGTAAGGGTTGCCCTTGATGGCAATGTCGTAGTCGCCGTTGCTGTTCTGCACCTGATGGTCGAAGCCCGCCACCACGTAGCCGCCCTGTCCGCCCAGACTCACCGACCAGGTCTTCTGCCAGTTGCTCAGAACAGCCTCGCAAGCCTCCTGCATCGTTGCCCCGTCGTGTATGAAGTCGCCCGTTATGCGGTAGCCGTTGACCAGAAGTCCGGGTGCCGGCATGAACTCGTAAACCTTGTTCACGAGCGACTGCACTCCGTCATCCTCGCCGTCATCGTCCGGGTCTCCACCCTCGCTTATTTCGGTCTTGCCGCTCGTGAAGGCGAAGCCGTTGGGGTTGATTCCCACTCTGAACTGGTCGGTCAGTGTTCCGTCCTTGGCATAGCGGTACACCACGCCGCTCTGTGCATAGTCCACGGCATCGGCAACGTATATCTCGCCCGACTTGGGTTCCACACTTATTCCGTAGAGTTTGTGCTTCTTGCCGTAGGTGTCGGCAGGTGCCTCTATGAATGGTGTGGCGGGCACGGTCTCGTCGTTGACCGACATTCGGTAGATGTCATTATTTATAAAATAGAGCATGTTGCCTTCTGCGTTGACGGCAAGCTGCACGGCAGCCTCGTCGGTTGGCAGAGTGATGTCGAGTTCCACCTTCTGGCTGGCTGCGTCGATGCGGTAGAGATGGGGCGCGTTCTCGCCGTAGGAGTCGGTGCCAGTGTCGTAGCCTCCGTCCGTAATTACCCACACCTTGCCGTTGCAGTCTGCCTTGATGCTCTTGGGCTGCATGCTCGAGAGTTCAATCTCGTTCACCATCTCGTCGGTCTCGCTGTCGACGACCAGCACCTTGTTGCTGTAACTCCAGCAGGTCACGAATACATACTTGCCACACTTTGCCATCTGCTCGGTAGAGGCGTACATGCCCACGTTGGGCTGTTTGGTGTGTATGCTGCCACTGCAGGCGAATGTCTTTGGGTTGAAGATGGTAATATAGGGGGAGTAGAGATCGGTGATGTATGCCTTCTCGTCGGAGATGACCTGCACGTATCGCGGATTTATCATGTGCTCGGTCTGCGACGATGTCAGCTGACCAACAACGCGGAAGGTTGCCACGTCGATGCCCCACACCACGCCGCTGTTTTCCACTGCCACATAGGCCACCCCATTGTGTATGGTGATGGACTGGCCCGTGTCGCCCAGTCGCCGGTCGTTGGCTCTTTGGAAGACTCCGTTCTCTACGCTCTTTGTCACGGCATTGTAGTATGCCAGGGTGCTGTTGCCCGAGTTGAAGTTTCCCTCGCACAGCACCAGGACACCGCTCTCCTTCGAAGCGTCGAACACCTCTTCAGGGGCAGTCTCTAAATCAGAACATGCTGCCAGCAACGCGGAGATTGCCAGCAGCATGTATTTATTGTATCTTTTGATTGTATTAATCATGTCGGAGGTCAGAGTTCAACAACGACGTTGTCGAATGCAAAGTATGCAGGAGACTTAACTATATCTTCGCTGTTGTCGCTGCCCTTCATGGTGAATGTGATGCTCTTTACTGCACCCAGGCTTGAGAAGTCCACGTGCTTCCAGGTTGTCTGGATGTTACCGTCGCGTGCAAGGTCGAACTCAAGCGTCTTCTCGTTGTCAGCAGTTGCGACAACAGTCAGGTAGTCGCCCTTTTCTGTCAGTGCGCTGGCATAGCCGTCGCCATAGCTGATAGAACCGAGTACGTAGTTTGTTGGGATTACGTCCATTGACTGGATGACATGAGCCTTGCCGTCAGCAAAGGTGAGGTGAGCCTCGCAGTAAGCCACAGCGAAGTTATTGCTGCCGTTGCTTACAGGTACGGTCAACTGATAATTAGAACCAGTGTGCGCCTTGAAGTCTGCGTCAACGTAGTTGCTGATGGCAATACCGCCACCCCAGAACATACCGTCGCCCCATGCGTTGGTCAGCTTGGAAGCGAGCTTTGTAGTCTCGTCCTCCCATCTGTACGAACCGTCGCCGTAGAGCAGCGAACCATACATCTGCTTGTCATCGATGAGCTTGTTCCAATAGTCACCCTCGAAACTGACGGTTGCAGTAAGCACACCGTTGTTGTCATCATCGTCGTCATCACAAGATGTGAATGCAAATCCTGCGCAAAGCGCCATTGCAAGGAAAAAATACTTTTTCATTTTTTTTGTTGATATTTGTAAGTTAATAAAACACGTTCTCCTCGGTTCGTGAATATTCTTCCCGCTGTGCCGTTGGCGGCATGGGGGATGAGGGTTTTCGGTAGGTCTTCTGACTTGTTTCGTACCTTTGCAACGTCTTCCCAGTATTCTCTTCCGTGCCTCACTCAGTGTGTGGCGCCGTCCTTTGACGCCCTGAGCGGAACTTCCGATTTCCCAGTGACCAATTGTTGCAGGCCATTCATTAAACTTACAGCTGCGGGACAGTTCGGGACTTTCACCCGATTCCCTTATCCGTAAACCGTCGCAAAGTTACAAAGAATTTAAAAATTAGAAATCCTTTCCGATAAAAATTTTTTGTTTTAGTTCATGTTTTCACATATTATGTGTACTTTTGCCGAACTAAAACGAACGGAAAAATGAAATACAAGGCTATAGTATTCGACTTGGACGGAACTCTCACTGATACGCTCTTCGACCTTAAGGAGAGCACGAACTTCGCATTGAGACACATGGGATGGGCAGAGCGAACGCTTGACGAGGTGCGTCAGTTTGTGGGCAACGGTGTGCGCCGACTCATGGAGCAGGCAGTACCCGCCGGTGTTTCGGAGGATGACTTTGACGAGTGCTTCCGTGTCTTCCAGGAGCACTACGTGGTGCACTGTCAGGACCACACCGCCCTCTATCCCGGTATCGGAGACCTGCTGCGCGAACTCAAGGCAAGGGGCTACAAGATGGCTATCGTCAGTAACAAACTTCAGGCTGGGGTGGACGAACTCTACCACACGTTCTTCGATGGTCTGATAGATGTTGCCATAGGCGAGCACGAGGCATTGCGTCGCAAGCCAAGTCCCGACATGGTCTATAAGGCGCTCGACATACTCGGGGTGAACACCGAGGATGCCATATATGTGGGCGACTCGGAGGTCGATATGGCAACGGCGCGCAATGCCGGACTGCCGTGCATCTCCGTCCTCTGGGGATTCCGCGACCGAGACTATCTCAAGGAGATTGGTGCGTTTCAGATGATAGAGACTCCGTCCGAAATCCTTGACCTTGTTTAATAATACCGACAGAAACCCATGGAAACCATACAGGCAGTCTCCGACTTTCTCTGGTCGTACATCATCATGGCGTTACTTATCGGTTGCGCAGTCCTCTTCACCGTCATGCTGCGTGGAGTGCAGTTCCTCAAGGTGGGAGAGATGGCGCGCCTGCTCTTATCTTCGGGCAAAAAGGTTGAAGAGAGCCAGAGCAACGGCAAACTGAGCATCAACTCCTTCCAGGCATTTGCCGTCAGTCTGTCAAGCCGTGTGGGTACGGGCAATCTGGCTGGTGTGGCAAGCGCCATCTGCATCGGCGGTCCCGGTGCGGTGTTCTGGATGTGGGTCATGGCTCTCTTTGGCGCAGCCACCTCGTTTTTCGAGGCGACACTGGCACAACTCTTCAAACGAAAGGGCGAGGACGCCTTCTACGGCGGACCAGCCTATTACATACAGCACGGTCTGCACAAGCGATGGTTGGGCGTGGTGTTTGCCGTCTGCATCATCTACGGTTTCGGTCTTGCCAACCAGATAACTCAGAGCAATACGCTGTGCGATGCCGTCAGCACGGCTTACTTCAGTGCATTCGGTGTCGACGAGTTGCCTCCAATCTCCGTGGGCATTGCCCTGATGCTGCTCACCTACGGCATCATCTTCGGAGGTATCCAGCGCATTTCCAAGTTCGCGTCTATGGTGGTGCCGTTCATGGCAGTCGGCTATCTTGTGCTGGCTTTGTATATCCTTATTATAAATATAGGCGAGGTGCCTCATATGTTACGTCTTATTGTCGACAGTGCCTTTGGAGTGCACCAGGCTGCAGGAGGCATGGTCGGGGTGGCTGTCATGCAGGGTGTCAAGCGTGGCCTCTTCAGCAATGAGGCAGGCGAGGGCAGTGCCCCCAATGCGGCTGCCACGGCAAGCATTTCGCATCCCGTAAAGCAGGGACTTATGCAGAGCCTTGGCGTCTTTGTCGATACGCTCGTCATCTGCACCTGCACTGCTTTCGTCGTCATCCTTTCGGGTGTGTACGACAATGGTCAGGACGGCATCGTGCTTACCGGCACTGCCATGGAACATCATCTCGGCTTGTTCGGTCGCTGGTTCCTCACGGCAGCCATACTGCTCTTTGCCTACAGCACCATCATCGCCAACTACTTCTATGGCGAGACAAACATACGCTTCATAACACAGAAGGATTGGGCGGTACAGATGTTCCGAGTGCTGTCGGGTTTCACTGTGTTCGCCGGTGGCTTCATGTCGCTCCAGCAGTCGTGGTGCTTCGTTGACCTGGGCATGGCGCTGATGACGTTCGTCAATCTTATCTCGATACTGTTCCTCAGCAAGTGGGTGGTGCGCCTGTACAAGGACTATTTCGATCAGCGCAAGAAGGGGCTTGACCCAGAGTTCCACCGTTCGCAGTTCCCCGAGATAGAAAAAGACATAGAGTGTTGGGAATAACGACACAATCCATCTTTTCACCCTTTCACGCAGCCTCCCAGCCCCAACAACGCCCCATCACTTCCAGGAAGATCGAAGCAAAAAAAAATAGGGAGCCATGCGACTCCCTATAAATATACTATGTAGGACGTGTATTAAACGATGCCCTGTGCCATCATAGCCTTAGCAACCTTCATGAAGCCTGCAACGTTAGCACCCTTCACGTAGTTTACATAACCATCAGGCTCTGTACCGTACTTCACGCAGTTCTCGTGGATGTTCTCCATGATCCAGAGAAGCTTAGCGTCAACCTCCTCAGCGCTCCATGAGAGACGCTCTGAGTTCTGTGACATCTCGAGGCCTGATACAGAAACACCACCAGCGTTGCTTGCCTTACCTGGAGAGTAGAGAATCTTAGCCTCCTGGAATACGCGGATAGCGCCTGGTGTGCTTGGCATGTTGGCACCCTCGGCAACAGCGATACAGCCGTTTGCCACAAGTGTCTTAGCCTGCTCCTCGTTCAACTCGTTCTGAGTAGCGCAAGGAAGTGCGATGTCTGCCTTCTCGCCCCATGGCTTAGCTCCCTCAACATACTTGGCGTTAGGATACTGCTCTGCGTACTCGCGGATACGTCCACGGTAAACGTTCTTGAGCTCCATGATGTAGTCGAGCTTAGCGCGATCGATACCATCTGGGTCGTAGATGTAACCGTCAGAGTCGCTCATGGTCATAACTGTACCGCCGAGCTGAAGAACCTTCTCTGCAGCGTACTGAGCAACGTTACCAGCACCACTGATGAGTACCTTCTTGCCCTCGATGCTGTCACCCTTAGTCTTCAGCATAGCGCGGAGGAAGTATACTGTACCGTAACCTGTAGCCTCAGGACGGATGAGTGAACCACCAAACTCGAGACCCTTGCCTGTCAATACACCGCTGTACTCGCGTGTGAGCTTCTTGTACATACCGAACATGAAACCAACCTCGCGACCACCAACGCCGATGTCACCAGCAGGTACGTCTACGTCTGGACCGATGTGACGAGTCAACTCGAGCATGAACGCCTGGCAGAAACGCATAACCTCAGCGTTGCTCTTACCGCGTGGGCTGAAGTCTGAACCACCCTTGCCACCACCCATTGGGAGGGTTGTGAGTGAGTTCTTGAATGTCTGCTCGAATGCGAGGAACTTAAGAATACCGAGGTTTACACTGCGGTGGAAACGGATACCGCCCTTGTAAGGACCGATAGCGTTGTTGTGCTGGATGCGGTAACCCATATTGGTCTGGATGTTACCGTTGTCGTCCATCCATGTTACACGGAACTGATAAATGCGATCGGGAATACAGAGACGCTCAATCAAATTTACCTTTTCAAACTCGGGGTGCTTGTTGTACTCCTCCTCGATGGTTGAGAGTACCTCTTCTACAGCCTGATGATACTCAGGCTCACCTGGAAAGCGTCTTTTCAGATCTTCCAATACCTTTTTTGCTTCCATAAATGAATTCTTTGTTAGTTATGAATAAAGTGATAAAGGGTTTCCCTTGCTGGTTGTTGTCGTGCCCGCTTGTGTGCAGGTTGGTGTGGCACCGGATGCGGGACCGCCCGTGTTAGGAACAAAAATGAACAAAAACAAACTTTGCCGTTCGTGAGTCGGGGTTGGTTTAGTTTTTGTTCATTCTGTTACATGTTGTTTTGCCAAGTTTTATGCTACTTGGTTAGTTGGCTGCGGTAAACTCGTCGAGGAACCGCTTGTCGTTCTCTGAGAACATTCGGAGATCCTTGACTTGATACTTGAGGTTGGTGATACGCTCGATACCCATACCGAATGCATAGCCAGTGTATTCCTTGGAATCGATGCCGTTTGCCTCGAGCACTGCGGGGTCAACCATACCGCATCCGAGAATCTCGACCCATCCGGTGTGCTTGCAGAACGAGCATCCCTTTCCACCACACAGGTGGCACGAGATGTCCATTTCGGCACTTGGCTCGGTGAATGGGAAGTAACTTGGACGCAGACGTATCTGTGTGTCGGGACCGAACATCTCTTGAGCAAATAGCAGCAGCACCTGCTTGAGGTCGGTGAAACTGACGTTCTTGTCGATGTAGAGACCCTCGACCTGATGGAAGAAGCAGTGAGCGCGTGCGCTGATTGCCTCGTTTCTGTACACACGACCAGGGCAGATGACGCGGATAGGTGGCTTCTGTGTCTCCATGACGCGTGCCTGAACCGAACTGGTGTGACTGCGCAGGATGATGTCGGGATGGCTCTCGACGAAGAAGGTGTCCTGCATGTCGCGCGCTGGATGGTCGTCGGCAAAGTTCATACTGCTGTATACATGCCAGTCGTCTTCTACCTCAGGTCCCTCAGCCAGGACAAAGCCGAGACGGCTGAAGATGTCCACAATCTCGTTCTTGACGATGGTCAGTGGATGGCGTGTGCCAAGACGGATGGGGTAGGGAGTGCGGGTAAGGTCGAGGTCGTCGCCTGCCTGTTCCTGGCTCTGTGCGGCGTCCTTCAGTTCGTTGATCTTGTTGGTTGCGGCCTGCTTCAGTTCGTTGAGTTTCATGCCGACCTCTTTCTTCTGGTCGGCAGCAACGTTGCGGAAATCGGCCATCAAGGCATTGAGCACACCTTTTTTGCTAAGATATTTGATGCGCAGGTTTTCTGCCTCCTCTGCAGATGTCGCCTTGAGGTCGGCAATTTCCTGCATGATTTGTTCTATCTTCTGTAACATAGCCTATGTTTGAGTTATTTTCTGCAAAGTTAATGATTATTTTCATAAAATCGTGCTCTATCTCGAAAGAAAAGTGTACTTTTGTATAAAAATTGTGGTATTCGTAAATGATAAGAGCATTATTTGTTTCTTTTTGTCATTCTTTCGCCCTGTATGGTGGCAGAGGTTTGGCGATTATCAGTTGCATATTGATGGGTTTCTCTGTCTTCGGCTGCCACAGTAAGCAGCAAAGCGACGAGGAATGGGTCGATTCCGTTCTTCAGGCGATAGACAGCATTCCCGAAGACACATTATTCTATGAAGAGGCAGACGACGTGCTGAACGTGGCTGTGGACGAGAACTTCAACGACTTCATCTATGCATTCCTGCACAGCAAGACGTTCCAGATGGAGCGTGTGGCTTTTCCCGTGCCTGTTGTGGACGGTACTGACAATACGGAGCGCGTGATTAGGTCGGGACGCGACTTCAACCGCGAGTTTGCTCCTACTGCCAACGACTATTACGTACTGCTGCTGAGCAATATAAGCCAGATGGAGGCTGACCCTGCCTCGCAGGTTAATAATGCCGAACTGCATATCGTGGACCTTGACAATGCACATGCGCGGCGCTTTGCATTCTCCAACAACGGGGGCGAGTGGAAGATGACGTCGGAAAACGTGGAGCCGTTTGCCGAGTACTCAGCCGGTTCGTTCTTCAACTTCTACCGCCAGTTCGTCTCCGACATGGAATTTCAGACTCAGCACATAGCACAGCCACTGAAGGTGTCGATACCCGACGAGGAGGATGGCGAGACGGTGGAGGGCACGATAGATGCCGACCAGTTTGCCGTCTTCTCGCCCGAAATGCCCGAGGGACGCATCATAATGCTTGATTACGGCATAATGAAACCTAATGCCGAGCGCGTGGTGTTCGTGAAGTGCGGTATGTCCAACGGACTGATGGACATCCTGACCTTCGAGCAGGAAGGCGGGTCGTGGAAACTGGTAGAGATGGAGGAGTGAGACGATGATGCACCGCGTTCATCCTGCTGTCGCCGTACATCTCTTAGATAAAACAAGAAAACATCTATGAAGGAACTAAGCAACATATCCCTGAAACCATATAACACTTTTGGCATTGACGCCAAAGCAAGATGCCTTGCGGAATACGAAAGCGTGGAGGAACTTCAGCACCTTCTGCAGAAATACCGTGACAGCAGGAAACTGCACATCGGTGGCGGAAGCAATCTCCTTTTTCTGAATGATTTCGACGGTGTTATACTGCACAGTGCCATTCTTGGCGTTGAGGTGGTGGAGGAGACCGACAAGGATGTAGTGGTGAAGGTTGGTTCGGGTATGGTCTGGGACGACCTTGTGGCAGAAAGCATAGAGCATGGATGGTACGGACTGGAGAACCTCTCGCTCATACCGGGCGAGGTTGGTGCCTCGGCTGTGCAGAACATCGGTGCGTACGGTGCCGAGGCAAAGGACTTTATCGTGTCGGTTGAACTGGTGGATATGGCAAACGGCGAGTGCCTGAAAATGAAGAACGAGGAGTGCGAGTATGCCTATCGCTACAGCATCTTCAAGAGTGATGCTCTCATAGGGCGCTATGCAGTGACCCATGTGTGCTATCGTCTGAGCAAGGTTTTCGTGCCACATCTGGAGTATGGCGGTTTGAAGAAGGCTGTGGAGGCGTGTGGCATTGCACTGGACGAACTGACTGCCAGCAGGCTGCGCGACATAATAATCGGTACGCGCAACGGCAAACTGCCCGACCCGAAAGTGCTGGGCAATGCGGGTAGTTTCTTCATGAATCCGATTGTGGACAGAGTCAAGTTCGAGTCTCTGCTGGCGGAATATCCCGGCATGCCCCACTATGAGGTGGACGATGACAGGGTGAAGATTCCGGCAGGATGGCTCATCGAACAGTCGGGCTGGAAGGGACGCCGGCTGGGCAATGCTGGTGTCTACGAGAAGCAGGCTCTGGTGTTGGTGAACCATGGCGGCGCCAGCGGTCAGGATATCGTAAGGCTTTGCGAGACGGTGCGCTCGGATGTCAGCGACAAGTTTGGCATTGACATTCATCCAGAGGTGAACTTCATCGAATGACAGCCGTTAGGGTCAGGTTTTAACGTTTTTCGCTTCACTTATTCGCCCATCGGAGCTTAGGTGGGCTTTGCTAAAGATATAATTATGGAGATAACAATACTGGGAACAGGAACGTCGTGCGGAGTTCCGCAGATAGGGTGCCAGTGTAAGGTGTGTACAAGCACTGACCCCCGCGACAAGCGTCTGCGTTGTTCAGCGTTGGTTGAGACAGAGAGTACCACGCTTCTGGTGGACTGTGGACCCGACTTCCGCGAGCAGATGTTGCGCATCGGAATGAGGAAACCCATCGACGCGTGTCTGATAACCCACGAGCATTACGACCACGTCGGGGGCATCGACGACCTGCGTCCGTTCAGTTATCTCCAGACTCTGCCTCTATATGCTGATTCATATTCGGCAAGGCACCTGCGCGAACGGTTGCCTTACTGCCTCGTTACGAATCTATATCCGGGCGTGCCTCAACTTGAACTGAGGGAGGTAGCGCCACACGACACGTTTGCCGTTGGCGACATCAGCGTTACGGCTCTCAAGGTGATGCACGGCGAACTGCCGATTCTTGGTTATCGCATTGGCGACATTGGCTACATAACGGATATGAAGACCATGCCCGAGGAGGAGATGGAACTGTTGAAAGGCGTGAAGATTCTTTTAGTGAACGGTCTGCGACAAAAACCGCATCCTACTCATCAGACCATACAGGATGCGGTAGATTTCAGTAAGAAGATTGGCAGTCCGGAGACGTACATCATCCACCTCTGCCACCATGCCGGACTGCATGCTGACGTGGACGCCGGCTTGCCCGACGGAGTGCATCTGGCTTACGATGGACTCAAAATTTCTTTATGATGAAACTGGGCGATACGCGTAGATAGACGCCAAACGAGAAACACGTCTCGCTGAGTCTGCCCGGCATTCCCTTCTTTTTCCCATTTATACAGAACACTTCGGCTTCGGCACCGAGCGTGTATGCCTTGGCAAACGTGTACTGGTAGTCTATACCCAGGCGCACGTTGTGCATCTTGGTGTACTGTGTCTTGAACGTGCCGGCTATGCTGCCGTCCTCGGTAATCTGCGTTCCGCCGTCGATGAGCGACAGCGTGTTGTAGAATGGATTGCCGTAGAGCGACACGAACTGGCGCGGTGAGTGGACATAGTCAAGTCCGGCACTGAGATGCTTGAACCAGCCAGCCTTGACTCCGGCGTGCCAGGCAAAGCCTGTGTCGAAGGGCCACAGTTCGCCTGCCTGCTGGTAGCAGGCTATGGCATTTGCCTGGGCATCGATGAAGTTCAGTCTGCCTTCTTCCCGGTCTATTCTCATGCCAGCTCCGATGGAGACGTTGCATATGGTCTGCACCATCATGTTGGTGTTGTCCTGCTCGCCGCCTCTGTGCTGAATGAGAAGCTGTACAGGCGAATAGTACTGTATGGCGCCGCTGTTCCACAGTATCTTTGCGTTTGTTCCCACGGTGAATGCCTCTTGGTGGCTGTCTTCCTCAAAGATGTAGCTCTGCCAGTTGAGCCATGTGTCGAGATTGATGTGGGGGCGGTGTAGCAGAATCTGGAGACCCATCTCGGGGTCGGCGCTGATATTCTGCTCTGGGTTGAAGAGGGGTGCTATAAGTTCGTGGTTGGCTCCTCCGTAGATATTGCCGAGGATGACGTCAACGTGCTTGAGTGAAGCCTGCAGACGTACCCAAGGCAGTACGTGCGAACCGCGCTGGTACTGGTTGCCCTTCCACGTTCCTATGTCGTGGTATGCGAAGCAGGGATACTTGTTTGCTCCGTTGAAGAAGAGCATGGACGCACCGAGTTCGATGTTAATCTGGCTCAGTGGGTTGTAGGCGATGTGGGGGGTGAGTCGCACACCTGGCAGTGAATAGCCGTTCTGCACTTCCGAGTCGTATTCGTTGTCTCGGAAGAATGCCGTGGCATCTATCTCGGCCCTTAGGGACTTGTCAGGCAAGTCGCTGAGCGAGGTGTCCTCCTTGAACATCTCATTCAGCATCTGAGCCTTGCCCGTCGTGCCTGCAAGAAAGGCTAAGAGTAGGATGATGTGCGAATTTTTCACTCGTGGTTCTTTACAGAAAACTGTTATTACTATCGATTTGCTCTTACCCCCCCAAGGGGTAGGCTGTGGTGTTTTTACTTCTGTTTCTTCATTCCCTGCCATGCAAGGTAGCACACGACGAGTGCACCAAGACCTATCATCGACCACTTCAGCGGTACGCTGTACTCGGCAATCTTCTGGTTGAGATTCTCATAACTCACGATGGTGGCAAGGTAGCAGCCCAGCGCAGCCAGAATGCTGTTCCACAGGAGAGCGCCCAGCGACGTGTAGCACACAAACTTGACGAGGTTCATACGCGCCAGACCGGCTGGTATGGAGATAAGTTGGCGTACGGCAGGCACAAGACGGCCGAAGAATGTACCCAAGGCTCCGTGCTTCTCGAAGTACACCTCTGCCTGCTCTACCTTTTCCTGGTTGATGAGGCACATGTGGCCCACGCGACTGTTGGCAAACTTGTAAACCAGCGGTCTGCCAATCCAGATGGAAAGGCCGTAGTTCACCAAGGCTCCGATGACTGCTCCGAGGGTTCCGAACAGAACGATGAGGTATATGTTGAGGTCGCTTGTAGGGGCTGTCATTGCCACTGCACCGGCAGCGGTGGCTCCGGTTGCCATGGCACTGGTTGCTGCTGATAGATAGGCGGCAGGAATTATGACAATCTCGCTTGGGAAGGGGATGAAACTACTTTCGATAGCCATCAGCAACACTATCACCCAATACTGGTTGAGGTTTTCCAAGCACCATGCTATAAAGGGAACGGACTCCATAGGATTTCTTCTTGTGAATTAAAAGTTAAAAATTAAAAATTAAGATTTAGCGATGTGGCGGGTTTGCCGGTTCTTCGACCTTTCAGCTTGTCAGATGTATTTCTTCCTGAAACGCTTCTTGCTGGTGAACGAGTGACGCAGCCATGCGCCCATGTCCCAGAATGGGATGAGGTGGATGAACCACGCAGTGTGGAATATGCCTATGCCGTGTCCGTTGAGCATCTTGACGGTTCTGTTTATTACTGCTCCCTGCGTCAGCAGATGGATGAACCACAGTACAACGGCGGCTCCCGTGGCAATATACTGCTCCTGCCAGATGCTGACGCCTATGGTTGCGACAAGGCACATGACAAGCATGGCGTGTAGAAGTACGCTGCCTGCATATCTTGCCCGGTAAATCCACTTCTTTGTAAAGTGGCGACGCGTCTCCTGGAAGAACAGGCGTTCGTTATGCCACAGGTTGCGGCTGTTGCGCGACATGCTCTGCTCGATGACAGCTTCCGGATGGAGGCATACGGTGCAGTTGTGCTTCGTGCTGTTCTGGTTTACCATGATGTCGGTGGCTCCTACCAGAAGGTTGCTGTGAGATGCAAAGCCCTGGTGAGAGAGGAACAACTCTTTCTTGTATGCCATGTTTGTGCCGTCGCAGCGATACGCTCCTCCTTGTCTGACAAACGTGAGGGTGAGCATCTGCAACCATGTGCGGAAGAAGTTGAGGCGTCTGCCCGAATAACCCTTCACAGCATTGTAGCGCGAGTAGCCGATGACCATCTCTGCCGAGCGGTGGCCGGCGATGGCTTCGCCCATCCTGCGCAGCCACTGGTGCGACACAGGCGAGCAGTCGGCCTTGGTGATGACAACCCAGGGCTTGGTGGCTGCCTTGATGCCCAGCGTAATGGCAAGGCGCTCGGTACTGATGTCTCGACCGGTGGACGGGGTGAAGGTGTGGTGCAGTTGCAGGTTGTCTTCCTCAAGGCGCTCCAGCAGCATCTTGGTGTTGTCCGTTGACTTTATGTCAACAACTATCACCTCGAAGTCAGGATATATCTGTCTCAGGATGAGGGGCAGGTTCTTTCTCAACTCCTCTTCCTGATTGTGTGTCGTTATGATGACGCTGATGCCGGGCACTTCGCCGTCGGGTGGGGTGGTGGTGCGGGTGCGCTCCATCTCGGTCCCCAGTCTTTTGTACGCGAAAACCCTGGCTATCGATGCCAGCCAGACAACAAGACAAACTATATATATAATAAATATGTATGTCATATCAGCATACTACAGTTCTGCGTAGCCTTTGGGCAGTTGGCGGCAGTTGTACTGCGATGCCATAATCTCGCCGTAGGCACCAGCCGAACGCATGGCAACCAGGTCGCCTCGCTTCAGTCCGGGCATATCGTAGTCCTTGACGAAGACATCGCTCGACTCGCAGATGGGGCCGACAACGTCGTACTTCTCCACTGGCTGCTCGGGCGAGGTGAGGTTCTGTATGCAGTGGTATGCGTCGTAGAGTGCAGGGCGTATGAGGTCGGTCATGCCGGCGTCGACAATGGCAAACTGCTTTACGCTGCCCTTCTTGATATAGAGCACCTTGCTGATGAGGCTGCCACACTGGCCGACAACGGCGCGGCCCAGTTCGAAGTGGAGCTGCTGACCCTCGCGCAGGTTGAGACGTGTGGCATAGGTCTCGAAGTATGCCTTGAAGTTGGGAATCGGATTGGCGTCGGGGTTCTGATAGTCGATGCCAAGTCCGCCGCCCACGTTGATGTTGGGCACGCTTATTCCCTCGGCATCCAACTGGGCCTGCAGTTCGTTGATGCGGTCGCACAGTGCGGCAAAGTCGTCCATGACGAGCAACTGACTGCCGATGTGGAAGTGGAGACCGACAAACTCAACGTTTTTCATCTCCTGAGCGATGCGTATAACCTTGACCATGTCTTCCATGGCTATGCCGAACTTGTTCTCTGCCAGTCCGGTGGTGATGTTGGCATGAGTGTGCGCACCTACGTTGGGGTTGATGCGGAAGCAGACGCGTGCCGTCTTCTGCATCTCGCCAGCCAACTCGTTGATGACCTCAAGTTCGGGTATGCTCTCTACGTTGAAGAATCCGATGCCGGCCTTCAGTCCGAGTTCAATCTCCCAGTCGCTCTTGCCGACTCCGGCAAACACGATGTCCTCTGCCTTGAAGCCTGCATCAAGACATGCCTGGATCTCTCCGCCGCTGACACAGTCGCAACCCAGTCCAGCCTGTGCGATGTGCTTCAGTACAATAGGGTTGGTGCATGCCTTTACGGCATAGTGCATATTGTAGCCAGGGCGCAACTCCTTCTTGATGGCATCGAGTGTCTGGTCGAGCAATTCTGTGTCGTAGTAGTAGAAAGGAGTTCTAATACCTTTGAATTTCTCTATAGGAAACATAATTGTCGTGCTTATATGAAAAGTGTGTTACTCAGTGCCTGCAGTGTGCGTGTCTTGTCCTCGTTTCTCACAACGAACGAGATGTTGTGGTTGGAACCACCGTAACTGATCATGCGGACAGGGATTTCCTTCAGTGCGTTGCATGCACGTGTCTCGAAACCAACGTTCTCGGTGTCGAGGTCGCCCACAACGCAGATGATAACCATGTTGTCCTCAACGCTGACGGTGCCGTACTGCTTCAACTCGTTGATGATGTCTGCCAGATGGCTGCGGTTGTCGATGGTAACGCTTACGCCAACCTCCGAGGTGCATACCATGTCGATGCTGGTCTTGTAGGTCTCGAATATCTCGAACACCTTGCGCAGGAAACCGTGAGCCAGCAGCATGCGGCTGCTCTGAATCTGGATGCAGGTGATGCCGTCCTTGGCTGCCACAGCCTTGATGGTTCCGTGCTGCATCTCGTTGTTGATGATGGTGCCGGGAGCGCTGGGGTCCATAGTGTTGAGCAGACGTACAGGTACGCCGGCGAACTTGGCTGGCTGGATGCATGTAGGGTGCAGAATCTTAGCACCGAAATATGCCAGTTCGGCAGCCTCCTCGAAGTAGAGCTGTGGAACAGGCATAGTGTTCTCTACGACACGTGGGTCGTTGTTGTGCATACCGTCGATGTCTGTCCATATCTGTATCTCCTCGCTCTGCAGTGCAGCACCGATGAGGCATGCGGTGTAGTCGCTGCCACCACGCAGAAGGTTGTCGATCTCGCCGTAGGCGTTGCGGCAGATGAAGCCCTGAGTGATGTAGATCTGGTAGTCGGGGTTGTCGTTAAGCTGCTTTGTTGCATGCTCGCGGATGTAGTTGAAGTCAGGCTCTGCATTCTTGTCGGTGCGGACAAAGTCGAGTGCACTCAGCAGGATGGTCTTGACACCGCATTCCAGCAGATAGTTGGTGACCATGTTGGTGCTGATAATCTCGCCCTGTGCCAGGATTACCTTCTCTTCGAACGATGTGAAGAGTATCTTTGTGAATGAACGGAGGTAGTTGAACTCGTCGCGGATGAACTTCTCTGTTTTCTCTTTCCATTCGCTGGTAGTGTACAACTCATCCAAGTGCTTCATGTACTTCTGCTCGAGCTTGTTGATGATGTTGCTTGCACCTTCTGTGTTCTTCTTGTACAGATAGTCGCTGATTTCAACGAGCGAGTTGGTGGTGCCACTCATGGCAGACAGTACAACGAATGTTGGTTCGCTGCTGCGTGTGATGAGTTCGCATACCTCTTTCATTCTTTGTGGCGTACCTACCGAGGTGCCACCAAATTTCATTACTTTCATGTCGTCTTGATGCGCCCCCAACGTCGTGCCGCCTGCCTTCGCCCCTCCATTGGGGGATGGTGACAGCCTGCGTGAAGGCTCTTATTTAATGTTAATATTATTGTTGCTTTTTATTCCGGAGTGTTGGCTGTCGCTTCTTCCTGGGTGCCGGTGGCACTTGCTGTCTCTGCGGCATTTGTCAGCCTGTTGTCGTAGCACTTGTATACCGTTCCGGGAACCTCCTCCAGCCACTGCATATTGTGGGTGGTGATGACCACGGTTGTGCCGTCCTCGCGCAGACGGTTGAGCAACTTGATGATGTTGCGTCCGTTCTCTACGTCAAGGTTGCCCGTAGGCTCGTCGGCAAGTATAAGCTGAGGGGTGTTCAGGATGGCGCGTGCTATGCAGATGCGTTGCTGTTCGCCGCCCGAGAGCTCGTAAGGGCGATGGTTTACCTTGTCGGGCAGACCAACCTCCTCCAGTACCTCTATAATCCTTCGCTCGCGCTCGTCCTTCTTCTTCCAACCCGTGGCACGTAGCACGAAGTCCAGATTGTCGTGTACCGAGCGGTCGTGCAGCAACTGGCAGTCCTGGAACACTATTCCAATCTGTTTTCTCAGTGCCGGCAGTTTCTTGGCTTTTATCGAACCCATGTCATTGCCCATGACTATGGCTTTGCCTTCCGATGGCGTCAGTTCTCCGTAAAGGGTCTTGAGCAGCGAACTCTTGCCACTTCCAACAGCACCTACGAGGTACACCAGTTCGCCCTCTTCTGCTTTGAATGTGACATCTTTCAGCACGAGATGCTCTGCCTGGTAGATGTCGGTATGTTCGTATTCTATAATCATAGTTTGTTGCCTGCAGTTTAATGTTGTTGTCTTTTGTCAGTCAACCTCGGTTTGTCTCTTACCTGCTGGTCGTTAGTGTTTCTTCCAGCCAGGGTTGTGTCTCTCGCGAAGTTCAGCCGCCATGTCTTCGATGCGCATTCCCTTGCTTGTCAGGAGCACGATGAGGTGGTAGAGCATGTCACTGCCCTCGTATATCATGCGGTCGTTGGTACCATTGGTTGCCTCGATAACCAGTTCGAGTGCTTCCTCGCCAACCTTCTGCGCCATGCGGTTCAGTCCGTCCTTGAAGAGGCTGGTGGTGTAACTGCCCTCGGGCATCTCCTTGTATCTCTTCTCGATGAAGTCGCTCAGTTCGCTGAGGAAGAGCAGCGGATTGTCATTTGCAGTCTTGTTCTCCTCGCCCCAGCATGTGTCTGTGCCAGTATGACAAACAGGTCCGTCGGGATGAACCGTTATGAGCAGTGTGTCGTTGTCGCAATCGTTCTTGATGCTTACCACATGAAGGCAATTACCGCTTGTCTCTCCCTTTGTCCAGAGAGTCTGGCGAGTTCGGCTGTAGAAGGTTACGAGACCACTCTCCACAGTCTTCTTGTATGCCTCCTCGTTCATGTATCCCAGCATGAGTACGTTCTTTGTATCAGCGTCTTGTATGATGGCTGGAACCAGTCCGCCCATCTTTTCGAAGTCTATTGTCATATTGTAGTCTGTTGTTTTTTGCAGTTTTTCTTTATTTTCCTTTTTCGAAATCTCGACGAACCGTCGGCTCGCTAAATTTTAATTTTTAATTTTTAACTTTTATCTTTTAACTCAATCTGACGCTTATCCCTTCCCCTTTCAGATATTCTTTAAGTTCGGGTATCTTGATTTCGCCAAAGTGGAAGACGCTTGCTGCGAGAGCGGCGTCTGCATGACCAAGGGTGAATGTGTCGCGGAAATGCTCTCGTGCACCGGCTCCGCCACTGGCGATGACGGGTATGGTCAGTCCGTCTGCGAGTCGTGCCAGCGCATCGTTGGCAAATCCCGTTTTCACGCCGTCGTGGTTCATTGACGTAAACAGAATCTCGCCGGCACCACGGTCGTTGGCTTCCCTTGCCCAGTCGAAGAGGCTCTTCTCTGTCGGTATTCTGCCTCCGTTCATGTAGCAGGTCCACCCGTTCTCGTCCATCTTGGCGTCGATGGCAACGACACACACCTGACTGCCGAAGTGGCGTGCTATTTCGTCAATCAGTTCGGGGCGGCGCAGTGCGGCACTGTTGAGGCTCACCTTGTCGGCGCCGGCATTGAGCAGTCGGTCTACGTCGCGCAGCTCGTTAACGCCTCCGCCCACGGTAAAGGGTATGCTGAGTGTCTCTGCCACTCTGCCCACCATGTCGGTAAAGGTTTTCCTGCCCTCGTGGCTTGCCGTTATGTCGAGAAAGACAAGTTCGTCAGCACCTTGCTCGCTGTAGGCGCGTCCCAGTTCCACTGGGTCGCCTGCTTCTCGCAGGTTGACGAAGTTAGTGCCTTTTACGGTCATTCCGTCCTTTACGTCAAGGCAGGGTATGATTCTCTTTGCTAACATCTTCTGTTGTTCGTTGGTTATATTGACAGATATCTGCGTGACAGTTCCTTCAGGTCTATCTTTCCTTCGTAGATGGCTTTGCCGAAGACTACCGCAGGGATGCCCGAGGCATCGAGGTTCTCGATGTCCTCCATGCAACTGACACCGCCGCTTGCTATCAGGTGACACTTGGGGTATCGCTGCATGATGCTCTTGTAGAGATCGGTGGCTGGTCCGGCAAGTGTGCCGTCCTTGCTTATCTCTGTGCAGAGCACATTTCTGGTGCCCGCGCTCATGTAGCGTTCCAGAAAGTCGGTGAGCATTGTCGTGCTGTCCTCCTTCCATCCGTTGATGCTGACACGTCCGTTTCTGACGTCGGCGCCAAGTATGAGGTGGTCGGCGCCGTATGTGTCGAGCCATCGCAGATAGGTGTCGGGATTGGTTATTGCAATGCTGCCTGCAGTCACCAGTGTCGCACCGGCATCAAAAGCCTTCTTTATGTCATCGTCGGTCTTCACTCCACCGCCAAAGTCCACTTTCAGTCTCGTCGAGGCTGTTATTCGCTGAAGGCAGTCGATGTTAACCACATGCTTGCTCTTCGCGCCGTCAAGGTCGACCACGTGCAGTCGCTCGAATCCTAACGACTCGAATTCCTTTGCCATCTCCAGTGGGTCGCCATACACTTTCTTGGTGTCATAGTCTCCCTTGGTTAGTCTGACGCACTTGCCTTCTATTATGTCTATGGCTGGTATGAGTTCAATCATCTTTTAGTCAAATGTCGGGGTGTTTCTTAACCTCCTTTGGTCAAATGTCAAGGAAGTTCTTTATTATTCTCTCGCCCACGCTGCCACTCTTCTCGGGATGAAACTGTGTGGCATAGAAGTTGCCGTGCTGCATTGCCGCGCTGAAGGGCAGTATGTAGTTGGTTGTTGCTGCAGTCTGCTCGCACACCGGAACGTAGAAACTGTGAACGAAGTATACGTACTCGTCTGCGCCAAAACCCTTGAAGAGCGGGCAGCCGCTACTCGTGTCGATGGAGTTCCATCCCATATGAGGCACCTTGTCCTCGTGACGCAGTGGCTGGAATCGCTTCACTTCTGCGTCGAAGATGCCAAGACAGTCCACGTCTCCCTCTTCGCTGTGGCGGCACATCAACTGCTGACCGATGCAAATGCCCAGTATGGGCTGCTTCAGATTGCGGATTACGGTGTCCAGGTTGTGCTCCCTCAGATACTGCATTGCATTGCTGGCTTCTCCCTGTCCGGGGAACAGCACCTTGTCGGCTTTTGCAAGCATTTCCGGATTGTCGGTAAGTGTTGGCTCTACGCCAAGTCTCTTCAGTGCGTGAATGACTGAGTGTATGTTACCGGCATTGTATTTAACGATCGCAACTTCCATCGATTCTGTTTCTTCTGGTGTTTTGCCCCTCCTGGTTTGCAGGTGGCTTTATATTTGGTTACTTGTTGGTTACGTAATTATTCGAACGCGCGTGCGCAGTAAACGATGCAAAGTTAGGAAAAATACCTCAAACTATAAAAGAAAAGGGGCTAAAAATGACAAAATGTACAGATAGTTATGAAAAAAGTAAAAAAATGGTATAAATATATTATGTATTAACTTACGATTGCGTAACTTTGTGTTCATGGATGGCAGTAGGCATACTGTCACATTGATTTTCATTGTTTGAGAAAGCGACGTTTTATGAAAAATACACTTCTGTTTGTTCTTGCGATGTGGGTCTCTTTGGTGGGACGCTCGCAAAGTGTTGTCAGCGGTACGGTAATGTGCGACGGTGAACCTGTCGACGGTGCGTCTGTGACTGAGGTGGATGTTGACAACCGCATTATGAACTTTGCCTCAACAGATGCCTCGGGACATTATTCGATGTCTCTCAAGAGTGGCAAAAACGTGCTTAAGATTGCAAAGGATGGATGCCGCGTCTTTGTAGAGGATATCCGTGGACGTAGCAGGATAGATTGTTCGCTTGTGCCGCAGATGGTGTTTGTCGACGAGGAGGAACTGATGGTTCGCCATCCGGTGGCAGAGAGCTACAAACTGCTCTTCGGGCATGATGCCAATTACCACGACGTGCCACAACTTATCAGAGTGGAGCTGTTCAACGACTCCACTTTCAGCATCATCGTGCCTGTCATGTCCAGGACACTGACAGATGCATATCCGGCAGAGAACACGATGACGTTTGTCGATTACTCCGACCACCCGTTGCTAACCGGTGTCAGCATGCTGGAGGTCTACACAATCCCAGGACGTCCCGAGGACCGCGAGAGCAGTTCCGTAATTGCGCGCCGCGAGAGTCGTATGGACACAGCACTCGACGACGGCTCGGTGATGTACTGCTATCCACAGTTCGTCTTTAGCGTGAAGCGATTGGAGCGAATGCTTCAGGATAAGGAGAAGCAGCCCTACCGCGTGCTGATCCAGACAGCCGCACAGGATAACTTCTGGGTGCTGTATCCTTCTGAGACATTTGCCAAGGAGATTCGGAAGATAATTGCCAAACTGCAGCAGAAGAACAAGAAGAAGCAGGAGAAGGCAAAACGCTGAACATCGTCAGCTTGATGGCGAATTTGTAAATATATATCTACAAAATGAAAAAAAAGCAAAGAAACTCAATAGGTAGACTTGATTTGAAAACCGTTCTGGTGCTTATCATCGTCTTTGTAGTCGTCACGAAAGTCAGGACATATATGGACAAAGAGCCGGTGGGAGAGAACAAGACGGAAAAGAAATGTGCTGATAATGGTGCAAGGAAGACAGAGCCTGCACTGGACCTGACGGCTTTGGTGAAGGGTGGAAAAGAAAGTATTCAAATTATTGAACACGAGGGTTTTGTGACCTGTGTTGACTATAAATACAATACGCCTCAGTGGGTGGCGTGGGAACTTACAAGAGACGAAATTGATGGCGATGTCAAGCGCAAGGATTACGAGTTTATACCCGACGAGGAACTGCCCTCTGCAAATCGTGTGGAGACGAGGGACTATACCCGTTCTGGTTACGACCGTGGTCATATGTGTCCTGCTGCCGACATGTCGTGGAGCGCGCAGGCTATGCACGACTGCTTCTATATGTCAAATATTTGTCCACAAGTACCGATTCTTAATCAGGAGTATTGGGCACGTCTTGAAAACTCGTGCAGGCGCTGGGCGAAGCGTGAGGGCAGCATCTACATCGTTTGTGGTCCTATCTATACATCCTCGCGCCCCAAGAAGATCGGTGACACGCACAAGGTGGCTGTTCCCCACGCTTTCTTCAAGGTTGTGCTGTCGCTCAACGAGGACAGTCCCAAGGGAATTGGTTTCTATTACGATAATAAAGAAAAGAAGCAGACCATGGAGTCTGCTTCAAGAACTATCGACGAGATAGAGAGTCTTACTAATCTCGATTTCTTCTCACAATTGCCCGATGATGTCGAAAACGTCCTCGAGGCTCAGAATGACCTTCGCAAGTGGGATTGATTTGCACTTTTGCTTGTTACTCACTTGCATATAGTGCTTAGTGCGATGTCAATGCTTTCCTTGTCAAACCGATACAGCATCATCACCCGTTCAAAAGTTGCGTTTGGTTTGTATATGTGCAGATCTTTGGGCGTCTTCAATAGTGGATACATATATGCAGAGAGACGATAGTAGCCTATATGCATCAAGTAGTGTTCAGCTGATGCAGAATCCACTATGGATAATCCTCGTGATTGAAGTAGCACCACCAGGTCATGTGGGCTCGAGTATGCTTTGCTGAATGGAATCGTTGTTACCATATGCGCTAACAAAAAAACGACCCGCACATTTGAGCATTGTTGAGAGGCTTGGCGGGTTTTAGTGTTGCAAAGATATAAAGATTATATCATTCCAGCTAAATTTTTCAACAGAAAAATGTAATTTTAATCTCAAATTTTAATAAAAACGCACTAAAAATTGCTGTTTTCTTGTCACAATATATATATATTGTTATATTTGCAATTGATTTCCTTTGTCGTATCTAATTGGAAGGCAGAACCACCCCAGTGCAATGCCCAACAGTAAAGGTTCGATTGAAGTCCACGACGAGCTGAAACATGCGATGGCAACATCAACTTGACGAAGTCCAGTCGCGAGATGCGACAGCACGAGTCCGGAGGATGTGAAACACAAGTGTTGAAGCGGGTATTGGGCGGGAATCACGACATATTAAAAAGGCGTTTACTTGACGCTCTGTTCTTGACATTCTGGAATCTAACAAATTACCACATTGTAGTCATGAACTTAGCAACGGTAGATGTCCCAGGTGTGATTTGTGTCACAGCCATTATTGTATTCTGACGGCACTAATTGTATCATTACAGAATGTGCATGGTTTGGAGCACTATGTGGTTACATTTCATATCGGCGTGGGCTCTAGCGTTGTCTGTTCAACTACAATAGGCAATGCTAGAGCCTCAGGATGTGGGACGGACAACAAGCGGTTCCCACGCTTAATTTTTATGCTCGTTCAATTTTTCATGATGTTTTTCTTTAGACGGGAACCAGAAGAAGTTTAATTGTACCCAGAACGAGATGATTTGTTTTCAAAACCAATCGAAGCAATTATGTAATGCTAATTCCCTTTTTATAACAGCACTAAAGACGGTTCTTCCGTTGTTGATGTTGTTATCCTCCTTCAGTGTATCGTATGCAAAAACAATCGAACCTTCAAAGATTCGTTATGATATAGAAGGTGTAGAAACAGGAGTTGAAGGAACATTTTTAGTTAAAGTTTATATTTATACAGGTAAAGCAGATGTCGGCGCTGAAGAAATAAAATATGCTGCAATTCATGGAGTAATATTCCGCGGGTTCTCACGAAAGGGATATGGCACACAAAAGCCAATTGCAAGCCCAGAGATAGAGACTCAAAAATCAGATTTCTTCAATGCTTTCTGGAAGAATGGCGATTATCTTCCTTATGCAGAAATTGTAGATCCTGCAGCGGAACGTATAAAGACATCCAAGAAAGAATATAAAATAGGAGCAATCGTATCTGTATCCAAAGATACTCTTCGAAAAGCATTAGCAAAAGCAGGAATAATCAAGGAACTTAATTCTGGATTCTAAAATGACAAAATAGTTATGGATACATTCGGTAAATTATTAATTGCTGCTTTGCTGATGATTCCAGCAAAGCGTATTTGTGGACAAACAAATACAGCGGCATACAACACTTATAAAGTAGAATGCCTTGGCGTAGAATTGGACGGTTCACAAACTCTCAGAGCCTGGGGAATCGGTAAGAACAAAAAGGATGCAGTAGAACAGGCAAAGAAAGAGGCAGTACGCACTGTAATATTCAAGGGGATACACGAAGGTGTGTCCGGATGCAATACCAAGCCTATCATTTTTGAAGTTAATGCAGAAGAAAAGTACGAAGACTATTTTAATGCTTTCTTCAAGGATGGTAGTGAATATCTGAAGTATGTTTCTATGGAAGATGAGAAGAAAGATGGACTTTTCAAGAAAGACAAAGAAAAAGAGAAAAACCAGCACTTTGTAAAATATGGCATTACAGTCAGAGTTCTTCGCTCAGAGTTAAAACAACGATTAGAAACTGATAATATCCTTCCTAAGAAATGAAAAAGACAATTTTCACATTATTAATTGTGTTACTTCCTCTCGTAACATTCGCACAGGCAAAAAAGCCAACACTCATGGTAGTTCCTTCTGACAATTGGTGTGTCAATAATAACTTCATGGATAAGTTTGACAATCAAGGAACCACTGTTGATGTCCCAAATTACAAAAGAGCGCTTCAGAACAGTTCTGACTGCAATAACGTTATTACTAAGATTAATACATTGATGAGTGACAGAAGTTTTCCGTTAAAAGATCTTTCTGCTGTCACCAAAAGTGTGGAGACCAATGCAGCAATGGACGCAATGACTGTGAGAAAGTCTGGGGATGGTCTTGCAGAGTCTCCACTCGATGCTTTGAAGCGTAATGCCAATGCAGACATTATAATTGAATTAAATTGGCAAGTGAACACAACGGGTCCGAAGAAGAGTATTACATATTCTTTGGCGGCCAAAGACTCATATACAGACAAACAGATAGCAGGTTGTCAAGGAACTGGTACTCCATCACTGTCAGCAGAACTTTCAGTACTTTTAGAAGAAGCCGTTGTTGCAAATATGGATAATTTCTGTTCCCAACTGCAAGCGCATTTTGACGATATGATGGAGAATGGTCGTGAGGTAGCAATGGAGGTTAAGGTTATTGACAATGGCTCTGGTATTGATTTGACAAGAGAGTATGAAGGTGAAGAATTAACAGACATTATCGATAATTGGGTTTCAGACAACTCCGTTAACCATAGGTATAACCTATCTCAAGGTTCAGAGAACTTCCTAAAGTTTGAACAGATACGCATAGCTTTGTATCAGGCAAACGGTCGTCCTAATGACACTCGCAGATGGGCGAGAGAGTTAACAAAGCATCTGAACTCAAAGTATCAGGTTCCCTGTAGAGTGGATATCAGAGGTTTGGGTAAGGCTGTAGTATTCATCGGTGAAAAATAATAGGTCATGAAGAAGATTTTAACATTTCTAGCAATTGTATGTATAGCTATACAAACATTTGCACAATCGGGATGCATACAATTGTACGTCAGCTCACCAAAACAAGTGGAAAGCGTACCAGAAGCCTCTATTGACTATCTCGTTAATAATATCTGTTCGGCTGTTACTATAGATGGCTTGGCTGCACAATCAGATTATATGACGCAATTTTTGCTGCGGCCTAAGATCAATGTCGTGTCAAAGGGCGTATTGGCAAATACTCAACAGCAGATTGCATTAACCCTTGATGTGACATTACAAGTCGTGGACAATCTGTCGGGTACTGTGTTTACGAATAACACAATAACGGTAAAAGGAGTAGGAACGAACGAGACAAAAGCCTATAATGCAGCATTCCGAGCCTTGAACAAAAGCAATCAAAAGGTCATAGCCTTTTGTTCATCAGCAAAGGAGAAGATCATGGCATATTATGAAGCTGAAAGTGTGAATATTATAAAAAAGGCTAAGATATTGGCTGCTCAGGAAAAATACGACGAGGCCTTCTATCTTCTGTCTATGATTCCATCGCAATGTAGCAAGTTCGATGATGCTATTTCCGCAAGTCTTGATATTTGGCAGAAGTATAAAGATTATTTATGTGCGGTCAATGTAGCAAAGGCAAGATCAGCATGGATGGCTACACAGGACATGGAGGGTGCAGACAAAGCAGCAACATATCTTTCAAATATATTACCAGATGCATCTTGCTATGCAGATGCGATGAAATTATATGACGAGATAAGATCGGGAGTTGGCAATCTTTGGAAGTTTGAGATGAAGAAATATGATAAAGAATCGGAACTTCGCAAAGCAAAAATTGATGCTATTCAATCAATTGGTGTCGCCTACGGAAAAGGACAACAGCCAAATGTTCTCATTAACAAACACAATTTCTAAACAACTAAAAATATAATCATTATGAGAAAAGTTATTCTTGCTATTACAGCAGCATTATTCGTATGCATTAATATTAATGCTCAGTTATTAGCTTCTGGCTCAAAAGCTAAAAGAGGGAAAGTTGTAGCAACAGATTTAAAGGTTTCAGAAGAAAAGACTCCAGACGAAACAGGTTGTTTTGAAGGTGAAATAACCTATGAGACATTTGAGAATTATTCAGAATGGATAAACAAAATGGCTAACAGTGTTTTTGTTGATGGAGTTCATAAAATGCGTCTTATAGTAAAAGGTTCCAAGATGCACTTGATAGACGAAACCACTCAGTGTCACACTGTTATCAATGGTGCTTATACCCATTATTGTGATATCACGAGGACAGGTTTCAGCATGGAAAAATGGGATTTTATAATGGCTGCGGCTCCTCGCACACTGGACTACGGACACATGGGACAAGTTGCTAAACTTACAGAAAATACTTTTAAGGAGACAGATCAGACACAGACGCTTTTGGATAAAGAATGTAAATTGTGGCAAGGAGATATAGTTCATGACATGGGTGGTATGGCTCAAAGATATTCTTGCCACGCATATTGTTCTGATATAAAGGCACCATCAGGTTATCCTTTGCATTTGTTTGGAATGCCTCTCAACACTATCGCCACAAAATGGATTATGAAGTACGATGGTGGCAATGTTGGAATGATGGGCGTAGGCGAATTAAGTTTTTATCAGGAAGGAGATGTTGTATCTATTACACCAAGATCTGTCTCTGATGAGGAATTTGCTCTGCCTGCAAACTACAAAATAACAAAAGGAAGTATCAAGTCCGTGTTTAAAATGATGAACTATTATAAGGGAGTCAAAGCTGCTCTTGAGAAGGCTGGCATTAAAGGTGCTGACAAATCAGCAAAATCAACTGGTGTACATTTTAAGACTCAAGAAGAATGGGATTTCTAAGATTATTCTTATTCCTTGCAGTCGTTTTTGCGTGTAAAACCTACATGCTAGCCCAAAACAGTGAAGAGAACATCTTATACGAGAGAAGTTCTCTTCACTCAATGATGATAGGGCATAAAAACCAAAAATTCAGCGAAATAGTAGAACAGGTCTTCAAGTCTGTTCCTTTTCCGGAAAGATTCAATGATCATAATCTTGGTGTAAAATCCGTTGATTTTGCAGAAACCAGTTCGGACCTATCTTCTCATGTTGATTTGTTCTGTAAAAAAGTGAACCTTGGACAGAAGATGGTGGCAAAATGGTTCAACAGAAACAAATCAACAGGTACCTTTGATATGGAGCTAGTAAAGGAGAGAGGCTTCTACAATGCATCGCAGGCTGATATTAAGTTAGCACGTGCTAGTCTTAGAGGAGAAGCTCTACTTAAAGATGCAGGCGAGAATCTCATATCCTCCACCTATTTATTGATGAATGATGTGACCTATCAGAGCAAAGGCACTTCGGGAAGTTTTTTGAAAATGATGGCTAATGTTTACTCCTTCTCTCCTAAAAAACTGCAAGAGAATATGCAGGCAATAGGGGGCTTCAAGGTTCAAATTAGAAGTTATCTCTTCAAATTAGTTTGGAATGATTCTATTGCTAATGAATTTTACCGAAAATACTACACAGAACAAGAAGACAAAGAGAAATCCCAATTGTTCATGAATGAGAAAGAACTGTTCTCTATGGAGTATATTGGTTGTACCACATCTGAATCCTCTGAGCAACATTTCTCCAAATCCAAAGAGCCAGCAGTGTTACTAACAAAGGTTCTAACACGAGCAATAGATCAGAACATTGCTCAATTGCAACATGACCATGCACCTTTTCGCATAAAGGCCCCACTAATCTCTACCGAGCCGCTGCAGGCTTATATCGGTTTGAAGGAAGATGTCTCTACATCAAGGCAATATGAGGTACTTGAGAGAGTGCAAAATGAAGACGGAAGTATCAGTTATGAAAGAATAGGTATAATCAAACCTGTAGCTGGTAGAATTTGGGACAACCGCTACATGTCGTATGAAGACGAAGGGGTTGATAAAGAAGTAAAAGCAACCGAATTTGAAAAAGTGTCTGGTAAAGACTTTTACACAGGTATGCTGATTAGGGAAATTAAATAGGGATTGTCGTTTAATTCTGAGAAATTGATATTGATTGACGAGGGTATGCCTTCCAAGGCTGCCCTCGTCAGCCTTTTCACTGAGTTATTTCAATCTATATTTCGTTTGGTCAATACCTTTTGACTGAGGTATATAAGTAATAACGTAATAAGTTCGGCTGTAGGAATGGCGAGCCACATGCCTACATTGCCAATCAGCTCGGGCAAGAGAATGAACGTGGGTATTACTATCACGAACCCTCTCAGCAGAGTGAAGAGAGTTGCTCGGCTGGCTTGTTCTATGCTTTGCATGAAACCTACGAGCACGATGTTTACTGTAAGGAACAGCACACCCAATCCGAAGTAAGGGAGACCTTCGATGCATAGTGAGTATGCTGGTTCGGTGGCATCGAGAAAGAGCATGGTGACGTAATCCGAGCAAAGAAACATTCCTACACTTACAAGTATGCCGGTCGTGACTGCCCATCTCAACATCATGCTTCGCGCTTCTGCTAAACGTGTTTGGTTCCCTGCTCCGTAAGCAAAGCTGACTATAGGTTGTCCTGACTGCACTATGGCGTTTGCCATCATGAATATAACAGGGAAACAATAACACGCCACGCTATATGCTGCTACACCTGCCTCTCCCAGATAATGAATGAACACATAGTTGCCGGTGATGATGGCTCCGCTGACGGCCACTTCACCAAGCATGGCTGAGAATCCCATCTTCGTCTGGTAGCCAATGTTGCGAAGCGTCAGCATAATTGATTTCAATGTCATACGTAATGGGTAGAGGTGCAATGTCTGCGGCGTGAATACGAGATAGCCGAGCACCATCAGCCCAGAGATAGAGAAGCTGATGCTCGTTGCGATAGCAGCACCTTCCAATCCCCAGCCGAAGGGGAAGATGAAGAGCCAGTCGAGGAATATGTTCAGCATCGTACCTACAAGCGACGTTGCCATGGCAAATTTAGGGCTTCCGTCCAACCTTACGATAAAGCTGCCCACCATGTGGAGCATGAAGAGAGGTTCACATGCAGCAATCCATCGTAGGTAACTGCTTGCCAGGGGTATCAGCGTCTCGTTGCTGCCGAACAGACGGCAAGTAGTAGAAAGGTCGCAAAGCATCAGTCCGCAGATGATTACAGTAATGCCTAATGCTCCTATCAGTGCCTGGGTTATGTTTATGCTGGCAGCCTTGTTCTTGCCTTGTGCCATATGTATGCTTGCCACAACTGAGCAACCGATGCCGAACATGATACCTACTCCGGCAAGAAGGTTGAATATAGGGGCGGCAATGTTTATTGCAGCCAATGCATCGCTACCTGCACCATGTCCGATGAAGGCACCGTCCGTAAGGTTGAGTATCACCATCGACACCATGCTTATGAGTGTAGGGGCAATCATCCTGCGGAACAGTCGTCCCACAGGTTCGTTGGCAAAGTCGATGGCATCACGGTTGTCGTGTTTCATATTCTTCTTATTGATTTTACCGTACTCCACCGCCCATAATCATTATATGCAGTGGAAGCATCCACGGTTTTAACCCAAATGATTTCGTAATTGTATTATGCATATTTATGTTATTCAGTACGAAATGGTATCTCTACGGCATTTTCGATTCCTTCAACACTTTCATAAAAGGTGATGCCTTGTTCATTTATGAGTGAGCAATCCATCGTCAGGTTTCTAGGCTCCTCACAGAATCTTTCATCGTCTGGCAGAATCAAATTCTGTGCGTCCTTTATACCCATTATCCCTGCAGCTTTCTGGTAAAGCTCGTAACTATTTAATGAGTTGCTACAACCGAAGTTATAGATACCTCCTTGCAGAGAAATAGCTTTCTCAATGTTTTTTACCACATCCCATACGTATGTCACTCCACGATATTCATGCGTAGCCGCCTTGATGGGATTACCTTCGTTGTATGCCTTTTGTATATTGACCAGTATGTTTGAGTTCAGTTTCATGGAACTTCTTGGCAGATCGTACATCCATGTCAACCTTAATCCTGCAGCGTCAGGATTGTTCCACTGTACTCTTTGTTCGCACTCCAACTTATGCTGACCATAGATATTTACTGGCTGTAACACATCTTCTTCTTTAAGTGCTCCCAATAAGGGAGTGCCATTATACACCTGATCGCTGGACATGAATACGAGTTTTGCTCCAGTTAACTTACATGCCTTATAGGCGATGAAGCATATGCAGACATGCGCCTCTATCCTTTGTTCCGTAAAATGAAACATCGGACGCATCTCCAGAGTTCCTTTTGAAACACGGAATGCACGTTCCACCACCCAAAGTCCATGATACTCGGCAATGACACGCTCGGCATCAAGGTCTGTATTGGTGATGTAGCCCTTGAGTCCGTCCCACTGGCAGTCCTCTGCAATCTTCTCTTCGCTAATGACGACTTCTATGTCCTTGCTGATTTCAAGAAACTTGTTGTAGCCACGCTTGTTCACCTGACTCTTCGTGATGCGTCCGGTCTTATAGGCTTTTTTGAGGATAATTTACTTCTTCTCGCCCTCTATGGCAGCAAGTGCATTCTCCCAGTTTACGTTGATTGAGAATGGGGTGTAGCCACCAGGATCGTTGACGAATGCCTCGGTATTCTCGATGTCTTTATCCTCGTAGAGGGGGTTCTCACGTGTTGCCTTTACATAACGCATGATGCAGTCCTTTCGACCAGCCTCAGGTGTGGTCTGCAGTGCCTTGAAGTAACTCAGTATGAAGGCGTTCATCGAGTATGCCTGGACGTCCATGAACTCTGTGCTTACACCGCCCTTCATCTTGATGCCGGTTGTGGGGATAGGAGGCGTGCTTCTTCAAATACCTTACGTTGACCATGATGATTCTGTTTTTAACTGTCAGATTCTCACTTCTTATTCCCCGTGTTTCTCTTCCCCT
>CAMAFX010000005.1 GCA_945833925.1 uncultured Prevotellaceae bacterium
AGAACCTTCTCGGCAAGGTTGACAAGCTCATCCTCTGCGGTGGTATGACATACACATTTGCAAAGGCACATGGTGGCGAGATTGGTCAGTCTATCGTTGAGCTCGACAAGCTCGACGTAGCTCTCAACGTAGAGAAGACAGCTAAGGAGAACGGCGTTGAGTTGGTACTCGGTACAGACTCTGTATGCTGCACAGGCTACGACTTCAAGACCTTTACCGTTAAGGATGGTGCTAAGATCGAGGTATTCGATTCTAACGCAATCCCAGCTGAGTTCGAGGGTCTCGATGCAGGTCCTAAGAGCCGTGAAAAATTCGCTAAGGCAATCGAAGGCGCAAAGACAATCCTCTGGAACGGTCCTGCTGGATGCTTCGAGTGCGACGACTTCACCGCAGGTAGCAAGGCTATCGGCGACGCTATCGCTAAGGCAACTGCTGAGGGTGCATTCTCACTCATCGGTGGTGGTGACTCAGTTGCATGCTGCACCAAGTTCGGTTTGACAGACAAGGTTAGCTACATCTCAACCGGTGGTGGTGCTTTGCTTGAGGCTATCGAGGGTAAGGTTCTCCCAGGCGTAGCTGCAATCAAGGGCTAATCGTTAACATTCAATACTCCCCCGCCCTCAACACAGTTTGAAGGCGGGGGTAATTTTTGAGTTAATGCTTTCTACTTTTCAAGGTTTCTTCCTTACTTCTTCAGTATAATCTTATTACTCACAACTCTACACTCTAACTCCTCAGGACTAATGAGAAACATCCTACTCATAACATTATTAAGCATAACTGCTTTGTTTTCATGCAAAGGAGAAAGCGAGCACGTGGTCAGTCCCGAGGAACTTGCCAAACAGGATTCTGCAGCCTTGCACGTTGCCGTATTCCCATGCAAGGTCTGTTTGCCACTATATTATGCAGAGGCAACAGGAATATTCCAATCGCTTGACGTAGACATAAGACTGATGCATCTCAGCACAATGGAGGACTGCGACACCGCTCTCCTGAACCACCGTGCAGAGGTTGCAACAAGCGACCTGGCAAGACTGATATGCATGACAAAGGACGGAAACGACGTCACTGCCATTGCACAGATGCAAGGAAAGACATTCCTGATGACAAGACCCGAGAAGCCTATTCTAAACATCAAGAAACTAAAGGAAAGACTGATTGCACTTGACAGGCATAGCGAAACTGACTATTTCAGTGACAAGCTTGCAAAGGAAGTCGGTTTGGAGCAACTTGATTTCTTCAGGACACAGATTAACAATCATCAGTTAAGATACAGTATGCTAACCAATTGCCTATACGAAGCCGCCTTTCTGGACGAACCGTATGCTACGCTTGCAGAAGAAATGGGATGCCATACACTTTGGGAATCGTCGAAAAAGGACACGTGTACATGGAACGTGCTTGCAATGACGAACAAGACTCTCAAGGACAAGAGCCGTGCAAACCAGGCAAGCAAACTTATCGACGCCTACCAACTGGCTGTGGAAAGAATGAACGAGAACATGGACACATTGTGTCTGGACAGCATAATAAAGAAGGTGTATCAGTTACCACATATACAGGTTGACACAATCATCTCCATTCATCCCAACTCTGAGATATACAGGGCAAGCAAACTGCTTGTTCCCAAAAAGACAGAGGTGGAAACAGCAAAGCAATGGTTGTTGGAACGCAAATGGATTCCCGCAACATTAAATACAGAGAAAATAACCAACGACATTCTCATGAAAAAGCAGTGACCATCTACATAATTGTAGACGTCGTCAACAGAGACTGTTGTAACAGACAAATGAGAAGTAAGTTGCAGATTATGAAAAGGGAAATAACAAAGGAATTATTCAAGGAATGTCTGGACGCATTGCATCAGCACCACCTCTTTGATGCAATCACCATTCTATACTCTCTTGCCAAAGAAACAACCAACAACAGTTTTCTGATAGCAATTGAGAGTATAGAAAACGACTATAATGCAATGCTCGACTTTATCGCAAAGGGTGGAAAAGACGATGCTCGCACCATCATACAATTGAAACTCATTCAGAAAGCCCTTCTTCTACTAAATGCCATTGACGCATCGACAAGGCTTACGGAAGCCAACGACTACTATACACACTGTATCGAGACTCTGGCAAATGGAACAAACCAGAACGAAACAACATTCTGTCATCTTGCCACAATAAACAATGTGGAAAGCAGTGACATAATAATCATCAACGAACTTATTGACAGTGCTAACCGAAATGAGTTGAAAGTCATAATATCTGCACTTGGACTCAATCTATGGAACTACCTGAATCCATCATTGTTTAAGATAGTTGCGAGTCTTGCAACAAAGGATATCAGGGCAAGCATCGCTCTGTATATTACGGCAATCAAGCACAGCGACTCCTTGTCATTGTTTCCCGAACTGCAATCAATATACAAGGAACTGTCGGAAGATGAAGAATTCAGAAAGAATATAAGTCTCATCAATCGTGAATTCTACATTTGCAGCCAGACAAGCAAGGCAAAAGAACAGCTCGAAAAAACCATAATACCTGCATTCAAGGACTTGATGACTGACAGGAGACTTATGGACGAGATAGGCTCTGATGAAGGACTGAACAACATAGACTCTATTCTAAGTTCAAGCGAAAAGAGCGAGGAATTCAGGAAGAAAAGAGACAAACTCAACGACAGTTTTGACATTGTCATGAAGATGCAGGAGGAAGGACTGGACATCAACATCGACAATTTCAACATACTGAAGAACTCTGCTTTCTTCAACAATCTATACAACTGGTTGAAGCCATTTGACATAAAAGATGAAGTTCTGCGTGATTTCATCTACGACAAAAACGGAAAGACCAGACCAATAATCAACATCCTCTTGGAGGACCCAAACATCTGTGACATTGACCTTTATGGTACAATCCTGATCGTCAACAACAAGAACAAAACGGGTGTTGACAACGGCGAATATATAGAAAACATGCTGGATGGTGAGTTTGGCAATTCTCCGTTCATCAAATACAACGAATACGGCAACAGGGAAATTAGCGAAGAGCGTGACTGCAGAAGTTATATTCGCGCACTTTATCGCCTATTCTACAAATCGAAGTGGTCTCAATCATTTGACAACATATTCAACAACTCGACAAATATACTCGACAACGAGTACTTGTCAAAGGCAATAGCAACAGAGAACACTACACTGAAAGACATCGCCGACCTTATGCAGAAGTACAAGGACATGGATGATGCCATCTGCTACTATAAGCAGATAATAAAGAATAGTGGCAGTGATTATGAAACACTGATCTCAATTGCAAGATGCTACATCCAGAACAAGAAATACGGAATCGCACTGAACTATCTGCAGCAAGCTGAGGTTCTTTCAGAGCATACAGACATTGACCTTTACTGGATGATGCACAAGTGCTACGACAAACTTGGACAATATGACAACAGTCTGGATATCTTGTTGGAACTGGAGAAGGACGAACCTGACAATGAAAAGGTCATTGCAGAAACAGGCTTGACACTGATTAAGACTGGTAAATTCCAGGAAGCGTCACAGAGATTCTTCAAACTTGAGATTGAAGACAAGATGATTACTCCGTCACGAAGGGCTATAGCGTGGTGTTCATTCAATCTCAAGAAATACGAGCAGGCACTAAAGTATTACGAGAAGATAATGTCCACTCCCGGACTGGCTGTATGGCAAGACTACATCAACAGCGGACACACAGCGTTGTGTATGGGAAATCTCTGCCTTTCAATTGAATACTACAAGCAGTACGTAAAGCACTATCTGACAGACGACCCCAAGATAAAGGATGCTTTAGAGCCATTTGACAAAGACAGAGAAAGACTGCTAATGCATGGCATTGCCGAAAGTGACATTGACCTCATGCATGAGATGATACTTAAATACGCTGTCAAATAAATCCTTTGAAAGCACCAAACAGTCTGCCGACAATACGATGCCAGATGTTGAAACGCTTCTTCCAGCCTTCTGGAGTCAAAAGGGTGCTTTTTGTCTTGTCTTGCTCAAACAATGTTGACAACTGACTTGCCGTACATGGCGAGAAAATGAAGGAATTCACTTCATAATCAAAAAGCATACTACGTGCGTCAAGATTAGCACTACCTATTGTGCAGAACTCACCATCAACAATCATATATTTACTGTGATGGAAACCATCATCATTATAATAAACGTTACAGCCGTGTGACATGAAACGTTTCATTTGAATAGCAACAACATCAGGAGTGATGGGCACATCACACTTGGAAGAAACCATAAAATCAACCTTCACACCACGCTTTAAGGCATTGTTAATGGCTCTTCTCACGCTACGCACACCTGTTGGATAGGGATTAACAATCTGGATGTAATGCTGTGCCGAATTGATGGCAGCAACGTACGACTTTCTCATCAACTTGCTGTCTTTTCCTGGTCTACGGTGTACAACAGCAAGCAGCTTGCGTCCTGCATCGTCAGTCGAGTCTACCTTAATGCTTTGATAAGATTCATTCACAGGCCTGCTGTCGGGCAAATATTTCTCCTCGTCAAGGGCGATTCCCGTCTCAGACTTCCACATTTTTGCGAAAATCTTTTCATATTCAGCCACAACAGGACCTTCGAGACGCATATGCATATCATGCCACGGCCCAATATTTGGTTTGCCATGAATGTAATAATCTGCAACGTTCATTCCTCCTGTATAAACCAACTTGCCATCAATAACCACAATCTTCATGTGGTCTCTGTGATAAAAATGATTAATATAAGGGAACTTTAGAGGGTCGAAAATGCAAATATCCAATCCCATTGACCGGAGGCTGTCAAGATGAGACTTCCTCAATGGATGATCATTGCTTCGGTTTCCGAAATCATCACAAAGGATACGCACCTCAACGCCCTGTTGTGCCTTCTCACTGAGCAATGTGAAAAGAGACCATCCAATAGAATCATTACGAAAATTGAAATATTCAAGATGGACATAGTGAGTTGCCTGACTGATTGCAGAAAATAAGTCTATGAATTTTTCCTTTCCTGAAGGCAAGAGCACAACGCTATTACCTTCGCAAAAAGGTACATCAAGACTTGCAAGGGACTTTTGCGTTTGTTCTGACGAAGAAGTATTCTGCGCCAATAATGATGTATCAGCTATGGCAATAGTCATAAATACGATAAGGAATTTTAAAACAAATTGCATAACAACTCTAAAGCAATCAAATTACACTGAACAGAACCTATCAACAAATATTTAAAATATACAGAAGATCCTTGAAATCACTTAGAAAAGTCAACAAACCATCAATCGTACACTTGTATTTTTAGACGTAACAACTGAAACTGTCAACAATACCAAGTAAATGCTTGCTGTCATCTACAACAAGAACAGCATGAATCTTTCTCTCGGAAAGGATGTTCACAATAGTCTCTATCTTTGTCTCCTGACTGATTGTTACTGGATGCTTTGTCATCACCTCTTTTACCGGAACATAGAAGAACTTCTCTCCCAGCGACTCAGTGGCACGACGTACGTCTCCATCAGTAATGATACCTGCAACCTCGTCATTATGAAGAATAACGCCCAATCCCAGCTTACCTCTACTAATATGAATTATTGCTTCGCCCAATGGCAAATCTTCATTGATGACAGGTAAATCGTGGGAACGCATAACATCCTTCGCTCTGTTCAGCAGTCGTCTACCCAAAGAGCCACCCGGATGAAACTTTGCAAAATCCTGCTCTTTGAAGTTTCGGCGAACTACCAACGCACATGCGATGGCATCTACAAGAGCCAGTGTTGCCGTTGTGCTACAGGTTGGTGCAAGATTCAAAGGATAAGCTTCGTGCTTGACATGAACATTCAGATGATATGTACAGTTATGTGCAAGCAACGAATCGGGATTTCCGCTAATACCGACAAGAGGAATGTTGCGTTCTTGCAGGCATGGGATAAAGCGCAGCAACTCGTCGGTCTGACCAGAATAACTTATTGCCACAAAAACATCCTTGTTCGTGATAACACCAAGACTGCCATGAAATACGTCCAATGCATTAACGGCAAAAGCAGGGGTGCCAGTACTTGATAGTGTTGCAGCCATCTTTGATGCGATATGACTATTCTTGCCAACACCACACACAATGACTTTGCCTGTACAGTTGTATATCACATCAACAACATTCTCGAAAGTATCATCAAGTCTTTCAATAAGATTCAATATGGCCTCTGCTTCGTCACGCAGACACTGCTCTGCAACCTTTATAATATTTTCTCCTATCATAGTTACATCAATGACTTAAGAACATCCTCAAAATCCTTCAGATACAACATATTCGGACCGTCACTGAGAGCATTCTCTGGATCGGGATGAATCTCAAAGAAATAGCCTGTTGCTCCAAATGCCTTTGCCGCCAGTGCCATAGCCGGCACGAATTCGCGGTTGCCACCTGTCTTACCACCTGCTGCGCCAGGACGCTGTACACTATGAGTACAATCCATTATGACTCTTGACGTAAATCGCTTCATATCACTAATGTTGCGAAAATCTACAGCAAGATTGTTATAACCATATATATTGCCGCGTTCAGTAAGCCACACCTCGTCCTTTTCCTTCTGTTCGCTGCCTACCGCCAACCACGTCTCGCGTATCTTTTGAACAGGGTATTCCATGTCTAATCCACTCAGGAACTGCGCCTTCTTGATGTTGACAGGCTTGCCGGTCCTTGCAGCGGCAACAAGCAAGTCAGTCTGCCGACAAAGAAAAGCAGGGATTTGCAAAGCATCTACGACCTCGCCTGCAGGTGCTGCCTGATAACTCTCATGAATATCCGTAAGTAAAGGCAAGCCAAACTTAGACTTCACATCCGACATCATCTGAAGTCCTTTTTCCAAGCCAGGTCCACGGTAGGAATGTATGCTGGTTCTGTTTGCCTTGTCAAACGACGCCTTGAAATAGATGTCAACGTCGTACTGGTTCTTTAAACGCAACAATTCTGCAGCAACCTCATCAAGTACATCTTGCGTCTCGATAACACATGGACCTGCTATAAACAAAGGTTTCATAATATATTATATTTGATAGTACAATTATTAAGGAGGACAGTCTGTCATAATAATAATGTCCTCATATTGCAAAGATACAAAAAATACTACTATAATATTAATAAGGAGAGAAAAAATATTCAAACCTCTACCTTTTAAACATTTTTTTCGTAATTTTGCACAACGATAAGTAACACAATATAACAAACAACAATATTAAACAATGGAAAAAGTCATTATTTCTTGTTACGAAGACTTCTTGCCATACCTTGGCAAAGAGATTGGCACGAGTGATTATATACAGATTGATCAGAACCGAATCAACCTGTTTGCAGATGCCACACTTGACCACCAGTGGATTCATGTAGACGTAGAGAAAGCCAAGGCAGAAAGTCCGTTCGGTCAGACTATTGCACACGGCTACCTGACAATGTCTTTGCTGCCAGCCATGTGGAATCAAATCATCGAGGTACGCAACTTGGAGCGCCAGATGAACTATGGTATGGACAAGATGAAGTTTGCACAGCCTGTGCTCTCAGGACAGAGTGTACGCATGGTTACCCACTTGCACGAAATCGCGAATCTTCGCGGCGCAATAAAGACTACAATAAAGTTCTCTATCGAAGTCAAGGAAACAGGCAAGAAGACACTGGAAGGTCTTGCCACATTCATTTATTATTTCAAGAAATAATATATGAGTTAAAGTGAACTCTTGCTATAAGATAAACACACTCTCGTTGAGTTTTTTTATCAGACAAGCATAACTAACAACAAAAACTCGCTGCAGGAACAATCTTGCAGCGAGTTTTTGTTATCTGTAAAATTTCAAATTTAGAATCTTCAGCCTCCCAAAGATTAACTTGAACCTCCACAGAGATTCACCTCAGCCTCCACAGAGATTCGCCTCAGCCTCCCAAGGATTATCTGAAGAAAAGAAATCAATACTTGATACCCAATTCCCTTACAATGCTGGAAATTTTATCCATCGTATTAAGACTGGTTGGAATAAGAGGCAAACGGAGTTGGTTCTCAATTACTCCCATAGAATGAAGCATAGCCTTTACACCAGCAGGATTACCATCTACAAACAGAAGTTTGAAGAGTTCAGTAAACTTGTGATGAATTCTCAAAGCAGGTTCATACTCGCCTCGCAATGCGAGTCTTACCATTCTGCTGAATTCTGCAGGTAAAGCATTACCAATAACACTGATTACACCTACTGCGCCCAGAGTAATAAGAGGGAATGTTATGCCGTCATCACCACTGATGACATCAAAGTCAAGCGGTTTATTCTTGATTATATCATCCATTTGGGTAATGTTACCGCTTGCCTCTTTGATAGCCACTACGTTCTCGCAATCGCGAGCAAGACGCAGTGTCGTCTCAGCAGTCATGTTTACGCCAGTTCTACCTGGCACATTATAAAGAACAACAGGTACAGGACTTGCTTCTGCAATTGCCTTAAAATGCTGGTAAAGACCTTCCTGAGAAGGCTTGTTGTACATAGGACACACACTCAAAACTCCGTCTATACCAGTCCAATCTGTCGACTTCAACTCAGAAATAACAGACGCCGTACAGTTACCACCACATCCCATCAACAAAGGAACACGACCAGCAACACGTTCAACGACTATTCTTCTTATCTCTTTCTTTTCTTCAAATGTCAATGTAGGGGTCTCGGCAGTTGTTCCAAGAATGCAGAGGAAATCAGCTCCATGAGTAAGTTGAAAATCAACGAGACGCATCAAAGCAGTATAATCGACGCTTCCGTCTTTCTTGAAAGGAGTAACAAGGGCAATACCTAACCCGCGAAATTTATTTTGAGCCATAAAAAATGATAAATTCAAAATGTATGCAAAGGTAGTAAAAGACATGCAAAATGCCAAACATTTCACAACTTTTCTATACAGATACAAACTTAACTCATTTCAGCATAGACAGAAATTCATCTTCCGAAACGATTCGCACTCCCAATTTGTTAGCTTTCTCCAACTTAGCCGGCCCCATATTGGAACCAGCAAGAACAAAGGATGTCTTTGCCGAAATACTGCCTACATTCTTGCCAGAATGTTGCTCAATAATGGCTTTATATTCATCCCTGCTATGATGTTGAAATACTCCACTAATAACGATACTCATGCCGGCAAATGTTTCACTTTGAGCGGAGAGTTCCGTTTCGGTAAGCGCCAATTGAACGCCATTCCTGCGCAACTTCTCTACAAACTGCAGGTTTCTGTCTTCTGCAAACCAATTGATGACGCTTTGTGCGATAACCATGCCAATGCCGTTAACCTCGAGCATCTGCTCCAACGTTGCCGATTTGAGTGCATCAATACTTTTGAAGTTTCTTGCAAGAGCCTTTGCCGCTATTTCACCCACAAAGCGAATGCCCATCGCAAATAGAACTCTTTCAAAAGGAACATTTTTGCTCTCTTCTATACCGGCAAGTATATTCTTCTCCAGCAGATGCTCTTTCTTGTCATTATATGGAATAGGGTTGCCAAACAAGTCAAGAGGCGGAGGACACAGTTTATCAAAGGTAAGTTCATAGAGGTCACTTGCATCATGAATCAAACCGTCGCTGAAGAACTTGTCAACAGTTTCAGGACCGAGAGAATCAATGTTCATTGCCTTGCGTGATATGAAATGCTCAATACGTCCCAACAACTGCGGTCTACATTCGTCATTGGGACAGTAGGTGGCAGCTTCCTCTTCGTTGCGAACTAAAGGCGTTCCACATTCCGGGCAGAGCGATACGAACTCTACTTTCTCCCCCCTGTCATCGGAAATATACTGTTCATCAACACCAACAATCTTAGGAATAATCTCACCGCCTTTTTCAACCAGGACATGGTCACCAATATGAAGGTCTAACGAAGCGAGAACATCTGCATTGTGAAGAGTGGCTCTCTTAACGATTGTTCCGGCAAGAAGAACCGGGTCCATATTTGCGACAGGAGTCACTACACCCGTACGGCCAACCTGGAAAGTCACCTCTCTCAGGATAGTGCTAACCTGCTCTGCCTGAAACTTATATGCAATAGCCCAACGTGGACTCTTTGCTGTAAGTCCAAGTGAGCGCTGCTGCGATAGAGAATTAACCTTCAGTACGATACCATCGGTTGCGAATGGCAAGTGATGACGTTCCGTGTCCCAGTGATTGATATATTCGAAGATCTCATCAAGTCCGTTGGCAAGACGCATCTCGTCACTAATCTTGAATCCCCATCTCTTGGCACACTGAAGATTATCATAATGACTCTCTCCAGGAATACCGTCACCAAGAAGGTAATACAGATAAGCATCGAGTTTGCGTTCTGCACACACTCGCGGGTCCTTGCTCTTAAGTGTGCCTGATGCCGCATTGCGGGGGTTGGCAAACAACTGTTCGCCTTTCGACTCCCTCTCCTTGTTCAATTTCTCGAAGACATCAAACGGCATCAGCACCTCACCTCTTATCTCAAACTCATCAGGATAATCAAGTCCCTCTGGCAATACAAGCGGAATGCTTCTGATGGTCCTCACATTCTCTGTCACATCGTCGCCCTGTGTACCGTCACCGCGGGTAACAGCCCGTACCAACCTACCCTTCTCATAATGCAGTGAGATGCTCAGTCCGTCGAATTTCATCTCGCAGCAAATCTGGAAAGCATCACCTTTCAGTCCTTCTTCTACACGATGATAGAATTCGCTGACCTCTTGCTGGTTATATGTGTTAGACAACGAAAGCATGGGTCGCTTATGCACGACAGTCTGGAACTCGTTGCTCAGGTCACTGCCAACTCGCTGAGTTGGACTATTAGCGTCAAAGAGCTCTGGATATTTACTTTCTAGTTCCTGCAATCGGTGCATCTGCATATCAAATTCCTGGTCGCCAATGGTCGGAGCATTCAATACATAATAATTATAATTATGCTGATGCAAAGATTGTCTGAGAGACAAAAGTTCTTCTTTTTCTGTCATGAGAAAATAGAGTTTTTTAGATTTTAGAGATACAGATGAATATAAACCGACTGGGGAAAAAGAGAAGCCTTGTTGATTATAAAACAGAAAAGAATCATACTGGAAAGAATCATTTTTCTCCGGTATGAATCTTCTCCATATTCTGCTGCGCAGCCTCCAGGTATTTCTTTACATAAGGATGGTTTTTGAAATATGGCTTGGCACGGAACAGAATCTCATCTATCTGCGGAGTGAGTTGTGGAAACGGGTAACTACTTGTCATTATCATAAACACACCAGGCCCAAGCACATTGTCGCTGTTGTTGGTGATGAATGTTGTCAGCAGTTTATCGTTCTCATCAGCTATTCTTACACTTTCGTTCATAAGCACGGATGCCCTCTCATATTCTGGCACACCGTCTAAAATCATTCTTGTCTCCTTGCGCGAAAGATTGCTAAGTTCGTTGTCCAACTTTATCTTCTTGTTTATGAACTGATAAAGAGTATCGTTAAGCGGAGTTCCAGAAACACTCTGGCTCATGTCATTGATGACTACACTTATGAGTCCTTCTTCAAGAACCATCGGCATGAGACTTTCATCGCCCATAAAAATATTAACCATCTGTACAGAATCGAGCGTTCCAATGAAATTCAATCTGCCATGCTGGACTCTGCATGAATCAACCGTCTTCATACTATCTTCAGAAAAGACCTTGAGATAAAGAGTCTTGCCTTCAAGGTAATCGAGAGACGTCGTACCGTCAACATTGTACTGTGTTGCACAAGATGTATTAACCAAAAGCGGGGAAAAAAGCATTATGCCAACCAACGACTTGAAGTTTCCTGTCTTCTTTCTTTTCTCAAGTTCCGATGGTATTCTGAACGAAGTGTATAGTTGAATGGTTCCACCGATAAAGAGAGTCATAGACCAGAGATTCTTTATACGCAAAAGCCACATTGGACCGATATTCAGGTCTTGCGACAGCATCAGAAAAGCGGAGACAATAAACATTACATCGCTGAATATCTGCTGGCGTCTTAAACGTGCAATGACTATATCATTTCCCTCATATTGGCAAAGAAGCTGCATCGAAGCAAAAGCCACCGCTCCAACGACAAAAAGAATCATGCCGACAAAAGATATACTCTTGAAAACGTGCATCGCCAATCCGGCAACAAACATGACAGCCCCAACACGGAAAACCAAATTCTGTAACTTAGTCAACTCCTTCATCCTTGCACCAATTCAATATAAGTAATACAGAATACTGTCACACTTCCGGTTCAGCACCATTGTCTTCAACTTCGGGTTTGTCGAACTCCTCCAGTTCGCTTCCTCTTTCAATAATATAGAGGTCTTCGCCTTCACGAGTCATGTAATAGCGCTCACGAGCTATCTTCTCAACCTTTTCAGGATTAGAACGCAATTCATTCAGCTGACGGGTGTTCTCATCATAGCTTGCTTGCAATTCGCTGATTGTTTCCTTCAGTTCGCTGATGCGCTGCCAGCGGTAGTGACGTTCCCACACGCTGTTTCCATCAAGAAACAGCACGAACAAAGCTGTGAATATAATAGCAGTCGAAATCTTGTGCGACCTTAAAAAATCGAGAAAAGTGAATATTCTACTCATGACCCCATTTACTGTTTGTGTTTACAAAGTTAGTATATTTTTTTGCTAAAAAAGCACATCAGACACTTTTTTTTTGTATTTTTGCATTTAGTAACAATTCGCATCGCAAATCTATTACACTTTACATATATGGAAGAATATATCGTTTCAGCGAGAAAGTACCGACCAGCGTCATTCGACACAGTAGTCGGGCAGCGTGCACTGACAACCACTCTGCTCAATGCAATCCGCACCAACAAGCTTGCTCACGCATATCTGTTCTGCGGTCCTCGAGGCGTCGGCAAGACAACATGTGCCCGAATATTTGCAAAAACAATAAACTGTACAAATCCCAACGAGAACGGCGAGGCATGCAACGAATGCGAATCCTGCCGTTCCTTCGACGAAGGACGCTCCATGAACATACACGAAATGGACGGTGCCTCGAACAATTCCGTTGAGGACATACGCGAACTTATCCAGCAAGTTCAGATACCACCCCAGACAGGAAGATACAAGGTATTCATAATAGACGAGGTCCACATGCTGTCGACCCAGGCGTTCAATGCCTTTCTCAAGACACTTGAGGAACCGCCATCTTATGTCATTTTCGTGATGGCAACAACCGAGAAGCACAAGATTCTGCCAACAATTCTAAGCAGATGTCAGGTCTACGATTTTGCGAGAATGACACTGCAAAACACAGTAGACCATCTGAAATACGTTGCACAGAAGGAAGGCTACACCACCGATGACGAGGCACTTAATCTTATTGCCCAGAAGGCTGATGGAGGCATGCGCGATGCCCTCTCCATCTTCGACCAGATGGTAAGTTTCACTGGTGGCAACATAACCTACCAGAAGACACTTGAGAATCTGAACATTCTCGATTCGGAATATTATTTCCGTCTTGTAGACCATTTCCTTGCACACGAGGTGGAACCGTGTCTACTGATTCTTAACGAGATCATACAGAAAGGATTCGACCCCGGAATATTTATTGGCGGACTTGCAGCTCATCTGCGAGACCTTATGGTAAGCCGTGATCCACAGACCCTCGAACTTCTTGAGGTTACAGACAACATGCGCCAGCGCTATCAGGAGCAGGCTGTCAAGTGCCAGCCCAAATTCCTTTACCGCGCCATCAAACTCTGCAATGACTGCGACCAGAATTATCGCACGAGCAGAAACAAGCGACTGCAGGTAGAAATCTGCCTCATTCAGGCGGCGCAAGACGACGACGCCACTGCGGGGCGCAGCCCCAAGACACTGAAACCATTGTTCAATGCTCTGAAGGCTCAGCCTGAAGAGCAGCAGAATGCAGTCTCTGTGAACGCAAGCCAGACTGCAAACAGCCATGCAGAAGCAAGCACAGCAAGCCAGACTGCAAACAGTTATATGGAAGCAAGCACAGCAAGCCAAGATGCAGGCAATCAAGCAGGCACAAATGTAACAAGCCCAACAGCAAGCAGTTCCGGTTCTTCCCAAAAGAATGAACAAAAAACTAACGGAGCACTGAAACTGAAGACCGTGAGAATGGGTAGCTTTAGCAATATGATTCTGCACAAAAACGAAGCAGGAACGAAGCAGTCGCCACAATTAAACACGATTACCCAGGAAACGACAGCACCAAAACTGGAGCTTAATGAGCACGACCTGAACATGTATTGGCACCAGGCTGCCAACAAACTCCCCAAGGAATACGCGGCATATTCGCAGCGAATGCTTGACATGCTTCCCGAAATAGTCGATTCTACAAGATTCAAGGTTGTAGTCAACAACCAGCAGGTGAAAGATGACTTGCAGAGGATTATGCCAATGATTCTCAGCCATATTCGATCACAATTCAACAACACCGACATTGATGCTGTAGTCGACGTGGCAACATTCCAGTCAGTCAACAAGATTTTCACAAAGCCGGAGATACTGAAAAGAATGATGGAACAATCGCCCAACTTCAAGAAGCTTGTTGAAGAGCTAAACCTGGAGCTGGATTAACAAAAACAAACGAGATAAGATGAAAAGACACCGACTTGCTGTACTAACTTTGTCAATGCTCCTAACAATAGGGGCAGACTCTCAATCAGTTTCATCTGACAAAGAACAAGTTAGCTACCCACCTCTAAAGGAGCAGTTCAAAGACCATTTCCTGGTTGGAGCTGCGATAGATTATGGCGAGATGTACTCGAAAGACAGTACGTTGCACAGGCTCATCAGACGAGAGTTCAATGCGCTTGTAGCAGGAAACTGCATGAAGGCAGATCACACCGAACCACGCGAGAATGTTTTCAACTTCAAGGATGGCGATTTCCTTGTCGCCATGGCTGAAAAGAATCAGCAGGTACTGACCGGGCACTGTCTGGTGTGGCATTCTCAGGTGCCAAGGTGGATGTTTGTTGACAGCGTTGGAAACAAGGTGTCAAGGGAGGTCCTGATAGAGCGCATGAGGAACCATATATATAAGGTGGCTGGGCACTATCGCGGAAAAGTACGCGGATGGGACGTTGTAAACGAAGCCATAGAGTGGAACGGTGATTACAGAAAATCAGAATACTACAAGATTATCGGAGAAGACTTCATTCGTCTGGCATTCCAATTTGCACACGAGGCAGACCCCGACGCCGAACTATATTACAATGACTACGGCATGGATTCGCCGGGCAAGAGGGAAGGCGTCGTCAGATTAATTCGTGACCTCAAGGCACACGGCCTGCGTATTGACGCAATAGGAATGCAGTCGCACCTGTCACTCTGGACAAACCTCGAAGAATACGAGAAATCGCTGATTGCCTTTGCCAACGAGGGCGTTAAGGTAATGGCAACCGAACTGGACGTGAGTGTTCTGCCATGGCCCGGAGAGATGCCAAACGCCGACATCAGCACCAGTTTTGAATATCAGGAAAAGTACAATCCCTATCGCAACGGACTGCCAGCCGAGGTTGAAGCAAAACTGAAGGACTTCTACGAAAGGCTTTTTGCCATCTATCGCAAACATAGCGACGTAATAACAAGAGTGACCTTCTGGGGTGTACACGACGGAGGTTCGTGGCTCAATGGTTTTCCCATCAAGGGCAGAACAAACTACCCACTTCTTTTCGACAGACAACTTAGAAGAAAAAATATAGCACTTTGAGAAAACACATATTAGTCTTGCTGGCCATGCTCATTGCATATACGGCGCATGCGGCAAAGAAGAACGATGAACCGATAAGAGTAAGCTGCATAGGAAACAGTATAACTTATGGAACCGGACTGCAGAATCCGGAGGCAGACTCCTACCCTGCTGTATTGCAGCGTCTACTGGGTGATGCGTATAGCGTAGGAAGATTGCCCTGCCAGCACCTTCCGTATGACAATTGAGAACTGAATCAAGAACTGACAATCTTGCCACCCCAAACGACAAGTATACCGACTGAAAAAAATTTTTTCTCGCACCGGAGAAAATTTTTTCTCGCACCAGAAAAAAAATTTTTTCGCAGCGTAAAAAGAATTTTTCTGTAGCGAAAAACAATGAAGATATGTTGTTCGTTTCTCAGACGCCACCAAGTCGCTTTACAAATCACTACAATATAACTTGCAACTATACATCAACAAAAAGTACCGACACAATAAATGACGGTACTTTTTGTTTGACTATAACAAATTAAAATAAATTTTGTAACTTTGCAAGGAATAATGGCTTCGAAGGAAAAGAACAGACAATACATCGCCATAGACCTGAAGAGTTTCTATGCCAGCGTTGAATGTGTGGACAGGGGGTTGGACCCCTTGACCACCAATCTTGTCGTGGCAGACACAAGCCGAACGGAGAAGACCATCTGTCTTGCCGTATCGCCCTCACTGAAGGCATACGGCGTGGGAGGCAGAGCACGACTGTTTGAGGTCGTGCAGCGCGTGAGGGAGATAAACACCGAACGACAGTTGAAGGCAAAAGACTACAGGCTGACGGGCAAGTCGTGGAACGACATCGAACTGAAGCAGCACGACGACTGGGAACTGGACTACATAGCCGCCCCACCCCGTATGGCACGCTATCTGGAAGTAAGTGCAAAGGTTTATGAAGTTTACCTGAAATACATCGCTCCCGAAGACATACACGTGTACTCGTGCGACGAGGTATTTATGGACGTCACCGACTATCTAAAGGCTTACAAGAAGACCGCTCACGAACTGACCATAGAAATCATACACGACGTACTGAAGACAACAGGCATTACGGCAACTGCCGGCATCGGGACAAACCTGTACCTCTGCAAGGTGGCTATGGACATTGTGGCAAAGCACGTCGCTCCGGACAAGGACGGCGTACGAATAGCCGAGCTCAACGAAATGACATACAGGGAGAAGTTGTGGGACCACAAACCGCTCACCAGTTTCTGGCGCATCGGCAAGGGCATTGCCAACAGACTGTCCTTCTACGGCATTGACACTATGGGCAAGATAGCGCGTCTTTCGCTGGTGAACGAGAATCTGCTCTACAAACTCTTCGGAATAAACGCGGAACTCATCATAGACCACGCATGGGGATGGGAGCCATGCACGATGGAATACATCAAGGCATACCGGCCAGTTACCAACTCGCTAAGTTCAGGACAAGTCCTCACATGCCCGTACACCTTCGCCAAGGCAAGAGTAGTGGTGAGGGAGATGGCTGATGCCATAGCACTGGATTTAGTAGAGAAACATCTTGTTGCAGACCAACTTGTACTGACTGTGGGGTACGACCGCGAATCGCTAACCGACGATACCATCAAGGCAAGTTATAATGGGGAAATTGTGATGGACTACTACGGAAGGGAAGTCCCGAAGCACGCTCACGGAACTGCCAACCTTGGCAGGCACAGTTCGTCGTCCAGACTCATCCAGGACGCCGTCATCAGTCTCTACGACAAGATCGTGAACCGCAATCTGCTGATACGCCGCCTGAACATATCAACAAACCACGTCATTACAGAGCAGAAGATGCACGAACTGGCAAAAAGACCGGTACAACTTGACCTGTTTACCGACTACGAGGCTCTAAAGAAAGCCAAGGAAGAGGAAGAAAGACGCAACGCCACGGAGCGCAAGATGCAGGAGACGCTGATAAGCATCAAGAAGAAATTTGGAAAAAATGCCATACTGAAGGGAACCAGTTTCGAAGATGGCGCCACAGCCAAGGAACGCAACCAGCAGATAGGCGGACACAAAGCATAAAACAATGGAAGACTATTCAGACATAATAAACCTGCCTCACCATGTTTCGAAGAGGCACCAGAGGATGTCAATGTACGACAGGGCTGCACAGTTTGCTCCGTTTGCCGCACTCGTCGGACACGAAGAACTCATAAAGGAAACCGAACTGAACAATGTGTGCAGAATGGAGGAGCGTAACGTCGATTGGGAATTAACATCATTATGAAGAAAATCAACATCTTACTTGCATTCTTATTATCATTTCCTTTATATGTCTCGGGATGGGGGCAGATGGGGCATGACACCACATGCAAGGTAGCAGAAAACCATCTCACGAGGAAGGCAAGAAAACACATCAGTAAGGTGCTCGACGGACAGAGCATCGTGTATTGGGCTAACTGGCTTGACAACGCCAGCCACACACCGAAATACGAATATTCGCTGACATGGCACTATAAGAACATCGATGCAGGGGAGACGTTCGAGAACGCCCCGCTCAATCCCAAAGGAGACCTTGTCAAGGCACTTTACGAACTGACAGAGAAAATAAAGACAGGAAGACTGAGCAAGGAGGAGGAGGCGCTGACGCTGAAGATGATTGTCCACCTCGTGGGAGACCTTCACCAGCCAATGCACTTCGGGCATAAATCAGACCTCGGAGGCAACAAGGTTGATGTCGACTACTTCGGCACACATATGCCACTGCACACTGTCTGGGACACCAACCTCATAGAGAGCGGACACAGATGGAGCCATCACGAATGGGCAGAATATATAGATACGGTTTCACGCAGCGAAGCCAAGAAGATTGTCGATGGCGACTTCTCGTCATGGGGAAAGGAGACATTCGAAATATGCAAGAGGGTGTACGACGAGACTCCTGCCGACAAGCCCCTATCCTATGACTATGTGGCAAAGTGGACACCAATAGTGGAAAAGCAATTCCTGAAGGGGGGACTGAGACTTGCGAAGGTACTTAACGACATATACAGATAGCCCGACAGCAAAGCGAAAACCGACCAGAAATGTCACAGATAGATATTTGGTCTATACATTATTAATAATAATAAGCGAAACGTTGCAGAATAATACTTTTTGTATTATCTTTGCAACGTTTCATCTTATCTGCGATGACAAACAATCTGAAAACAATGAATCGATAACTAATATTATACAAGGCGATGAATAAAGGAAAACTACTATCTGTTGCTATTTGCATGGCATCAATGTTCTTTGTTCTTCCCAACGACGCTTGTGGAAAAGGCAAGAACAGCGCACGCCGAATCAAGAAGATACAGCCAATCGAAGTTCGATGCGAACAGGGCAAAGCACCAAGTCTGCCTTTCCAGGTGCTGGTGACATACACCGACGGCACACAGGAATGGCGACAGACACGATGGACAAACACAACAAACAGCACAGAGCGTGCACAGGCTGACGCCCAGCAGAACCCAGCAGGAAAGAAATACAGCGTGACGGGATTCATCATCGGTGACAACACCACCGACCAGGGATACCCCATAGAGGCAAAGGTGAGCGTTGTGGAAACCATCGGCGTCCCATCTTCTACACCTGTAGCCACTCCATTGCCACTAAAGGACGTACTGCTCACAGGCACCAACCGTCTCACCAACAATCGAACACTCGACGTGAAGAATCTGCTCAGCATCAATCCAAAGCAGATGCTCTACAATTACCGCGACACCTACGGACTGCCAACTGACGGTTATCCCGTAGCCGACGGATGGGACTCGCCGACAACCAAACTGAAGGGACACGGCACCGGTCACTACCTCTCTGCACTGGCATTTGCCTATGCAACAGAGCAGGATGCCGACGTCAAGTCAAGACTTCTCGAAAACATCCGCCTGATGGTAAACGAGATGCGCGAGTGTCAGGAGCGCACATTCGTGTACGACGAGAAATTAGGCAGATACCGCGAGGCACGCGACTATGCACCCGAGGACACTCTGCGCAAGATGCCCGGTTCGTGGAAGGCGATGGACGAGTACAAGAAGGACTACCAGAACTATGGCTATGGATACATGAACGCCATACCAGCAGCCCACCCTGCCCTTATCGAGATGTACAGAGCATACAACAACGAAGACTGGGTATGGGCTCCCTACTACACCATACACAAGCAGTTGGCAGGACTGATTGACATTGCCGAAAACGTCGACGACAAGGCGGTGGCAGACAAGGCTCTTGCCATAGCACGCGACATGGGACTGTGGGTGTGGAACCGACTGCACTACCGCACATACGTGAAAACCGACGGCGACAAGCGCGAAAGACAGGCAAAGCCCGGCAACCGCTACGAGATGTGGAACATGTACATCGCCGGCGAGGTGGGTGGCATGGAGGAATCGCTCGCACGACTGAGCATGATGGTAAGCAACACCGAGCAGAAGGCTCACCTGCTTGAAGCGGCAAAGTGCTTCGACGCTCCCGCATTCTTCAATCCCTTGACTCACAACATCGACGACATCCGCACACGTCACGCCAACCAGCACATACCGATGATTACCGGAGCACTGCGCACTTACATGGCAGGTGGCGAGAAGGACTACTACAATCTGGCAAGCAACTTCTGGAATATGATTCAGGGCAGATACGTCTACGCCATGGGTGGTGTGGGCAATGGCGAGATGTGGCGCCAGCCATACAGCCAGATTCTTTCCATGAACACCAACGTCATGAGCGACTGGCACCGCAAGATGCATCCCAACCCAGACCTTAACGAGACCTGCTGCGCATACAACCTGGCAAAACTCACCAAGGACCTGAACTCGCTCAGTCCTAACGACGCACGCTACATGGACTACTACGAGCGTGTACTGATGAACCAGTTGGTGGGCAGCGTCAACCCGAACGAGTTCGCCTGCACATACCAGTATGCCGTTGGAATGAATGCCATCAAGCCCTACGGCAACGAAACACCACAGAGCACATGCTGCGGCGGAACCGGTGCAGAAAACCACGTGAAATACCAGGAGGCGGCATACTTCGTAGGCGGAGACACGATGTGGGTTGCCCTCTACATGCCAACACAGGCTTACTGGAGAGAGAAGGACGTAACCGTCAGCCAGGACTGCACATGGCCTTCAGAGCACACTACACTGACTGTGCTTAACGGTGCTGCCACAAGAGGTCAGAACAGCACTGCCACGTCAGAATTTGCGATGAAACTGCGCATCCCATACTGGGCAACAAGTGGCGTAAGCATCAAACTGAACGGTAAAGAGGTTGCAAAGACCTACAGTCCATGTTCGTACGTGGAGATACCTAAACGCACGTGGAAGAGCGGTGACGTAGTGGAGATTTACATGCCATACCTGACACACGTCAACTTCGGTCCCGACAAGATGGAGGTTGCTGCCGTTGAGGGAAACACGTCAAAGCAGTTCAAGCCATCGTGGGTGGGAACTCTCATGTACGGTCCGTTGGTAATGGCAACAAGCGACGTCACCACCTGGGACGACGCTGACGTGACACTGGAGAGCAACCTCTCGAACATAAAGCCAGCCGTGATCGGCAGTGGAGCCACCATCAAGTCGCCAAACCCTGCAACTGGGCTTGCACACAAGGTGACCAAGGAAGGCACCGATGGAACCGGCGGTCCGCTCTACGCTCTGACACTGACCGACAAGAGCAAGAACATCCTGTTCACTCCCGACTATTTCCAGACCGGACACTCTACACACTATCTGCGTATGAACGTACTGGGCAGCGAACCAGGCAACACCAAGGAGCAACTGAAGATTAACCGCTCGATGTTGGACCAGGCACTGGAAACAGCACGACAGAGAAAGGCAGAACAGGAGGCGTGGATGGCACTTGCTGTCAAGGTTCCGGAGCATTCGCCATGGGCTCCTAACGGATATGCACGTCTGATGAAGGAGATGGAGAAGGCTGCCGGCGTCAGCACCAACACAAGTGCGACTGCAACGAACGTTGCCGACGCATTGTCAGCACTCAACGTAGCCATCAACACGATGCGTCCGGGCAATCTGGCAGAACCCGAGGACCTGAGCACACTCCTTCCACTCGTAACCAATGCCAAGAATATTGCCAACAAGACGACAGAACTTCGCGAAGCCATCAACTATGCTGACATGGTGGTACAGTATGTCAACGACGGTAGCGGCACACACGACTTGATACGTAAGGCTACAGAACGTCTCAACAAGGAACTCGAATCGTTCAAGTAACAGTCTGGTACAATCAAAACCAACCATCAACCTAAATAACAAAAACTTTAATTACAAGATGAAAAAGATAGCAACAATATTCGCCGCTGTTCTGATTTCGCTCGGCGCCAACGCACAAACACCAAAGGGAGAGTTCAAGCAATGGGCTCAGACACCACCAATGGGATGGAACTCATGGGACTGCTACGGACCTACCGTCACCGAGGATGAGGTGAAGGCTAACGCCGACTACATGGCAAAGCATCTCGCAAAATACGGATGGGAATACGTGGTTGTCGACATACGATGGTTCGTAAAGAACGACAAGGCGGGAGGATACAACCAGAAAGACCCTCAATACTGCATCGACAAATGGGGCCGCTACATTCCTGCTCCAAACCGTTTCCCAAGCAGTGCCGACGGAACTGGCTTCAAGCATCTGGCAGACTACATCCACAGCAAGGGGCTTAAGTTCGGTATTCACCTGATGCGCGGATTGCCCAAACTGGCTGCCAAGGAGAAGATGCCCATCAAGGGAATTGACGGACTGACATGCGACATGATAGCGAGCAACGACTCTGCCTGCACATGGCTGCGCGACAACTTCAAGGTTGTAAGCGGACGTCCGGGCAGCCAGGAGTACTACAACTCATGCTTCGAGATGTATGCTGAATGGGGAGTCGACTTCGTGAAGATTGACGACCTGTCGCGTCCTTATCACAAGGGCGAGATTGAAATGATAAGAAAGGCTATAGACCGTACCGGCCGTCCCATCGTGCTGAGCCTCTCGCCCGGCGAGACACCCGTTGGCGAGATGGCACACGTCAAGGAGCATGCCAACATGTGGCGCACGGTCGACGACTTCTGGGACAACTGGAGTCAGTTGCAGTATCAGTTCAAGGTATGTGCCAAGTGGGCTCCATACATCGCACCGGGCACATGGCCAGACGCCGACATGCTGCCTCTTGGCAAACTGAGCATCCGCGGCGAGCGCGGCGAGGAGCGCATGACAAAGTTCACACGTGACGAGCAGTATACCGTAATGAACCTGTGGACCATCTTCAAGAGTCCACTGTTCTTCGGCGGAGACCTTCCACAGAACGACGAGTTTACAAACTCGCTTCTCACCAACGAGGAGGTACTGAAGATGCACCACTACTCTACCAACAACCGCGAGTTGCAGAACGAGGACGGTCTTGTCATCTGGACTGCCGACGAACCGGGCACCAAAAACAAGTACGTGGCATTCTTCGACATCCGAAGCAAGGAATATGCAAACACCAAGACTGCACTCTACCGCAGCGGCACCATCAGTTACCTCACAACTGGCTACCAGACACACGTCGACATACCTCTGCCAAAGAAGAGCAGACAGATAGCACTCGTAGTTACCGACAACGGTGACGGCATACAGAGCGACCATGCCGACTGGATAGAGCCAACCATAACACTGAAGAACGGTAAGACCGTCAAACTCACAACACTGACTGCCATACGCAAGGATATGGGCTGGGGAACTCTTGGCATAAACAAGAACCTTCACGGACACAGCCTTAAGGTTGACGGAAAGAAATATGACAACGGTTTTGCCGTTCACTCGAACTCTATACTTCTGTTCGACATTCCTGAAGATGCAGTGCGCTTCACCTGTATTGCAGGTATCGACGACAGCGGTATCAGCGAGGGAAGCAACAGCAGTGTCGAATTCTTCGTATACAACTACGATGCCACAAAGGACGAATTTCAGGGCGGCAAGTCAAACATAGTCCTTGACATGACCAAACTCGGCATAGAGAAGGGCAAGAAATGCAAGGTTACAGAGATGTGGCACAACAAGGACATGGGCAAGTACAAGAACAAGCAGTTCAAGGTACGACTTATGCCCCACGCCAGCGCTCTCTACAAGATAACAGAAGATTAAATCATTTAAAACAATCAATAGTGAAAGGTAAGAAGATTCTCGTCTGTGCCATGCTCGCAAACATGGCGCAGACTTCTTTTGCTAACATTGAGAGCGAGACAGTGCTCGACTCTATGAGTATGAACGAGGTTGTCATAACCGGTTCGCGTCAGGCTACCGACAGCCGACATCTGCCAATGACCGTCAACGTAATTGACAGAAAGACACTTACAGAGAATGAAAGAACCAACATCCTGCCAACGGTAATGGAACAAGTGCCGGCATTGATGCTCACCTCGAGGGGGATGCTGGGTTACGGTGTCAGTACCGGTGCTGCCGGCGGTATCACAATGCGCGGTGTATCGTCAGGAGCCGGACAGTTTCTGGTTCTCATAGACGGGCATCCTCAGTATCAGGGAATCTTCGGACACAGCATTGCCGACAGTTATCAGACAATGATAGCCGAGCGTGTCGAGGTTATGCGCGGCCCGGCATCCATTCTCTATGGCAGCAACGCCATGGGGGGTGTCATCAACATCGTTACACGCCAGCAGCAAAAGGACGGAATACGAACAAGTCTTAATCTGGGTGGTGGAAGCTACGGCACAGCCATCTCCGAAGCCAGCGTACAGGTAAAGAAAGGAAAATTCAGCAGTATTGTTGCGGCACAGTACAACCGAAGTGACAACCAGCGTCCTGATATGGGTTTCGAACAGTTTGGCGGATTCGTCAAACTGGGTTATCGCATCAACGAGCACTGGAACTCTTCTGCAAACCTTGACATCACGAAGTTCAATGCCAGCAACCCAGGCTCCATTCTCTCGCCGATGAACGAGAACGACCAGCACATCAGACGCGGTTCGGCAAACCTTGTCATAGAAAACCAATACAAGCACACCAGCGGTGCCATAAGCATCTACGACAACTTCGGTAAGCACGAGATAAACGACGGTTATGCCAACGGAGCAAAGCCACAGACCGAGTTCTTCAATTCGCGAGATGCGGTTGCCGGACTGTCGTGGTACCAGAGTGCAAGTCTCTACAAGGGCAACAACATAACCGCAGGCATCGACTATCAGCACATCTACGGCAGGGCATGGTACTCGGACCGTGAAACCGGAGTGACCGTAACAAGCGGAAAACGCAAGATGCAAAGCACACATGCTCACGAAAACGAAGTGGCTGCTTACGTTGACTTCCGACAGGACATTACAGGAATACTGACTCTTGACCTCGGCATCAGATACGACCACCACTCCACTGCCGGAGGCGAATGGGTTCCACAGGCAGGTGCTGTTGTGCGTCCCATCGAGTCAGGCGAACTGAAAGCGATGGTCAGCAAGGGTTTCCGCAATCCGACCAACAAGGAGATGTACCTCTACGGCACTGCAAACCACGAGACTCTGGAAGCCGAGAGCATGATGAACTATGAGTTGTCGTGGAAGCATCGCGTACTTACCAACCGTATTACTTATGGTGTCAACGTTTTCTACATAGACGGTGACAACATGATACAGACAATAGGAGGCAAGAACATCAACAGCGGAGAATTCAAGAACTGCGGTGCAGAAATCGAACTGTCCTATCAAGTCAACAAGCATTGGAACGTCATCACCAACCATAGTTATCTGCACATGGAGACACCTATCGTGGCTGCACCTACTTACAAAGGATTCATCGGCACAAACTGCAAGTACGGCAAATGGAACGTCTCAGCCGGACTTCAGCAGGTTGGGGCTCTCTACACTGCAGCCGGCAACACTCCAAGCCGCGAGAACTTCACCTTGCTGAATGTTACAGTCGGATACAATCCTACAAGTTATCTGCATCTCTGGGTAAAGGGCGATAATCTTTTAGGTCAGAAATACGAAATCATTGCTGGCTACCCGATGCCAAAGGCTACCTTTATGGCAGGCGTCAGATTCAGCATTTAATTCATACTTTATATTCTTAACATGTTATCAGGTATATCCAGAATACTAAGCCAGAAGGCAAGCATCTTCATCATACTCACGGCAATTGTCACGTTCTTCATACCCAACCTGTTTGGATGGGTGCAGGGAGTGACACAAACCATCATACTGGGCATCATCATGCTCACCATGGGACTCACACTGACACCGAACGACCTGAAATTGCTTGCACAACGACCCCTTGACATCTTCATTGGCAGCCTTGCACAGTTCACCATCATGCCATTGGTGGCATACACATTGACATCAGTCTTCTCCATGATTCCGGCTTTCGCTCCCTACAGCACAGCTATGACGATAGGAATCATACTCGTAGGATGTTGTCCAGGAGGCGTCAGCAGCAACATCATGTCGTTCCTGTGCGGAGGCGACGTGGCATACAGTGTGGGCATGACATGTGCCAGTACTATCATGGCTCCCATTCTTACCCCACTGCTGGTGCTGCTTCTCGCAGGAGAAAAGGTTGACGTGGATGCTGTCAGCATGTTCCAACAGATACTCATTGTCACCATCATCCCAATTGCTATCGGTTTCCTGCTCAACATGAAGTTAGGTCACAAACCGGTATTCAGCAAGATACAGTCATGTATGCCTGGCGTATCTGTCATTTCGCTTGCCTGCATTGTAGGTGGCGTAGTCTATACTGTTCACGACCCCCTCGTAGAGAACGGAATGTTCCTGTTCATCATAACATTCTGTATGGTATTCTGCCACAACACCATCGGCTACCTCTTAGGCTATACGGTGGGAACTATCTTCAACTTCAACAAGGCTAAGAAGAGGACAATAAGCATTGAGGTTGGAATGCAGAATGCTGGTCTGGGAACAAATCTTGCTATGATATTCTTCGTAGCAAACAATCCCATGAGCGTTGTACCATGTGCCATCTCGTGTGCATGGCACAGCATCAGCGGCACCATCCTTGCCAACATCTTCTCTGCCTACGACAACAGGAAGAAATAAGTTTACTTATGCTATTAAGAAGCTGCTACTGCTTCAAAGAAAAGCTGCTACTGCTTCAAAGAAAAGCTGCTACTGCTTCAAGGAAAAGCTGCTACTGCTTCAAGGAAAAGCTGCTACTGCTTCAAGGAAAAGCTGCTACTGCTTCAAAGAAAAGCTGCTACTGCTTTCAGATGAAGCAGTAGCAGCTTTTTTATAAAACAGAAATGATTGTACTTTAGTTTTATCTTTTATTAAATACCCAGGATTCGCCATTTGGCGCAATAAAAGCAACCTTTTTCTTGTCAATATTTTCTATTTTAAAAAGAAAACTACCATCTTCGTCAGAAAGGGTACACAGATCATCCACTATTTCCATTAACATGTTTTCTAATTGAGACAACATGTTCTGATAATCATCATCACTTTCTATCTCATCATTTACCTGTGATTGCCTGAGCATTCATGTTACTGCAGCAAAATGAGATAAACAACAAGAACATTAAAAGCTTTTTCATATTTTGTTAAATTATGACTTGAATATAAACAAAAGATAACGTATAATTATAAAGACTGAACCCACACGCTATAGTTTGTGAGAATAGCCATGCCAAACTGTTGTGGATTACTAATGGCCTTTGTTATGCCATCAATCATTTTTGCATACTGTGGTTTGTCACATAGTTTCTTATAAAAGCGCAGGTCATCGTCAGTCATCACTCCTTCCGATGCATTCAGCATCAATATCGGCAATGATTCTGACATATAGTTTTCAACCTTATTAAGGATATCATCTGACACTTTACCAGCCAACTGTGCCTTTAGTAAAGGCGCAATCATTTTGTCAACACCGTTTAACTGATAGTATGCATCAAAAAGTGTACGACGCTCTGCAGAACATTTGGCTTCTGTCTTTTGGTATTTTCCTGTAGTAACTATTGATAAAATGTCTTTCTGGATGATAGCCATCATATCAAGCATGTATTCTTCAGAAGAAAGAATCTGACTATGTTGGGTCGCAAGTTTACCTTCGGGCGTTTCAAGCATATCAGACAGTTCATTTATCTCATCTTCTGTTACATCCTGTTCGCTTATATAAGGTGATAATGCAAACGCCATATCTTTTGTAAGGCGTTCTTTGAGATATTTGTCTGCCATTGTTTCGGCAGTATATCCGCTTGGAATGCTCATTTGTGTCATTGAAGGTAACTGAACCAGTGTTTGTCTCATTTGCGAATTCATTGACTCTGCTTGTCCATTAGCTAAAATATAGCGTTCAATTGCACTTGTCACTGAAGTCTGTGCTGACACAGCTATGCTGCACAGCATAAGTGCAACAGCAGTTAATATACTTTTAATCTTCATAATGTATTTGTGTTACTGTTTATAAATAACCAGTTTTCCTTAACTATTTCAAATCCTTCAGGAGCTATCTTTCTAAGTTTTCGAAAGAAAAAAACCAAACCAATTTGAAATGCATCGTATTCTACACCATTAACATTTAAATTTTACTTTTGAAGTATCTCAATCAGCTTAGCAAGGTCCTTGATACTGATTCTGCCGTCATCATCAATATCTGCAGAACCGTGAATGTCTCTTGCCGTTCCGAAGAGAATGTCAATCAAAGCATATACATCATGCAAATCTACATTGCCGTCTCCATTAACATCTGGTGCAGCAGCAGGCTCAGCAGCACCGAGATACTGAATCTGGAAGTTATCGAAGACCTGCCAGCCTTTGGTACTGTTGTTTCCTGTCTTCTTAACACCGACAACAAGAACACCGTCGCTACCAACCTTAATGGGCTCTGCCAATTCCACATTATACTTATTGTTGTTGAATGCGATGGCTGCATTTTTCTGATCGTCACCTGACGAAAAGTCTGCCCCATCGTATGCAGGCAATCGTTGCGTCTTCTCCACATAACTGCCTTCAGGTTTAGACCACGCGTAAAGAACAGTTTTCTGTGTTCCCTTTTCAAATCCCTGGCAACTAACCTTGTAGTATCCTGCTGGTACCTTAAGTTGCTGGTAACAATCCCACTGGTTGTCGCTGTTTGTAATCCCCATAAAACTTGACGTTTTTGTATTAACACTCCAGTTGAAATTACAGAATGGATCGTTGTCTGGACCTCCGATGACTTGACTTACTCTCTTTTCATTATCCTTGTAGGCGAATGTCCATCCTGCACCTCCCCAGTCAATGCGGTCCAAGTTTGCAGACTTTATCAAGTGTGTTGCGTTGACAGGATTCTTGTGATTAGCGAGTGCCATCTCCTCATCGAGCATTGACTTGGTAACAATCTCCCACTGCTGCAATGCATCATTGACGTTGAGAGGAGCGGTAGTTACATAACGATAGAGAGGATTGTTGTTGAAGTAGGTTGGATCATTGGCGGTAAGTGCCTTCATTGTACCATTCTGATTATATGCCAATACCTTATAACCGTTATGTTCAAGAATGGACCATTCCCTGATATACTCAGCCTCGTTATTGTTGTCTACATATGCAGCATCCGTTATGTGTCCGTAAGTGGTCCTGATGTCATACTTGCCATTTGGCAATGACTTGATGTACACATCCTTGCCATAGTTACCGACAACAGCATGACTACCCCACCAGCCACCATTCATCAGGTAGCGTCCAGTCTCGCGATTGCGCAGATATACAGGTTCGTCTGTTGTTTCAACAACGGCAACATCATCAATTACAGGATTGTATTCGTGATAAGAGAATGTAACGACACATGGCTTGTGGTCGCAAAGAGGTGAACCCTGCTTCAGATTAGTACCTTCAACATTCTCGGCTGCAACAAAAGAAAGATCCTGATGATAAGTCTCAGCGACGATACGAATATTACTCTCAGTATTATTGACGTACCAGATCTTATCAACAACCTCACCGCTCAGATAACCTTCATTACTTGCCATGATGGCACTTGAACCATAAGCAGGATAAGTATTGTTACGTCCAAACTGAATCCAAGGGTCGCGAATGGTAAAGCGCTCATCTGCATTAAGTGCATCAATGAGATTTTTCTTGACCTTATCACGTGTGTAACGGCAGTTCGAGTCACCGATAATGACTATAGGACGTCCATTATGTGTAGCCTTGATAGCCGTTACGAGCTGTGTCAACTGACTTGCACGCGCATTGCAGTCAGCTTCACCACTATCAGCATCCATATGCATAGTGTAAAGATCAATCTCTGTGCCATCAGCAAGGGTAATAAGGTAATAGCGATAACCCTTCTTGATAAGACCATCTGCTCCCTGGTCTGTGTAACCGTTATGGGTGTTCCACTGTGTCCAAGCCTCCTGCGAAGGAGTGGCTACTGTTGTAGCGCCGTCTATACGGAAGAACAATTCGAGTCCGTCCATATCGAACAAAGGCTTCTTGATCAGGAAATTGCCAAGGTTAGCACTTCCTACTGTAATTGAACCTCTGTGGGTCATTGCGTTATAATGGCTTCCAACGCCACCGTTCCATGCCACATCCCAGATATTACTGTGGAAGTTGAAGTCCTCGCTTACACCAACCACGTCAAAACCTGAATTGAGCAGACACTGACCAATAGCAGCAGCACCAGGACCTTCTGTCGCATCTGGGTTGAGGTTGATATTTTGACCAGCAAGAGATACTGATTTCGGCATACCATCAACATTGAGCGAAGCCACAGTGAATTTCTTCTTTGCCTGCCATTCTGCAAACTCTTCTTCTGAAATCAGCTGCCAGTATGAACGGTCTGTATCATTAGTGGTTTTCTTACAAAGCACACCACCACCCATATACATTGCACGGTTCTCGTCACCTGGATTATCCGGATCATCCACCTTATCCTCGAAGGCGAAGAACTGGTTGTCACTCTTCAACTGATAATAACCAGCTGGAATCTTAATTGCAGTAAATGAACTGCCTGAAATAGTAAAGCCCGTTGATGATGCAGTGAATGAAACTGGCACACCAATATTTGGAGACTGAAGCTTGTTGTCAGCACCAAGGAACTTACTCTGATAAATATTAAAAAGGTAGTAGCTCTTTCCACTAACAAGGTCGGAACCCTTGAAGGCTGATGCAAAAGTATGTACAAAGAACATGAGAGCAAAGCATATTCCTTTCAGCACCATTAAACGTTTATTCATAAATTATAGTGTTATAGTTAGTTTATATTTTGTGTTACAGTTAGAGTTATTATGCATTTTCGTTGCAAAGATAGTATTTTTTTACAATAAAAATCACTTTTTATTCTTAATTGTAACAAAATTATACTCAAAAACACTAACGAAAAGACTTTACGCAGTTCTAACATATTCAAAAGACTCTCGGAACTGACGGACAACCAGTTTACACAGGCTACCAGGTTTACTACAATGGTGAGACAGAGTCTTACTTCAACAAGTCTATCGGTAAACTTGCAGAGTTCATCCAGAAGGCAATGAACGGTGAAGCAACCATTGAGGACGTTGAAAACGAAGTAAACAGAATCCTCGGTAAATAAAACAGTTAGAGTTATTCTACTCAATAGATTTAATTATTCAAACTCATATTATCAACATCCCTTGTCTGCACAGGCAAGGGATGTTTTTTTGTACTAAAAAGGAACGGAATATTGCAATCGTATGAAGATTGCAATGAAAAACCATATATTCACGACCAATGCTTACGAAATTCTATACTTTTTTTGTAACGTTGCTCTTGACATACATAAATTAACAATAAAACATTTAACCTAACTAAAATGAAACGAACAATTTCAGTTAAATTAATGTTACTCCTGTTATCACTCATGATAGGAGTCAATGCGGCCTGGGCGGAAACTGTTACTTATACTGTTTCATCTATTTCTTCTGTCACAGCATCAGGAACCACACCAACAGATGCAAATGCTATTTATAGTTCTACTTATGGAACAATATATCAATTGACTGCTGGTAAATCAATGACATTAACCCTAAATGGTTTTACCGGTTGCAAGATTACAGGATTAACTTTATCAATGAAATCCAATTCAAAAGCAGGTGCTGGCTCTTTGTCAATGAAGGCAGGAACCACAACACTTGCAGAAATTGCTGATTGTGCATTTAATAACAACAAATGGAATGGCAAATATAGCGACAGCTATGTTAATGTGACTCCTACTGTAACAGAATATACAGTTAAGGACAACGAGGTCGTAACTATCACCATTGCAGCTTCGAAAAACTCACTTTATTGTCAGTCTTTCACCATCGAATACACACCAGCTGGCGGTGAATCTGATACAAGAACAGAGACAGAATTGGCTTGGAGTGCAGAAAATTGCACTGCAACTATCGGTGAAACAAACACATTCCCCACCCTTTCTACGACCCCATCATCTCTTAGTGGTGTAACCTATAGCAGTAGCAATACAGAAGTTGCAAGTATAAACGAAACAACTGGTGAAATTACGCTTCTTAGCGCAGGAATAACAAAAATTTCAGCATCCTTTGCTGGTGATGACACTCATAAACCAGCAACTTCAGTAAGCTATAAACTTACTGTAAAAGCAGCACCTGTAGCAGATGAATTTGTGCACGACTTTATTACTGCAGATGATCTTGCAGCTGAAGGAACAACCTATACAAATTTCTCTAATGTAACAAAGAATACTGCCAAATATGCGGGTAATTCTTCCAAGAATAAAGGAATTCAGTTACGTTCTGACAATCGCAACTCTGGTATTGTCTCTACTTACTCAGGTGGTAATATCAAGAAGGTTGTTGTTACATGGAATTCAAATTGTGTAGATGACAGAACATTATTGGTTTACGGAAGCAATACCGCATATACAAATGCTACAGATTTATATAAGACCGACACTCAAGGCACACGTGTTGGAGAAATTGATAATGGAAAATCTACCACTCTTGAAGTTGAAGGTAGTTACAAATATGTTGGTGTTCGATCTTCAAGCGGTTCACTTAACATAGATGAAGTTGAATTTGTATGGGATGAATCAGCAATAGAAATAAAGGAACTATCATCAATTAGTGTAAACACTGATAATCTCGCTGATTACTGGTTGAATGATTCATTCACTCCAAATGGTGTTGTTATCACAGCAACATACTCTAACAACACTACAGAAAACGTTACTGTAAACTGTACATTCTCTGGTTATGATTCAAGCAAAACTGGCAACCAGACAATAACTGTGAAGTATCAGGATAAGACTGCGACATATACCATCAATGTAAAGACAATTGAAAACACCAAGGAAACTGCCTACACAGCAGACGAAGCAAAGGCACTTATTGATGCAGGCAAAGATCTGAAAACACCGGTATATGTCAAGGGTATCGTGAGTGGTATTGCAACAGCATTCAGCAAAACCTACGGCAATATATCTTTCTATGTGTCTGAAGATGGCACAACAACCAGCCCGCAGTTTGAGTTCTATAGGAACTATGCAGGAGCAGATAACACTAAATATGCATCAGAGTCAGAATGTCCACGAGTTGGTGACAATGTAATCGGATACGGTACTCTGACCAAGTACAACGAAACTTATGAATTTGCTGAAGGCAACTACATCGTACAGCTTACCCGGTCTACACTGAAGGACGCTACCATTACTGCTACTTACAGCGATAGTCTTGGAATAAACACAGATGAAGAATATACAGTAACATACAATGGTGACGGTGAACTCACAATAGAGTCGAGCAACGAGGACGTTGCAGAAGCAAGAATTGTGGACGGAAATGTAATGATCAGCACAAAGGCAGAAGGTACGACACAGATTACCATAAAGGCACCTGCTACCAGTCAGTACAGAGCCGCATCTCTTGTATACACTTTGACCGTTGTAGACAACAGCAAGAAAACTGCCACTATTGATATGACAGCAATCTCATATCAGCTTGCTAACAACCAGAACGTTGTATGGATAAGCGATGCTGCTGTCATCATTGCGGACAAGGCAGGAGCAACTACTAATGTCAACAACTATATTCCTACTAATAAAGAAAATCCATACAAAAGCAGTAGATTCTACACGAACTCCACGCTGGAAATCTATCCTGTTTCAGGCGCCACAATCAAGAACATAACAGTTACCGCAACCTCAGATGGATATGCCTCAACACTTGCAAACAGCACATGGGTCAATGCAACAACAAATGTTGCAGGTAAAGTTGTAACAATCACACCAAAAGATGTAACCGACGGAATGATAGCAACACTTGAAAACACCGTTGGCATTTCATCAATTGTCGTCTCTTACTACGGTGAGCCAAAGGCTGAAGGTCTGGTTAAAATTCTTAAAAACAAGGCGAAACAACTTGCAGAAAAGATTGTCAAGAACGAGAACAGTTATACTATCAAGAATGTTGTAGATTTCATCGACTTACTTCTCAGCAAAATACAGAAGTAATAGTTTATAAAAACACATCTCTTACATAAACAAGAGTAGCATAACGAACGAAGGACTATCACGCAACTGATAGTTCTTCGTTCTTTTTATCTGTGAAAAATACAATCAAAGATACAAAACCTTTGTTATTATAAATAAATAAGGTATATTTGCACACAATAAAAACCAGAAATTTATCTGCAACACTTAACAGCATATATACCAGTCATGAAAAAGACACTTATCTTACTCTCTATAATTTACTCCTCACTTGCATTTGCCCAGAACATTGAGGAGGGTCAGTATTTCATACGAAATGTCTATACTGGAATGTATCTCGGTTCAGGAAACGACTGGGGAACTCACGCAATACAACAAAAGCATCCTCAAGAGTGGGGATTGGAGAATGTAGGAAGCGGAAAGTATGACCTAAACTCGTACACATATAATGGCGGTGACCTGCACTATCTCGGTTCAAACAACTATGTTGATGCGTCAAGACAGGATTTTGAACTGGCAAAAAGCGACAAAGGATACATTCTGTGGTATAGTAATGGTGCAGAAAAACTCTGCCTTACAGGAAGAGCCAGCAAGAATGATGTAGAATGGAACACATACAGAAGGATGAAGTCGACGAGTTGGCTGTTTCTTACCAGGTCAGACCTTCTCGAGGAACTTAGCAGTGCCACTCCGACAAAACCTGTAGACGCAACATTTCTTATAAGTTCGCCTAATTTCAACCGAAGCGATAGCAGAAACGTAAACAGTTGGAACTATCCACAAATATCAATTGGAGGAGACAACACAAATAATGTGGCAGCTGGCAGTGGTAAGTTTACTGCTTATCAGATACTAAGCGACCTACCATCGGGAACATATATATTACGTGCCCAGGCATATACTGTTGGTAAAGTGCAGAAAGGTGCAGTACTTTTTGCTAAGGATGCAGAAGGACAATATGAATGTGTTTTGCCTGTATATAGCGACCTTGACCGTTCTCGCACCACAGCATCTCATCGTTTTCTTGAAGGTCTTGACACTCAGGAGATGGTGTTTTACACACAAGGCGGAGAACTAAACATCGGTATAAGCTACGAAGAAAATGACGATGTATGGACCGTAATGGACAACTTTGAACTCTATTATTTAGGTAGCACAAAGACCGACAAATACGAATTCCCCACTCAAGCTACCATTGAAGATGAGCCGCTGCCAGCTAAAGAGCCAACCGAACTGAAGCAACTCAGCGATGTTCCTACCCTATACATAAACACTGTGGATGGCAATAGCATAACGAGCAAGACAATATATAAGTATGCTACAATGTACGAAGTTACTGCCAACGATACCACGATGTACGACTCATTGCAAATCCGAGGTAGAGGAAACTCAACATGGGGACTTGCAAAGAAACCATACAGACTGAAATTCAACTCAAAAGAAAAATTCCTTGGCAAGGGACATGCCAAAGCAAAGAGTTGGGTACTTATGGCCAATCATGCAGACAAGACCATGCTGCGAAACAGTGTTGCCGCATATATTGGGGAACAACTTGGCATGCCATTCTGCCCTGGGTCACGCTTCGTAGATTTAGTTATAAACGACAAATACCTGGGCACATACCAGATTACCGACCACGTTGACATTAAGAAAAAGAGAGTAGACATAGTGGAGCAGGAAGAGGCAGCCACAGACACAAGCAACATAACAGGTGGTTACTTGCTCGAGGCTGACGGTTTCTACGATGAAGAATACAAATTTATGACAAACCATAATGTACCAATTATGGTAAAGTCCCCAGACAGCGACATAATAAACAGAACACAGAAAACATACATACGCAGCTATATACAAGATATAGAGAATGCCCTGTTCTGCAAAGATTTTACAGATGCAGAAAAAGGATACCGTCCAATGGTTGACTCATTGACACTGGCAAGTTGGTATATTGGAACGGAATTTACTGGCAATGTTGATGGTCTGTATAGTGTATATTTGTACAAGGATGCTGACGATCCACTACTCTACTTCGGTCCCATGTGGGACTATGACATTGCTTTTGACAATTGCAGCAGAACAGGTTCGGTTGCAGATAAACTTATGGTAAATGCCGGATATGGTACAAATGTCATAAAACCATGGATAGAACAGATGTGGAAAGACCCATGGTTCGTGAATCTTATTAGCAAGAAATGGCAACAGGCTCGCAAGCATGGAATTGTGGAGAACACCAATGCATACATAGACAGTATGGCAACAGTCATAGACCAGACACAGCAGTTGAACTACAACAAATATAGTCTTTACACCAGGTATTACAATGAACTCGTGCTATTCTCCACCTACCAGGAAGGAGTAGACTATCTGAAAGATTATATTGAAATACGTGCTGACTTTATGGACAGTATCTTCGGAATAGCACCAGACGACCCAGAGCCCGATGATGATGGTCCAACCGACTATGTTGCAGACCTTAGCGAGAATGATTACAGGGTTGTTTATCGTTCAGACGCACAGATGATTGTCATACAACAACCAAAAGGACAGAATGTAGACGGAACAATCAGTCTCTACGACACAAACGGCAAACTCGTCGGAACCGGCTCCACGACAAAGGCAATCAGCACAGCATCACTTCCTGACGGAGTATACATTGTGACATGGAATGTAGAAGGGCACAAACGTAGCACGAAATTATACAAGAAATAAACAACTGTAGACGAAACTGAAAAAGTCGATATACTGTATACCACATAGAAGACGGCACGGAAAAAGACAATGTTTCCGTGCCGTCTGGTTTATAGGATTACGATAAAAGAGTTATTCGTGTCGGAGCAGACGTTCTTCTGCCATCTTCTCGTACTTCGTGCCAGGACGACCATAGTTAGCATAAGGATAAATGCTTATACCACCTCTTGGAGTGAAGATACCTGTTACCTCAATATACTTGGGGTCCATGAGTTTGATAAGGTCTTTCATAATCTTATTAACACAATCCTCGTGGAAGTCGCCATGATTGCGGAAACTGAAAAGGTAAAGTTTGAGACTCTTGCTCTCAACCATTCGCTGGTCAGGAAGGTATGATATGCGTATCTCTGCAAAGTCGGGCTGACCAGTAATTGGGCAAAGACTGGTAAACTCAGGGCAGTTGAAACGTACCCAATAATCATTTTCCGGATGTTTGTTCATAAAACACTCGAGCACTTCCGGAGCATAGTCCTGACGGTATTCTGTTTTCTTTCCGAGGGCTTGCAATCCCTCATTCTCTCTATTTTCTGCCATATTATTATAAATTCTTGATCTATTGACCTTATGGTCTCTTAATTTCTTAATCTCCTTGTTTCGAACTCAGATACTTATCGAGTCCTTCTCTACGAAGTTTACATGCTGGACAATGCCCGCATCCATCACCTACAACACCGTTATAGCATGTCAAGGTACTGTTACGAACAAGGTCAAGCACTCCCAATTCATCTGCCAAAGCCCAAGTCTGCGCCTTATCAATCCACATTAGAGGGGTATGCAGAACAAACTGTTCGTCCATTGCAAGGTTTAGAGTCACGTTGAGACTCTTGATAAATGAGTCGCGACAGTCAGGATACCCACTGAAATCCGTCTGGCTTACACCTGTAACAAGATGACGGATTCCATATTCGCGTGCTTTTACAGCAGCAATGCTCAAGAAGAAAAGGTTACGTCCTGGAACGAATGTAGATGGAAAGGTGTCTTCTGGATTCTTCTCCTTCTCAATCTCAAGCGAAGTGTCGGTTAGTGAGCATCCGGTACTCAGTTTGCTTATAAAAGAGACATCCATCATCTCCCACTCCACTCCTGCATCCTTGGCAATCTTCTCTGCCAATTCTACCTCGAGCGAATGTTTCTGTCCGTAGAAGAAACTTATGGCACGAACAGTCTTGAAGTGTGCCTTTGCCCAGAACAGACAAGTTGTACTGTCCTGACCACCGCTGAATACGACCAAAGCGGCATCGTCGATTTTTGTTGATTTCATCTTTCTTGTTTTTTTTAGAGGTTAACAAGCACTCTTGTGTTTATTGATTATTATTAAATTATTATTGAAATATCATTGAATCTTTATGGAACTACTATTGAAAGATTATAGAAATATTATAGAACTATGATGGAAACTACTTGAAACTGACAAGGTAAAGTTTAAACTTGTTAATGTACATTTATCAAATAGAATATCAGAAAGATTTCTGGTAGACATCTGCATCGTAAAACGTGCCATCACCTACACATATCCAATCTTTGAGGATTGCCGTATGCTGATAACCAGAATTTTGAAATGCTTTCTTAGCGGATTGGTTTTCTGTTGCCACATAAGCAATAAGTTGATGCAGATGTATATGACGAGAAACATATAGATTAAGAGCATCGAGCATCTTGCTACCCAACCCACGATTGCGGAACTTCCTAAGCAGGATAATTCCAACTTCAGCACGCTGGTGTTTTGGATTGAAGGCAAATATGTCGACCAAGCCAACCACATCATCCCCTTCTTGAGCAACAAGGCGCAACTGTCTGTCCGCAAAGAAATCATTTGTATTTAAACCAATGAATTGATTCAAGGTATAACGACTATAAGGTGCTGAGGTGTCAGCGTATGCCCACGTCTCCTCGTCATTCTCCAACTCGTAGAGACATTCAAGGTCTTCCGGTTCCAATGCTCTTAACAACATCTGTATATTATATCTACTTTATTGGTTCAAGATACAAAATCATATTTCTAACGCGTCCCGGACTATGGCAGAAGCGTTCCTATCAAAGGATACTTGATTGCCAGATACTTTTGCGCATCAGTATTATTCACCTCAATCAATTGTTTTACAATATCATCGTATGTAGTCTCGGTTATGTCGAACTCAACGTATTCGGGAACAAAATTATTGGTTCTGAACTTTGATATGAGATGCAACATCAGAGTCGCAAATGCCTTGCCAATAACAGCCATACGTATGAGCATACTCGACAGGAAATACTTGCCTTTGAAATGCTTGTCATAGAAAACAATCATAGCCTTATGGAAGACATTGACATATCGAAAGGTGCTGGGGTGTTCGCTCTCACCCTTGTAATGGATAATGGGTTGAGGAATAAAATAATTCTTCCATCCTCCCTTCAAGAGTCTGTATGACAGGTCTATATCCTCGCCATACATAAAGAACGTCTCATCGAGCAAGCCAACCTCATCCATAGCCTTTCGTCGCAACATCATATAAGCCCCACTCAGAATCTCAATCTGTGCAGGTTTGTTGCGGTCAAGGTACTGCATATAGTATCTGCCAATAATTCTGTGTTTGGGGAACAACTTTGCAAGACCACTCATCTTGCAGAACGACACTAACGGAGTTGGGACACCACGTCTTGATTCTGGAGCAAACCTGCCACACGAATTGTACAGCGCGACACCTACACATCCTGCATCGTCGTGTTCATCAAGCCATTTCACACTGTCTTCTATGGCAGATGTTGTAGCGATGGTGTCTGGATTAAGCAGGAGAACATAGTCGCTTTCAGACTGTCGTATAGCCTGGTTGTTAGCAACCGAGAACCCCACATTTGCATCATTACAAATGAAATGGACATCAGGAAAGAGTGGCATAAGAAAGTCCAAAGAGCCATCGGATGAATTATTGTCAACAACCCATATATCAGCATCAAGATTGCGTATGGCAACCTTAAGAGAATTCAAACACTGATACAGGTAGTGTTTTACATTGTAATTTACTATGATGACTGATAGTTTCATACTCTTCACATTCAAAATAAGTGTGGGAATTACTCCTTACACATGGCTATCTCACTCTCTCTTCTACCTCTACTTGGCCAGATGAAGATCATCATTATTACACCCACCAAACTACACCAAATAACAGACGGGCAACCAAATATAAAATGAAAAATTATAGGAAGTATAACCACAAGATTAAGCATAGACCAACGCAACACTGCCCACTTCAGATAGTTATCTTCATTTTCCCGGATGCTTTTCTTTACAAAGTCAAAAGTCATCAGTTTAGGTGCTAAATAACAAAAAACGATGGTCATTAAATCCAGGATAACCTCTAACACATAGAGCACGTTATCTGTATAGGTTCCATTCTCAGAAATCTGATTGACATCCATGCCAAGTTGTGACAAAGCGAAGTAAAGAACCAGTGCTGTGACGATGGTGAATATCATCGAAACACTCAATATTATGTCTGTTCTGTTCACGTTACTAATTAGATTTTAATAATACGAATTGTTTGTTGGTCAATAAAGAATCGTATTGCAAGTTAAGGTTCAATTACAATCACTTACAGTCACCACATTACTGCTTGAAAGGAGTTCTGTTGATAATACTGCGTCCGAGAGTCACCTCGTCGGTATATTGCAATTCATCATTCTGTGCAATACCCCTTGCAATAACACTAATATTAATGTCAAATTCTGCGAGTTTTCGGAAGATGTAGAAGTTTGTCGTGTCACCCTCCATAGTTGGCGAGAGAGCCAGGATAACCTCACTTACACCACCTTCACGCACACGCTCTACAAGCGACGCTATCTGCAAGTCACTCGGACCGATGCCATCCATTGGTGAGATTACGCCACCCAGCACATGATACAACCCCCTGAACGACTGAGTATTCTCGACAGCCATGACGTCCTGTATGTTCTCGACAACACATATCACGCTGGCATCGCGCTTAGGGTTGGCGCATATGGAACAAGTATCAGAGTCACTTATGTTATGACACACATGACAGTATTTTACCTCACGTCGCAACTGACTGATGGCATCGGCAAAACCCTGTACCTGTTCATTTTCCTGTCTAAGTATGTGCAGTACGAGCCTTAGAGCCGTTTTCGGCCCGATACCAGGCAGTTTGCTGAATTCGTCGACTGCCCTGCTGAGTAATATAGATGGATACTGTGTCAACTCTTATATATATATAATGTATTCCCTACAATGTACCTTTGCTCGATGGCAATGTAAAATGTTCCACGTCACGACGAACAGCCATACGGATGGAACGTGCCAGAGCCTTGAAGATACCTTCTATCTTATGATGTTCGTTCTGTCCCTCAGCCTTTATGTTGAGATTCATCTTTGAAGCGTCGCTCAGACTCTTGAAGAAATGCAGAAACATCTCAGTAGGCATCTCGCCAACCTTTTCTCTATGAAATTCCACATCCCATACAAGCCATGGTCTGCCTCCGAAATCAAGAGCCACCTGGCACAGACAGTCATCCATAGGCAGGCAATATCCGTATCTTTCGATGCCTCGCTTGTCGCCAAGCGCCTTGAGCAGACACTCGCCCAATGCAAGTGCAGTGTCCTCGATGGTGTGATGCTCATCCACGTCAAGATCGCCATTACACTTAATGTCAAGGTCTATCTGCCCATGCTTGGCTATCTGTTCGAGCATATGGTCGAAGAATCCCAAGCCTGTATGTATGTTGCTTCTGCCATATCCGTCGAGATTGACAGAAATGCTGATGTCAGTCTCCTTCGTAGTACGCATAACCTCAGCCACACGTTCGCCAGCAAAAACAATCTCCTTAATCTTCTCCCAGGTACCACCGTTTCTGCCTTCAGAAGGTTCGCTTCCGTCGGTCAGTAGCAAAGCCTTGCATCCAAGATTGTCTGCCAGCAAAGCATCTGTCACACGGTCGCCAATGACGTAACACTGCGACATGTCATAGGAACCATCCATATATGCTGTAAGCATGGCAGTCCCAGGCTTTCGTGTTGGCAGATTGTCCTCCAGAAAACTTCTGTCTATATGAATTGCATCAAAGACAACGCCCTCGCCTTTCAGAATGTCGAGCATCAGATTGTGCGTAGGCCAGAAATCCCTTTCCGGATATGAATCTGTACCAAGCCCATCCTGATTGCTTACCATAACCAGTTCGTAGTCAGTATGCTGTCGTATAAATTTCAGAGCACTGATGGCACCTGGCAGGAACTGGAATTTCTCGAACGAGTCAATCTGTTCGTCTGCCGGTTCAACAAGTATTGTTCCGTCTCTATCTATGAATAATGCCTTCTTTAACATCTCTATATTCTCTATAACTGACGCAAGCATGCCAGCAGTTCGTTGTTCTCTTGAGGAGTTCCGATTGTTATTCGGAGACAGTTATTGCAAAGCGTAACTTTAGTACGATTGCGCACCACCACTCCACGATCAATAAGGTAATTGTAAATCTCTGTTGCATTCTTCACCTTGGCAAGGAAGAAGTTGGAGTCAGTTGGATAGACCTTCTCGCATATCGGCAGATCCTGAAATGCAGGCAGCATGTGGTCTCTTTCACTCTTAACCGCAGCAAGCCACTTGTTAACACGTCCAAGGTCGCTCATAATGTCGATTGCCTTCTGCTGAGTCAGTTCATTCACATTGTATGGGTATTTAACCTTATTCATCAAACCGATAATGTCGGTTGAGGCAAAAGCCATACCAAGTCTGATGGCAGCGCATCCCCACGCCTTGCTGAAGGTGTTGAGCACAATGATATTCTGCCACTTGCTGATATCCACCCTGAACGGACGCTGTGATGCAAAGTCACCATAAGCCTCATCCAACACCACAATACCGTCAAAGCGGTCAAGCACCTTCTCTATCTCGCCACGGTCCATAGAATTGCCGGTAGGATTGTTAGGCGAGCATATCCAGATGACCTTTGTCTTGTCATCGCACGCAGTAAGAAGTTTGTCTGCGTTCAACTGGAAACCTTCATCCAACACGACACGTCTGTACTCCACATCATTGATATCGGCACAAACGCCATACATGCCATAAGTAGGCTCTATGGCAACAACATTATCAACTCCCGGATTGCAGAAAATACGATAGACAAGGTCTATTGCCTCGTCGCTTCCATTGCCGAGAAAAATATTCTCAGCAGGCACACCCTTAATGTCGCTTAGCCTTGCCTTCACGGTCTCTTGAAGAGGGTCAGGGTATCGGTTGAAAGGGCTGTTGTAGGGACTCTCGTTAGCATCAAGAAAGACGTGAGCCGGGCGTCCCTTAAACTCGTCTCTTGCACAACTGTATGGTGCCAATCGTAATATGTTGGGGCGAACAAGTTTCGACAAATCAATATTCATATCGTGATTATAATCAATATTTAATAATGAAATCACAGCGACTTAAGCCTCAATCTCATGGCATTTGCATGCGCCTCAAGGTATTCATTCTCTGCCATACAGACAACGGTATTTCCAATTCCCCTAACTCCATCAGGCGTGATGTGCTGGAAAGTGACCTTTCGCTGATAACTGTCGAGATTAACGCCATTGTAAGCCACAGCATATCCACTGGTTGGAAGTGTATGGTTCGTACCACTTGCATAATCGCCGGCACTTTCCGGTGTCATATTGCCAAGGAACACGCTTCCTGCATTCACCACGCGCTCAGCCAGTTCCATATAGTTGGAGGTCTCTATGATGAGGTGTTCCGGAGCATAGGCATTTACCATCTCCATCATCTGTTCATCATCCTTAAGAAGAATAATCTTGCTGTGCTTGAGTGCCTGCTCTGCAATTTCCATTCGCGGCAACTCGGCCAACTGTGCATCCAGTTCCTCCTCCACCCAACTGATAAACTTCTCGCTGGTGGTAAAGAGCAGTACCTGACTGTCCACTCCGTGTTCGGCCTGAGAAAGAAGGTCTGCTGCAACAAACGAGGCATTGCTGCTTTCGTCTGCCAACACAGCCACCTCGCTCGGTCCTGCAGGCATGTCAATAGCAACGTCATGCAGCGAAACGTGCTGTTTTGCACACATCACGTACTGATTACCCGGACCGAATATCTTATACACTTTGGGAACTGTCTCTGTTCCGTATGCCATGGCACCAATAGCCTGAACTCCACCTATCTTGTAGATTTTGCTTACTCCTGCCACCTTGGCAGCAACAAGAATGGCAGGATTGACTCCACCATCCTTGCTCGGAGGGGTGCAAAGCACGATTTCCTTGCATCCTGCTATCCTGGCAGGCGTTGCAAGCATCAGCACGGTACTGAACAATGGTGCGGTACCGCCTGGAATGTAAAGTCCCACCTTTTCAATGGCGATACTCTTCTGCCAGCAGCACACCCCAGGTTCAACCTCAACCCTCTCCCCTTCGAACTTCTGCGATGCATGGAATGCTTCTATGTTTTTGTGAGCATGCACTATGGCTTGTCGCAGTTCCTCACCGACAAGACTCTCTGCCTTCTGCATCTCCTCGTCGCTTACCTGCAAGTCAGAAAGGCAGACATGGTCAAAACGCTCTTCGTATTCGCGCACAGCCTCATCGCCACGCTGACGGATGTCATTCAGCACACCTTCAACGACGGCATTCAGTTGCGAAGCCTCCTTTGCCGGGCGACGCAGCAGTTCTGGCCACTCCTCTTCTTTTGGATATCTGAATATATTCATCAAAGTATCATCTTTTCAATTGGAATAACAAGGATGCCCTGTGCTCCGAGTTCCTTCAGTTTAGAGATAATCTCCCAGAAACTCTTCTCGTCGATAACTGTGTGAACACTGTTCCATCCCTTTGTGGCAAGTGGCATTACAGTTGGACTCTTAGCACCTGGCAGTACTGAAATTATCTCGTCCAGTTTGTCAGAAGGCACGTTCATCAACACATACTTCTTGTCCTCGGCAGCCTTGACAGCCTCAATACGGAACAAAAGTTCGTTGAGAATCTCACGCTTGTCATCGGTCATCTTTGGGTCGCCGATAAGCAACGCCTCGCTCTTCATTACCACCTCAACCTCGCGAAGATTGTTGCTGACAAGTGTACTGCCCGAACCTACAATATCGAAAATGGCATCACTCAGTCCAATACCCGGACTAATCTCAACCGAACCGGTAATGACATGTATTTCTGCAGTAATGCCCTTCTCGTCAAGAAAATGCTGAAGAATAGCAGGATAACTTGTGGCAATCTTCTTGCCATTAAACCACTCCAGGCCTTCGTAATGCTCTGCTTTGGGTATTGCCAGTGACAAACGGCACTTGCTGAAACCCAAGCGGCGGACTACATCTGCTTCATAGCCGCGCTCCTCGAACTCGTTCTCTCCAACGATACCAAGGTCTGCAACACCCGTTGCAACACTCTGAGGTATGTCATCATCGCGAAGGTAAAGCACTTCGATAGGGAAATTAGAACTCTGAACCAGCAATGTGCGCTTTGAGCTGCTTACCTTAATGCCAGCCTCCGCCAACAAAGCCATGGTGTCCTCGAAAAGCCTGCCTTTCGACTGAACTGCAATTCTTAACATAATTCTTTCTACCTTTTATTACGGTTAAAACTAAAATGTTGGATATACCTTTCACTATAATCGAATACAAATTTATAAAAAAAGTAAAGAAACACAAAACTTTAGCCCTATTTATGGCAAATAAACTTTCAAAACAACTGATTGTTACACCATATATATTTTAAATTGAAAGTAAATTGCTAACTTTGCACTTATCATATACCATAAACCATAAAAACATTATTTGCAAAAATGTACATCATAGGCATAGCAGGCGGAACAGGTTCGGGCAAAACAACCGTAGTAAGAAAAATTTTCGAGAGTCTCCCTCACAACCGAGTATCTCTCATTCCTCAGGACTCATATTACAACGACACTACTCCGCTCACGATGGAAGAGCGTCACAAAATAAACTTCGACCATCCAAATGCCTTCGACTGGAAGTTGCTGACCGAGCACATTCAGAAACTGCGCAACGGAGAGGCTATAGAGCAGCCCACCTACAGTTATCTGGAATGCAACAGACAAAAGGAGACTATCCACGTCGAGCCCTGCGAGGTTATCATCATCGAAGGAATTATGGCTCTGTGGAACGAGGAACTGCGCAAGTTGATGGACCTGAAGATATTTGTTGACGCTGATTCTGACGAGCGTTTGATACGCGTCATCAAGCGCGACACCATAGAGCGCGGACGCACCACACAGATGGTCATAGACCGATATCTTGAGGTTCTGAAGCCTATGCACGAAGAGTTTATCGAGCCTACAAAGAGATTTGCAGACCTCATCATCCCCCAGGGCGGCAAGAACAAGCAAGCCATCGAGATTATGAGTACACACATCATCCATCGCCTTCACGCAGACACACAAACGAACGACACACAAACGAACGAATAATTGTACACGCACATCTTGAACACCAAAAACGATACTCTCTCAGCCTGTCGGCAGAGATTGTTTCTGATTCTGCTTTGCCTACCAATGTTCTGCAGACCAGCCATTGCACAAAGCGTGACAGACTATGTAGACCCGCGCATAGGCAGCGAAGGATTGGGGAGAGTATACATTGGCCCGTGCATGCCCTTCGGTATGATAAAGCCGTCGCCCGACTGCGGAACCTCCAACAATGCGGGATGGGCGAAAATGCCAGCCGCAGTAAGCGGTTTCAGCCAGACACACGTCAGCGGAACCGGTGGCGGCCCGAAATACGGCAACATACTCATCCTTCCCTATTCGTCGTCGCCTCGTCCCCAGCACAGGAAATACGAGAAGATAAAATTGGGGTTCTACGAAACATGCTTTGAGGAATCGAACATAAAGACAGAAATCGTGTCAAGCCGCAGAGCAAGCCTGTACAGGTTTACTTTTCCAAAAGACTCAGCCAGAAACTTTCATATCGACCTGACGCACTTCCTTGGCAGAAACCCTGTACCCAAAGCAAGGGAGGCACAGCAGTTTGAAGATGCGGGAATGAGCCGCATCTCAGAAACTGAAACAACGGGATTCCAGACCGTCAGCGGCGGATGGAACAACGGCAAGCCATACACCGTCTTTTTCTATCTGTGCACGAACAAGGACGAGGAGGGCGTGATGCTTGCCAAGATAGGCATCTCTTTCGTAAGCGAAGAACAGGCACGCAAAAACTGCGAAGAAGACATCCCCGACTGGAATCTTGAAGCACTATACGGAAAGTGCATATCAGAATGGGAGAATCTGCTCGGCAGGCTGCCCATACAGTCCGATGCCACAGAACAAGTAAAGCGGATGTACTACACAGCCCTCTACCACACTTGCCTGATGCCAACCGAAAGAACAGAGGCAGGAAAGACCATCTATGATGATTACTATGCCATCTGGGACACATACAGAACATCCACCCCATTACTAAGCCTCCTTGCCCCCGAGAGAGCGACAGGGATGGCACAGTCGTTGCTCGACATCTACCAAAGTGACGGGTATCTGCCCGATGCAAGAAGCGGCAACTCGAATGGCAGGACCCAGGGCGGAAGCAACGCTGAGATAGTGCTTTGCGACGCTCTGGCACGCGGACTAAACATAGATGGCGACCTTGCTCTCGAGGCAATGTTGAAAGACGCCACCGTCCCTCCTGTTGACGATGAAGCGGAAGGCAGAGGAGGGCTGGCGGAATATAACAGTCTTGGGTATATTCCATACATATCTTTCTCAGGAGCCAGGGAAAAATCTTTAGTGGGATCGGGTGACGTTTTTACCAAGGACAACAAAGACAGAGAACACCAGTACACTTCCTACACCAGGATAGCACGTGCCGGCAACCGTACCGTGGAATATGCATTCTGCGACTGGGCTATCGCACAGGTTGCCAAGCAACTGGCAGAGAAGGAAATAAACAGAGGCTTGACAGACGGCAATGCTACAGACATGCATCGCGTCGATTCTCTCAAAGCCATTGCAAGCAGATACACCGAACAGAGCCAGAGATGGAAGAACCTCTGGCGAAGCGATTACGAGCACGACGGATTCAGAGGTTTCATAATGCCAAAGGACGACTGTGGCAGATGGATAGACCGCCTGCCCTTCGGCCACAGCAGCAGACAACGCCTTGACTTCGCATACACGCCCGACGTATCGTATGAAGGTCCGTGGTACTGCAAGTGGTGGGATTGTTTCATGTACGAGGCAAGCAGTTGGGAGTACTCGTTTGCCATCCCCCACGACATACCCGGACTGATTGAGGCTTGCGGAGGAAAAGAGATATTCGAGGCACGCCTTGACACTTTTTTCGCGCACGGCTACTACAACGTCGCCAACGAACCATCCTTCCTTACTCCCTGCCTTTATCACTTCATCGGCAAACCAGAGAAAAGCATTGCAAGAGTCAGGGACATCATCGAAACACACTTCAGCGACCAGCCCGACGGCCTACCTGGCAACGACGATGGAGGAGCCATGAGTTCGTGGCTGGCATGCCATCTCCTTGGAAAGTACCCATTGGCTGGAACCACCGAATGGTTGGAACTCGAACCTATCCTGTCAATTGCCGGTAACACCAAGGCTTGCCACACAGAGACCAACAACAATGTGACAACACGCCACAAGAAAGATTACAATGAGAAAACACGTCACAATAAAGATAACAATGTGACAAGACGTGACAAGACAACCAGCAAGATAACAACTGAAGAAAATCAGAATGGTGAAGTGTTGGCAAAAGTGGAGACAAAATACTCACTTCACGGACAGACGCGACGCTTCAACATCTGCATCATCGAAGTGGATGACTCACTACGTTTCGACTGGACAATAGAAAGGAATCTGAGATTGTGGCACGGCAGTTACTCAATATCTCCGAAAGCAAGGAAAAATGCGAAATCCATCAATTACGTACAACCCATCGACGGACAGCACATTGCGCTATGCAAAGGCGAGACATATGGATGCATCTCGCAAAAAGCCCTCAGAGATCTGTTGAAAAAGGGGACGTGCAAATATAGTGGAACAAAATGGGTGGTAATGGATGATGACGGGAAAACTATACATGCCCGGGACATATATGAGGGGGCTGAGATGTGGATAATGCAAGACGAAAGGCTACCACTCATTTTGAAGATGCAGAACAATCCGGTTGAGATAGACTGGGAAACGAGAATAATCGCAGAGTAAAACCATGTCATCACACATTGGGAAACACGAAAACAACAAACAAATGAATATAAAACAAAAACTTAGTACGAGTGTAAGGCTTGCTGTTTCGTCTGCAAGAAGAGCAGTATTCTCTGCAAGAAGAGTTGCGACGACTCTGTTCGTGACAATGATAGCGATACAGTCGGTAGTTGCCCATCCATTGACCGGACTTTTGGAGCGTATCGACAAAGGAGCGAGCAGGAAGATAGTGTTCGAGATAAAGCACAGCGAGTCTGCCTCCACAAGTTGTGCGGACTATTTCGAGTTGGACCAGAAAGGCACCAGACCTGTTGTGAGAGCCAACAACTACGTCAACGCGGCGGTTGGACTGAACTGGTACCTGAAATACTATTGCGGGGTACAGTTGACCTGGAACTGCATGACAGCCCGACTCCCCCAAGTACTGCCGAGAGTAGAAAAGAAGGAAAGGCACGAGACGAATCTCACTCTCCGCTATGATTTCAACTATTGCACATTCAGTTACTCGATGGCTTTCTGGGACTGGGAGCGCTGGCAGACGGAGATAGACTGGATGGCCCTTCACGGCATAAATATGCCTCTCTGTGCCGTTGGTCACGAATGTGTGTGGCGAAACACGCTTTTGCGACTGGGATATTCAGAAGAAGAGATAGGGCGTTTCATTGCCGGACCAGCCTTTCTGGCGTGGTGGGAGATGAACAACCTCGAAGGATGGGGAGGTCCATTGCCTGCATCATGGTATGCACAGCAGGAAACCTTGCAAAAGCGTATCTTGAAGCGTATGCACGAATATGGAATGAAGCCTGTACTGCCGGGATACAGTGGTATGTGTCCCAGTTTCACGTCACAGAGCAAGAAAACGGATGCCGAGCGCGGAGCCTCAGAAACCACATCCCTGTCAAGCGAAGAATCAGCGCAGAGTTCGTTACAGTTGTGGAACGGTTTCACACGACCAGGCGTCATCTTTCCTGGCGACCCCAAGTTTGACGAGTATGCACGCTTGTTCTACGAAGAGACTGAGAAGTTATACGGAAAGGCTGAATACTACTCGATAGACCCGTTTCACGAAGCCAAACATCTGCCATCAGACCTTAATATAGGCAAGGCCGGCAAGGAAATAATGAAGGCAATGAAGACATACGGCAACAAGGATGCCAAATGGGTGTTGCAGGGATGGAGCGAGAATCCTCGCGACGAGATGCTCGACGCGCTTCCCATTGAGGACGTAATCGTACTGGATCTGTTCAGCGAGTGCCGTCCTCAATATGGCGACCCCAACAGCGTTTGGTATCGCGAGAAGGGTTACAGAGGTCACGCCTGGATGTTCTGCCTTCTGGAAAACTTCGGGGCAAACATAGGCATGCACGGACGCATGGACCAGTTGCTTGACAACTACACCACTGCCTTGCGCCAATATTCAAGCAAGTTGAAAGGCATCGGACTGACCATGGAAGGCAGCGAGACGAACCCAGTAATGTACGAGTTGATGTGCGAATTGCCATGGCGAAACACGACACCCAAGAAGGAGGAATGGATAAAGGAATACATCAAGGCAAGATACGGACTGAAGGGCGATTCGCCGCTGAACATTGCTATTGCCGAGTGCTGGAACCACCTCATCCACGGCATCTACAACTGTCCGATGGGCAACAACCAGCAGGGACCAAGCGAGAGCATCTTCTGCAGCAGACCGTCCCTCAACAGTTATCAGGCATCAAGTTGGAGCAAGATGGTTCCCTACTACAATGCTGAGTCTACAATCAAGGCAGCAGAGAGTATGGCGTCGGTAGCCGAGCAGATGAGCAAGGCACGCCTATCTGGAGAGTTGAGCGAGACAGCCTGGAACAATTTTGAATACGACCTTACCGATGTTTGCCGACAAGCCATTGCCGACCACGCAAGAAGCACATATCACCTATGCATCGCTGATTTTAAGAACTTTGACTCGAAAGGGTTCAAGCAACACTCAACGAGATTTCTTGACCTTCTGCTCATGCAAGACCAACTGCTGGCAGCAAGAAGCGAGTTCAGGGTTGGCAGATGGATTGAGCAAGCCCGAAGTCTGGGAACAACGCCCACAGAACAAGACCAGTACGAATGGAACGCAAGGGTGCAGATAACAACCTGGGGAGACCGCTACTGCGCCGACACAGGCAAACTTCGCGACTATGCCCACAAAGAGTGGAACGGCATCCTGAAAGACTTCTACTACAAGCGTTGGAAGCACTTCTTCGGAATCTTGCAGGACGAGTTGGACGGCAAACTGCCTATGTGCCCCATCGGCAACTCAAGTACCAAGACCGACGGCAACCCGGCAGCCGGCATTGACTGGTATGCAATGGAGGAGCCATGGACAAAGGACCATTCCACATACAGCGCTGAGCCGGAAGGCAACATCGTGCAACTTGCAAATAAGGTGCTCCGAGTTCTCAACAATTAGTTTATGTTGAATTGATGACTCGATATCACGAAAATTCGATGTCTCAATATCACGAAAAATCGATATCTCAAAATCACGATAAAATCGATGACTCGATAAATTTTAATTTTTAACTTTTAACTTTTAACTTACATGAATGCCCGTTTGCAGTCGCTCGACATAATGCGCGGAATGACCGTTGCTTTGATGATTTTGGTGAACAATGGTGTGGGTCACGACCATTTCGCCCAACTTGTTCACAGCAAATGGAATGGACTGACGTGTTGTGACCTTGTCTTTCCGTTCTTCCTCTTCATGGTGGGCGTCAGTATACATCTGTCACTGGGCAGGCGTTTCAGCCAGCCGACAGACCGGAAGCAAAAGTACGATGCCACACGAAAGATTGTTGTCAGGACGGCAAAGTTGATAGTTATCGGCATACTGCTCCACGCCTGGGATATGTGGATTGGCGGCAAGGAGAACATACTGTCGACGATAAGAGTGTGGGGCGTCTTGCAGCGCATCGCACTCTCCTATTGCATAGCCTCGCTGATAGTGGTGTGGGTAAGGAACACAAGGATTCAGTGGTATGTCGCTGCCGGTTCGCTCATGGTCTACAGTTACTTGTTGTTGCATTTCAACGGCTATGCCGAAGACCCGACAAACATAGCAGCCGTCATCGACCGCTCGCTCTTTGGCGAAGCCCATCTTTACCATAAGAGCCCCATCGACCCCGAAGGTCTGCTCGGCACACTGCCTTCCATAGCCCACGTCCTGATAGGAGTTGCAGCAGGCAAAATCGTCACCGTTCCCATATCCATCGACAGAAGAATCCGCCTGCTGACCCTCTTCGGTGCAGTACTGGTTGTATGCGGCATCATGATGTCGGCAGCACTGCCACTCAACAAGCGAATATGGTCGCCTAGTTACGTGACACTGACTTGCGGACTTGCATCGCTTCTTCTCTCCCTGCTCCTGTACGTTGTCGACACCAGGAAATGGACACGCTGGAGCACTCCGTTCCGATGGTTTGGCATGAATGCCATAGTTCTGTATGTGGGGAGCGAGATGCTGTCACCAATGCTCAAGTCAGCCGGAATAACAGATAGTCTTTATAGCATTATGATGGATTCCATTACGGCTTGCGGAATGGACAGCGGAGTCAATGCACAGATTGTCTCGCTGATGTGCGCCCTGCTTATGGTGCTGCTCGTCACAATACCTGCCTGGCTTCTCTACAAGAGCAAAATATTCATCAAGATTTAAAATTGAAAATACAATGAGAAATAAAAGGATATGCATATTTCTGGCATCCTTATGTATGATGATTGCTGCAGAAGGACAAGGTCTGATAAAATACATTGACACAAGAGTCGGTACGGCACAATCCACGACCAACAGTGCTGGAATGTTTGGTAAAGGAAGCGAAGAGATGGGTCAGACGCTGCCTGCTGTCCTCGTTCCCAACGGCACCAATTTCTGGACACCACAGACCCAGGACACCGAGCAGAAATGCCGTGCACCTTATTATTACAGTGACACCAGAATACAGGGGTTCCGTGCCAGCCACTGGATAGTTGGAGGGTGCACTCAGGACTACGGCTCATTCACCATAATGCCAATAACGTGGATAGGCAGTGAGAGCCACAAGAATGGTGCGAACAAGACATATCTGACACCTGTCGAGCGTTCGTCTGTGTATAGCCACACCGACGAGACAGCCACCCCCTCATACTACAGCACCCTGCTAAAGGAGTACGGCATAAAGGCAGAGATGACCGGTTTGTCTCACTCAGCCATATTCCGATTCACCTACCCCGATGGCAGCGCCCCATGCATAGTGATAAACCCCAACAGCGACGAGGGAGAGGGTTATATCGAGATTTTGCCCGAGAAGAAGCAGATAAGGGGGTATAACCCAGCTCACAGGATATATCAGGGAAAGGGCGAGCCCTGCGGATTTGCCGGATGGTTTATTGTTCAATTACCCGACAATGCCGTCATAGAGTCTTATGGCACATACCATGTCGACACCATCTTCGAAGGCAGAACCAAGCAGCATGATCAGATACTGATGGGTGCATACGTCAAATGCCGTCCCGGCAGCGGAACGTCGCGCACCAACGACCTATGCGTAAAGGTTGCCACATCATTTGTCGACTGGGAAGGATGCCAGAAGAATCTTGATGCCGAGATACCGCATTGGGACTTCGAGCGCACAAGAAAGGAATGTACCGACATCTGGGAGAAGCACCTCTCGCGCGTCGAGGTGGAGGGCGAAGGCAAGGAGATGTTCTACACCAGCCTGTACCACACCCTGTTCCTGCCACGCGAGTTCAGCGACGTTGACGGCAGATATCCGTCGTTCGGCGGCGGGAAAACCATAGAGACCATGGCTGACGGCCGCATCTACTACGACGACTACAGCATGTGGGACACCTACCGCGCCCTGCATCCCCTCTACTGTCTGCTGTGGCCCGAGAAGGTTTCAGACATGATGCAGTCGCTTGTACTTAAATACGAGCAGGGAGGCTGGATGCCTATCTTCCCGTGCTGGAACAGTTACACAGCCGCTATGATTGGCGACCATTGCAATTCCGTCTTTGCCGACGCCCTTGAAAAGGGAATCAAGAACTTTGACATAGAAAAGGCTTACGAAGGACTCAGGAAGAACGCCTTTGAAAGCCCTTCAACCTACGAGGAATATGCCAACGGTAAGGGGCGCCGCGCCTTGCAATCCTACCTCAAATATGGTTATATTCCTTTAGAAGACAGTGTGCCGGAGGCGTACCACAAGAAGGAGCAAGTCAGCAGAACTATGGAATATGCATACGATGACTTTGCGCTGAGTCAGATTGCAAAATATCTGAACAGGAAAACCGACTACGACAAACTTTGCCAGCGTGCGGCAAACTACAAGAAGGTGATAAACAGAAAGACCGGTTACGCACAAGGCAGATATGCCGACGGCAAATTCCTCGACGAGGCGAACCAGGTCCGTTTCAAGGACTTTATCACTGAAGGAGCACCGTGTCACTACACCTTCTACGCCCCTCACGACGTCATCGGACTGGCTAATGCCATGAGAGGCAAGAAACAACTCATCCTACGTTTAGACTCGCTCTTCGACGAGAACCGCTACTGGCACGGCAACGAACCCTGCCACCAGATAGCCTACACCTACGACTATATCGGCGAAGAGTGGAAGACACAGTTGCTTGTTCGCAACATAATGTCAAGAGAATACGCTTTCGCCCCTGGCGGATTGTCGGGTAACGACGATGCCGGGCAGATGTCGGCATGGTACGTCTTCTCTTCCATGGGCTTCTACCCCTTCTGCCCCGGCAAGACGGATTATGCCCTGGGCTCGCCGCTTTTCAAGCGTGCCAGCATCCGCCTTTCCAACGGAAATATCTTTACCATCAAGGCTGAGAACAACAGTAACGAGAACATCTACATTTACAAAATGAAAATGAACGGCAGCAAACACTCCATACCGTTCATCACCCACAAACACATCCTCGACGGTGGAGTGCTGGAACTGCAGATGACCGACAAGCACAAGAAGATGAAGAAAAACCACACTCAGAAAATCCACAAAAGCCCAGCCCAGAAAAAATATAAAGAAATCGCTCCCCTTATACCATTCGTCCCCAATCAGAAGGCAGCAAAGCAAGAAGCAGGCAGTCAGGGAGCAGGAGGAGACAAGCAATGAACAAGTGCCTGTTATGTAGAACTGTCCGTCCGATCGACACGAAAACACAAAATACAGATGCTAAAACTAAAATTTAGCCTTTAGGGAGTTAAAAGTTAATAGCCAAAATTAAATTTCATACATATTTTTTTGTAATTTTGCACGTAATAGAGCGAGAAACAACGTGATGAACAGCAAAAATCGCTCATGAAACACGTGGTAAAAGACAAAAAATGCTCATGAAACACGTGGTAAAAGACAAAAAAAACATTGAAAACAGATAGAACAAGGATGAAAAAACTATATTCAGCCATACTACTCACACTACTTCTTCTGTGCCCTGCAACAACGACGGCAGACGTGTTCAACGTACTGCACTACGGAGCCAAGGGAGACGGCAAGACCGACGACGCCAAAGCCATACAGAAGGCAATAGACGCATGTACCGAGGCTGGCGGCGGACAGGTTCTCTTCCCAACCCGCCACACCTTCATGTCGGGACCTATTGAACTGAAGAGCAACATTGATATGCACATTGAAGTGGGAGCCACGCTCTTGGCTAATCCTGACGAGAGCATCTACCAACTGAGCGCCTTCAAGGAGAACAGAGGCGAGGGTATGATGTGGATATGGTGCAAGGACATAGAGAACCTCGCCATCAGCGGACGCGGCACGATAGACGGCAACGGCGTTGCCTTTATGGGCAGGGAACTCGAGGACTCGTACGAACTGAAGCCCCTGGCAGACCCCAAGTTCGACCCTCGTCCACACGTGCTGACCCTCATCGGCGTAAAGCATCTGTCAATACGCGACGTGACCATCAGGCAGGGCGCCTACTGGACCGTGCATCTTGTAGGCTGCTACGACGCCCTTATCGAAGGCATCTCGCTCATCAACAACCTCAAGATACGCAACGGCGACGGCATCGACCTTGACCACAGCAAGAAGGTGCGCATAGCCAACTGCTTCATCGAAAGCGGCGACGACTGCATCTGCCTGAAGAACCGACGCGAGTACGAGGAATACGGTTCGTGCCGCGACATAGTGGTTACGAACTGCGTTATGACTGGTCGTTCGTGTGCCATAAAGATTGGCAGCGAAAACATGGACAGCATAGCCAACGTGATTATAGACAACTGCGTCATAACGGCAAGCAACCGCGGACTGGGCATTCAGAACCGCGACGAGGGAACGGTGACCGACGTCATCTTCTCGAACATAGTCCTCGACTGCCACTATTTCAGCGACGTGTGGTGGGGCAAGTCCGAACCGATTTACGTGACGAGTTATCCCAGAGCCATAGGCAACCACAAGGATGCCGGATGGCGATTCCCGAAAGGTGCCACGGAGGGCAGGTGCGGCGAGGTGTCGCACATCACATTCAGCAACATCCGAGGCATCAGCGAGAACGGCTGCTTCATAGGTGGTGACACGCCCGACAAGGTCAACAACATCTTTATGAGGGACATCGACCTGACTCTGCGTCGATGCACCGAATACGAAGGTGGAAGGTACGACCGCCGTCCATGCGTCGGAGAGGGATTCGTCAAGGCAGGCGAGAACGAGCACATCTTTGTCGAGAAGGCAAGTTGCGTCTTCTACAACAATGAAGCCATAAAGGGTGGCATGGGCAGTATGAAATAAACAACAAATAAACGGAATGAAATGATGCGGAGGACAGTTCTTTGTCTTATATTATCGACGATGCCGTTCCTGGCGGGAGCAGGCAGTTCCCGACTGTCGGCACAAGGCATAAAGACCACCTTCGAGGCGCTGAGGCAGTTGGCAGCCAGCAGTCCCGAGACCATCAGTTGCGTGTATCGCGCCTACCCCGCTCCGTCCCCCCTCAACAAACAGCACAGAAAGTCGGCAAACGGCAACGTGCGCCACTCCGCCCCCAAAGGCTACCAGCCAGTGTTTCTGAGCCATTACGGCAGACACGGCTCAAGGTTCCTCACCGACGACGAAAGGTACATCAGCCTGATAGAACTTTTCGAGAGCCATCCCCTCACCCCTGCCGGCATGGAGGTTCTGAGACGCCTTGCCATCTGCTACGAGCAGGCACGAGGCAGAGGTGGCGACCTCACCCCGCTCGGCGAGGAGCAGCACAGAGGCATAGCCGAGCGTATGTTCCGCCTCCACCCCCAACTCTTCGGCAGCACCACCACCCTCAACGTGTACGCCAGCACCAGCCGCCGCTGCATGATGAGCATGATGGCATTTTGCGAAAGACTCAAGGAACTCAACCCTCGACTCACCCTGACAAGAGACGTTTGCGAAGGCAACATGGACATGATAACGTGCTCGATGCCCCAGCAGAAGACACTGTTGAAAGACACGACTCTGGCATCCTGCAAGGCATTCAAGGCATTCTGCCAAAAACACGAACACACATCTGCCTTCTTCGCAAGACTTTTCCAGCAGCCTGACTCCGTCACGCGCCAGTACTACTGGATGGAGCAGTTCTACCTGCTGGCACAGGACATGCAGGACTGCGGCAGACCCACCGAACTGCTCTCCTTCATGACCGCCGACGAAATCTACTCGGTTTGGAACATCAAGAACTGCGGAATGTACCTTGCAAACGGCGACTCGCCCCTCAGCGGAGATATTCCGGCAAGATGCGCCGACTCCCTGCTCGACCACATCATCGGCGACGCCGACAAGGCAATACATGAAGGCAGAGGCGGAGCCACCCTTCGTTTCGGTCACGACACGGCACTCCTGCGCCTGCTCTCGCGAATGGGCGTCACCGAATGTTGCCCGTCCTCGTCCGACATGGACACCCTCCCCCTCGTCTGGCAGGACTACAACATCAGTCCGATGGCAGCCAATCTGCAGATCATCTTCTACCAGAACAAGCAGGGCGACGTGCTGGCACAGTTCCTGCTCAACGAGAACGAGGTGCATCTGCCCCTCCCAGCCGTCAACAACTCTTTCTACCGTTGGAAAGAAATAAAAGAATTATGGAAAACAAGAAAACAAACTTCCGTTGGACAATATGTTCCATGCTCTTCGCGGCAACAATGATCAACTACATGGACCGGCAGGTTCTGTCGTTGACATGGAAAGACTTCATCGCCCCCGACTTCCACTGGTCGGACACCGACTTCGGTGACATTGCCGCAATCTTCTCGCTCGTCTACGCAGCCGGCAATCTTGTTGCAGGACGCTTCATCGACTGGATAGGAACCAAGCGAGGCTACCTCATCGCCATCGGCGTGTGGTCGGTCGGAGCCTGCATGCACGCCCTTTGCGGCATAGCCACAATGGGATGGCTCGACCTTGGCAGCACCGAGGAGATGATCAGCGCCACCGGCACCACAGCCACCATGATAGCCACGGTCAGCGTGTGGTTCTTCCTGGCTTCGCGCGTTGTCCTTGCCATTGGCGAGAGCGGTAACTTCCCTGCCGCCATCAAGACTACAGCCGAATACTTCCCCAAGCGCGACCGTGCATTTGCCACCAGCATCTTCAACGCAGGCAGCACGGTAGGAGCATGCGCCGCACCATTCTGCATACCCTCTCTGGCACGCTATTTCAAGAACATCGGATGGGGAGGAGGATGGGAGATGGCATTCGTCATCATCGGTGCGCTCGGCTTCGTGTGGATGGCTCTTTGGATGTGGATATACGACAAGCCGGAGGCATCGAAGTATGTCAACCAGGCTGAACTTGACTACATCCACCAAGAAGACGAACTGCTCGCAAACACCGGCAAAGCAGAGGACGTCGAGGAATCAGCCAGAGCAGAGGAAGTCGGAACGGATACTCAGAAGCAAGACTCCATCGTCGCAAGAACGGCAAGAATCATCGTCAGCAGCCTCTCCATTTTCCGCCACGCCCAGACATGGGCAATCCTGCTTGCACGCCTCTTCACCGACGGCGTCTGGTGGTTTCTCCTGTTCTGGACACCGGCATACCTGAAGGACGTCTTCCAGTTGGAGAGCGACAACCCCATCACCATGACACTCATTGCCGTGCTCTACCTGCTCACCATGCTCAGCATCTACGGCGGCAAACTGCCCACAATAATTATGGAGCGGACAGGCATGAACGCCTACGAGTCGCGTCTCAGGGCACTCTTCTTCGTTGCCGTGATACCCCTCATAGTGATCTTTGCTCAGCCTCTCGGCAACTACAGTTACTGGTTTCCCGTCATCCTCATCGGTCTGGCAGCAGCCGCCCACCAGTCGTGGAGTGCCAACATCTACTCCGTCATCAGCGACCTCTATCCCCAGAACAGCATCGGAACGATGACCGGCATATGCGGACTTGCAGCCGGAATAGGCAGTTTCTCCATCAACTACGTCAGCGGACGCCTGTTCGACTATGCCGACCAGACCGGTATGCAGTTCCTCGGCTTCGAGGGTAAGCCGGCAGGCTACTTCATCATATTCTGCTATTGCGCCGTTGCCTACATCCTCGGATGGTGCATACTCAAAATCCTCGTTCCCAAGTACAACCCTGTAACCCGAAACGTATGAAAACCTTCCTTGACAAAGACTTCCTGCTGAATACCAAGACGGCAGAGCGGCTTTATCACGAGCACGCCTCCAAGATGCCAATCATTGACTACCACTGCCACCTTGACCCCAAGATGGTGGCAGACGACTACAGGTTCAAGAGCATAACCGAACTGTGGCTCGGCGGCGACCACTACAAGTGGCGTGCACTGCGCAGCAACGGCATCGACGAGCACTACATCACCGGCAATGCCAGCGACTGGGAGAAGTTCGAGAAATGGGCTGAGACGATGCCATACTGCATGCGCAACCCACTCTACCACTGGACCCACCTCGAACTGCGCACCGCCTTCGGCATCGACAAGATACTGAAACCCGAGACGGCACGCGCCATCTACGACGAGTGCAACGAGAAACTGCAACAGCCCGGTTTCACGGCACGCGGCTTCATGCGCCGATACAACGTCGAACTGGTATGTACCACCGACGACCCTGCCGACACTCTCGAGCACCATCTGCACTATGCCAGCGAGGCTGAAGGCGGTGCTGCACGCATGCTACCCACTTGGCGTCCCGACAAGGCTATGGCAATAGAGAACCCGAAGGCATATGCCGATTATCTCGGCCGTCTCTCCAAGGCTGCCGACACATCCATCAGCGACTACAAGGGTCTCGTCGACGCCTTGCAGAAGCGCCACGACTATTTTGCCACTCTCGGTTGCCGCCTTAGCGACCACGGCCTGAGCGAGTTCTATGCCGAGGACTACACCGACTCTGAAATAGAGAGAATCTTCGGCACGGTGCTCGCAGCCGGAGCCAGGGGCGAGACAGCCATGCCAGTCAGCCTCGACGACATGAAGAAGTTCAAGACAGCCATCCTGCTCGACCTGGCACGTATGGATGCACGCGACGGATGGACCCAGCAGTTCCACTACGGCGTGATACGCAATTCCAACACACGAATGATGCAGAGCATCGGACCAGACACCGGTTTCGACAGCATTGGCGAGTGGAACTGTGCCGAGGCAATGGCACGCTTCTTCGACCGTCTCGAGATGGAGGACATGCTGCCACGCACCATCCTCTACCCCATCAATCCCAACGCCTTCTACATGATTGGCACCATGATAGGCAACTTCCAGAAGGGTCCCGTCAAGGGCAAGATACAGTTCGGCAGCGGATGGTGGTTCAACGACCAGAAGTACGGCATCGAGGAGCAACTCAATGCCCTCTCCATGCTGGGCTTGCTGAGCCGCTTTGTCGGAATGCTCACCGACAGCCGCTCCTTCCTCTCCTATCCTCGCCACGAGTACTTCCGCCGCCTGCTCTGCGACATGCTTGGCAAGGACATCGAGCGCGGCGAACTGCCAGAAAGCGAACTGCCCTTCATCGGTCAGATGGTCGAGGACATCTGCTACAACAATGCCAAGAACTACTTCCAGTTCTGATTGTCCCCTCAAAAAAAAGGATTAAGATTGAGTATAAATATTTTAGTTGAAGATTTTACGTTGAAAATAAAAGACAAATGGAAAAGACCTGGAGATGGTTCGGACCGAACGACAAGATAACACTCGACATGCTGCGCCAGATTGGCGTTGAAGGCATCGTCACCGCCCTTCACCACATCAAGGGAGGCGAGGTGTGGTCGTACGACGAAGTGATGAAGATGAAGACCTACATCGAGAGTCACGGACTGAGATGGAGCGTTGTTGAGAGCCTGCCTGTAAGCGAGAGCATCAAGTATGGCGGTCCCGACCGCGACGAACTGATAGAGAAGTACAAGGAGAGCCTCGCCAACTTGGGCAGAGCAGGCGTACACACCATCTGTTACAACTTCATGCCCGTGCTCGACTGGGCACGCACCGACCTCGAGAACCCCAATCCCGACGGCACCAGCAGCCTCTACTTCAACCATGCCGAGTTTGCATACTTCGACATTCACATCCTCAAGCGCCAAGGTGCCGAGAGCGACTACACCGACGAGACACTCGCCGAGGTGAGCGAGATGAAGAAGACAATGACCCCGGCAGACGAGCACCGACTTGTAGACAACATCATTGTCCGCACACAAGGCTTCGTCAACGGCAACATTACCGAGGACGACGAGCATCCTGTCGAACTCTTCCGCTCGCTGCTCCACCTCTACGACGGCATCACGCCCGACCAGTTGCGCCAGAACATGAAGTACTTCCTCGAGGCTATAATGCCGGTCTGCGACGAGTGGGACATGAATATGTGCGTCCACCCCGACGACCCACCACTGCAGATTCTCGGCCTGCCACGCATCGTTTGCTGCGACAAGGACATCGAGTGGTTCCTCAACGCTGTGCCCAACAAGCACAACGGACTGACCTTCTGTGCCGGAAGCCTCAGTGCCGGCATACACAACGACGTACCGGCACTGGCACGCAAATATGCCGACCGCACCTGGTTTGTACACTTGCGCTCCACCAACGTCTTCCCCAACGGCGACTTCAAGGAGGCAAGCCACCTTGGCGGCAGGGCACACATCATAGAACTGGTGCAGATATTCGAGAAGGAGATGCAGAGACGACGCGCAGCCAATCCCGACGCCACCGTCGCCGAACTGCCAATGCGCGTCGACCACGCCCCGCTAATGCTTGGCGACGAGAAGATGGGCTACAATGCAGGCTACTCCTTCCACGGACGTATGCTCGCTCTCGGACAGGTCGAAGGCGTAATGGCAGCGGTCAATCATCAACTTTCGCAGGCTCAAGTTTAATAGGATTTAACAAGAGTTTGCGGACGATAGAAATTTTCTCGAAAGGCTAATGCATTTGTCCGATAACTCCTGTTAACTCCCAACAACTCCTTAAAATAAATTATAAACAAAAAATTAATATGAATCTTTTTAACATAGAAGAATACGTCGTTGCCATTACCGGTGGCACAGGCGTACTTGGCAGAGAGATAGGCAAGTACCTCGCCCTCAACGGAGCGCATGTAGTGCTATTGGGACGTAAGGCAGATGTCGGCGCACAGATTGTTGCAGAAATAGAGGCAGAACTTGCCGACACTGAGAAGAACGCATCGGGCAAGGGGTCGGTTGTCTTCATGAAGACCGACGTGATGAACCAGACTGTTGTCGAGCAGAACTGCCAGGAGATACTCCGCCTCTACGGTCGTGTCGACGCCCTGCTCAACGCTGCCGGCGGCAACATGCCAGGCGCAACCATCAGCCCTACAGGCACCATCTTCGACGTCAAGGTTGAGGAGTTCGAGAAGGTGCTCAACGTCAACCTAACAGGCACGGTCATACCCACACAGGTCTTCCTGCGCCCAATGATCGAGGCTGGCAAGGGAGCCATCGTCAACTTCAGCAGTATGGCGGCATTCCGTCCAATGACACGCGTCATGGGCTATGCCGCAGCCAAGGCTGGCATCAGCAACTTCACTGCATTCATGGCACAGGAGGTTGCCAAGAAATTCACGCCGGGCATCCGTGTAAACGCCATTGCACCAGGCTTTTTCCTCACCAACCAAAACCGTGCCCTCCTCACCAATCCCGACGGCTCGCTCACCGAACGAGGTACTGACGTAATACGCCAGACACCCTTCGGCCGCTTCGGCAAACCCGAGGAACTGTGCGGTACAATCCACTACCTCATCAGCGATGCCTCGTCGTTCGTCACTGGCACCGTGGCTGTCGTGGATGGCGGTTTCAACATCTTCGCCATGTAATCCCTCTCAAACAAAATTTTAGATTCTTCAAAATCAAAACTTAAAACAATTTTAACAAACAAGATATATGAAACAAGGAACAATTTGCGTACAAGCCGGATGGGAGCCGACAAAAGGTGAACCACGCGCTCTGCCCATCTACCAGTCAACAACATTCAAATACAACAACTCCGAGCAGATGGCACGTCTGTTCGACCTCAAGGACAACGGCTACTTCTACACCCGACTTGCCAATCCTACCAACGATGCCGTGGCAAGCAAGATAGCCAAGATGGAGGGCGGCGTGGCAGCTATGCTCACATCGAGCGGTCAGGCAGCCACCTTCTATGCAGCCTTCAACATCTGCGAAAATGGCGGTCATATACTGAGTGCCAGCAACATCTACGGCGGCACCTTCAACCTCTTCGGCGTAACAATGAAAAAGATGGGCATCGACTGCACCTTCTTCGACCCCGACAAACTCAGCGACGACGAGGTGAAGGCACTCATCCGCCCAAACACGAAATTCATCTTCGGTGAAACCATCTCCAACCCTGGAGGCGCTGTCTTCGACATCGAGCGCTTCGCAAACATTGCGCACGAGGCTGGTCTGCCTCTCATCGTCGACAACACCTTCGCCACACCGGTCAATTGCCAGCCCATCAAGTGGGGTGCCGACATCGTGACCCACTCCACAACCAAGTATATGGACGGACACGCATCGTGCGTGGGCGGAGTCATCGTCGACAGCGGCAACTTCGACTGGATGGCACACAAGGAGAAGTTCCCCGGACTCTGCCAGCCCGACGAGAGTTACCACGGACTGACCTACGCCACAGCCTTCGGCAAACTTGCCTACATCACCAAGGCAACGGCACAACTCATGCGCGACCTCGGCTCGATACAGAGTCCACAGGATGCCTACATCCTCAACATCGGGCTCGAGAGTCTGCACGTTCGCATGCGCCAACACTGCCACAACGCCCAGAAGGTTGCCGAGTGGCTCGAGTCGCGTCCCGAAGTGGGATGGGTCAACTTTGCCGGACTGCCAGGCAACAAGTTCTACAGCCTCTACAAGAAGTACTGCCCCAACGGCGGTTGCGGAGTCATTGCATTCGGACTGAATGGAACACGCGAAGAGGCAATCAAGTTTATGGACGCCCTAAAGATGATAACCATCGTAACCCACGTTGCCGATGCCAAGACCTGCGTGCTGCATCCTGCCAGCCACACCCATCGCCAACTCACCGACGAACAACTTCGTGAGGCTGGAGTTGCCCCCGATCTCGTTCGCCTCTCTGTTGGCATCGAGGATGTCGAAGACATCATCGCCGACCTCGAGCAGGCTATGTCAGCCATAAAATAAAAGACTGTCCGTCCGACCGACAGGAAAGTAAAAAAGTAAAAGTTAAAAAGTAAAATTTTACTTTTTGATTCTTGCAAAAAAAAGGAAAGAGGGCACCTCGTTTGTGGGTGTCCTCTCTCGTTCTATTATGATTTTAAAGATCTTAAACTAAACTGATTATCAACCAAAAACACACAAAACCACACAAAAACTTTCTTTCCATTTCTTCCAATTTCTCACGATAAGATAAAGCTCGTAGGAA
>CAMAFX010000006.1 GCA_945833925.1 uncultured Prevotellaceae bacterium
AAAGGCCAATTATCCTTATCTCGTTAAGCCTGTAAGTGAAAGCGACTTGAATATGATGTTGCCTCTCCAAGGTGTGAAACCTGCATTGGCACAGACAAACAGCATCGACTGCCAGAGCGTGGATTTCTCATACACCTTCACGGGTACATACACTGCTATGGGCGAGGGCGGATCCGGCTATTATAATCCATATACGCTGTGGACAGACGGCACATGGCGACACTTCCAAAGTCTTGATCCTATGCGTCACTATCTGACCATCTCGTCACGCAATGCAACGACTTCATCTGCTGCCTTCATGCGAAGCATCCTGCTCTCCGTAATCGGCGATGAAGATGCTACGGGCATAGTGAAGATATACGATGAGGAGCGCAGAGCAAAGGAGACATACGATCTGGGCGGTCGCCGCATACCTGCAGGAAGCCAGCGGAATGGTTTCTATATTGAGAATGGAAAAGTCATTTATAAAAAATAAAAGACAATGATTATAAGAAAGAAGTATATCAAGCCGGCAATGAAGGTTTATGAAATAGAGTCTGCACAGTTGCTGAGCAGTTCATCTTATGAAGGAGTTGACGAAACAGAAGTGAATTTTGGAGAAGGCTATCCAGACTGGCAAGTGTTCAGCGATTAGGCATACAGCTGAATAGTTACGCAATGTCTTGGTGCGACGGATGGCCTCAGCTTTTATGGTTTCCTTCGAGGGAGGAGTGTTGCTGTTGCCGGAGTTCTTCCCAGGACGATAACGGAAAATTATCCCACACAAAACGCCAATCCGCAGACACTATCCATCACTGGGGTGTCTGCGGATTGTTTATCTTGTGCAAAAAGAATGTGCCCTGGGGCTTAAATCCTCACCTTCACGCTCTTGTTGCCGAACTTCACTACCACGATGGTGCCGCTCTGCAGGCCGGTGCTGATGGTTGCTGTGCCGTTGGTAGCAGTTGAACAGACAGCCTCGGTGCCACTGATGGTGTAAACCACCACGTCAGTGTCTTAGACTTTTCACTATTCACTTTTCACTTCGGGCTTTGTCCGAGGCTTAGCCCGATAATTACTGCTCTAACTTCTCGATGGCACCGGTTTGCTGGAAGAAAGAAACGCGTGTTGTGACTCCCTTGTTGAAGAGGATGTCACTGAGAATTTCCGTTGTACCGAACTGTGCCATGGCAACGTCCTTCTGCAGGAATGTCTCAGTGTTGGTATAGATGCTTACACGCTCGCGCACGGGTACATTATAATATACACCCTTTATCATCTTGCTCTTCTTCTTGTCTGTGCTTTCGTTCTGCACTGTTTCTGGAATCTTGGTCTGTGGCTGCAGGTTCATATAGATAGGTGTTCCAGACAGGTCGTCCTTGTCAACCAGACCAAAGTGCGACGAGAAGCGTGCAATGATCTGCTCCTTCTCTGCTGTTGGGAGAACATACAGCACGGTGTAGTGTGTGCTGGTCTGCGTTGTTCCCTTGAAGAATGACTCGAGTGCCTCTGCCTGTTCGTCGAGCTGCTGCAGCATCAGTTGCAGTTGGGCGCCGTCCTTTGGCGTGTTGTCAGCCTCGCCTCTTACCAGTTCGTTGCGCGACTCGCGTATGTCGTATATTTCCTGCGCTATCAGTTCAGCCTGTTTGGCAAAACTTCCAGCTCTGAGCATCTCCTGAGTCATATATTCGCGTGGGTCGGTAACTGGTGCTGCGGGTATGTCAGTGGGTATGTCCGACAGTTTCTGCTGCTTTACCTCCTTGTTGATGGCAAGAAGCAGGCCGTCTGGCGAGAGAGTGACGAGTGGGGCGATGGTCTTGCTCTTCACCTTTACGTTGATAGCTTTGTTGTGGTCTGGCAGACCATATGCCTCCAGCTTGATGCTCTTTATCTTATGCTGTGTGCTTACACGCATTGGCACATCGTTCATTCTCAGATAGTGCTGTGCGTACTTTGCAAGCGAGCCTGGGGTGGTTACGGTCTCTTCAGTTTCGACAATCAGCCTGAAGGCTGTCTGAGGCAAGAAATAGTTTACTCCGTCCAGTGTGCTGCCAGGCACAAACTTGTCTACTTCCGTCTGCGCAAAAAGCGAGGCACTGAACATTGCAGCGATAACAGTTATAAATGTACGTTTCATATCTTGATTATTTTATTTTCTTCCATGCTTTGCTCAATGATGCGATGATGTCTCCAGCCAGCATAAACTCGGGCGTAAGTTCGTCTGCAGCCAGGTCTCCTGCCGATGCGTGAAGCCATACTCCCAGCAGACATGCCTCGATGGGCGAGTAGCCCTGCGCCATCAGTCCGGTCAGCAGTCCTGTCAGTACGTCGCCACTTCCAGCCGTTGCCATTCCCGAGTTGCCGAGCGGACAGAACATCGTCTTTCCTCCTGGGGTGCATATAGCCGTGTAGTGGCCTTTCAGGATGACGTACACGTTGCGGTGCGTTGCCAGTTCGATTGCCTTCTGCAGACGGTCGTAGCAGTTTGCCGCCTGTCCGGTAATGTTCTCCAGCTCCTTGACGTGTGGTGTCAGGATGCTGCCCGAAGGTATCTGCGGCATCATTTCGTCGTGGCTTCCCAGAATATTCAGTGCATCAGCGTCTATCACCAAAGGAGAACTGGCGATGCAGAGATACTGCTGGAGGGCTTTAGCCGTACGTTCGTCCTTGCCCAGACCCGGACCTATGCCGATTGCCTTGTAGCGACTTGTGTCTACAGCCTCTGTTATGCAAAGCTTTTCGTTGTCGGGTAGTAGGACAGCCTCCGGCACGCTGACCTGCAGGATGCTGTTGTTTGCCGACGGCGTGTGCAGCGTCAGTTTGCCTATGCCGCTGTGCAGGCACGCCTTGCTGCTCAGGATGGCAGCTCCGGCCATACCGTATGAGCCAGCAACCAGAAGGGCATGTCCTAACGAACCCTTGTGCGCGAATGTCGAGCGCTTGTGTAGCAGTTCGCGCACCTCCTTTTCCTCGATGATGGAGTAGGGGGTGTTCATCTGCTCTATTCCTTCTTCCGACAAACCTATGTCAAGGACCTTCCACTCGCCTACGCACATTTCGTTGTCTGCCAGCAGGAATGCCAGCTTGGGAAGACCCATGGTGAGGGTGAGTTCGGCGTGTACCACCACCGAGCGGTCGGTGTATGAATTATCTTCGCAGAACAGACCGCTTGGCACGTCCACGCTTACCACGTGTGCACGGAGTGAGTTTATCTTGCGCGCCACCACGGCAAATCCGCCCGAGAGCGGTTGCTTGATTCCTGTTCCGAAGAGAGCGTCCACGACAATGTCGTGCTGCTGTATGTGTGGGAAGTCGAATCCCTGAGTTATCTCCTTGAAGGTTATGCTGTCGACATAGTCCTCGCTGCCCATCAGCTCAATCAGCCGGTCGCGGTTGGTCTCGCAGTCTTCGCTGAGTTTTCCTTTCACGTTGAACAGAAGAACCACGAGCCTGTATCCCTGCCTGATCAGCAGTCTTGCCACAGCCAGACCGTCGCCTCCGTTGTTGCCGGGTCCGGCAAACACGTATACGGTTCTGTTCTTGTCCCATCGTGCCATTATCTCCGTGGCGATGGCCATGCTGGCTTGCTCCATCAGGTCGATCGACTTTATGGGCTTGTTCTCTATCGTGTAGTGGTCCAGTTCGGTATGTTGTGCTCCTGTCAGAATTTTCATCAAACGCTTGATACATTAAACATTCTGCAAAAATACTTATAATAATCGGTAATTCATAATTCGCAATTCATAATTTAAGAAGTTGCAGTATATTTTTAGTTATTATAAGAATTATGTGAAACTTTTTTGTTAAATTTGCGACGTAAAAGTACAAATCATAGTAAGATGAAGGTATTGGACAAAGAGTTCCGCGTCAGTATCCCAGAGGCTGAGATTCTGAAGCAGGTTGCAAGAGTAGCGTCAGAGATAAACCGCGACTACGAGGGTGAGTCGCCTGTCTTTCTTGCAGTTCTGAATGGTTCGTTCATGTTTGCGGCAGACCTTCTGCGCGAGATAACGCTTCCCTGCGAGATTCATTTTGTAAAACTGGCAAGTTATGAGGGAGTCAACAGTACAGGCAAGATACACGAGATTTTAGGTCTCAGTGTAGACATCACCAATCGTCCGGTTATCATCGTCGAGGATATCGTCGATACAGGTCTGACCATGGCTCACATGCTTGAAACACTTGAAAAGCATAACCCAAAGAGCGTGAACATATGCACGTTGCTCTTAAAGCCCGAGAAGCTCAAGGTTGCGCTGGACATCAAGTATCGTGCGTTGGAGATCCCCAACGATTTCATTCTGGGCTACGGCTTGGATTATGACCAGTTGGGCCGCAATACCAGGGACATATATACAGTGGTTGAATAAAGATAAATTTCACAGGTTTCAGCATCTGTGTTCTAAATACAAATAACAATGAAGAATATTATCATTTTCGGTGCGCCAGGTAGTGGCAAGGGCACCTACAGCGACGAGATTGTAAAGCGTTATGGAATGGGTCACATCAGCACAGGCGACGTGCTGCGTGCTCAGATTAAGGCAGGTACAGAGTTAGGTAAGACAGCAAAGGGCTATATCGACAACGGTCAGCTCCTGCCAGACAGCCTTATGATTGACATTCTTGCTGACACTTACGACAGTCTGCCTGCTGGTCAGGGTGTTATCTTCGACGGTTTCCCACGCACCATTGCACAGGCTGAGGCATTGAAGAAGATGCTTGCAGAGCGCAATCACGACATGGGTGTTATGGTTGAACTCATCGTTGACGAGGAGACTCTTCTGGCTCGCCTTCTGAACCGTGCCATTGAGCAGGGTCGTGCAGATGATAATGAAGAAACAATCAAGAAGCGTTTCGCTGTATACCACGCTCAGACCGAGCCCCTCGCAGACTGGTTCGAGAAGGAGGGCATGCGTCACACCTTCACCTGGTACGGTAGCAAGGAGCAGATGCTTGGCGATATCTTCGCATTCCTGGATACTTTGAAATAATGGCAGAAAGCAATTTCGTAGATTATGTTAAGATAGTCTGCCGCTCTGGTAAGGGCGGCAGGGGTAGCATGCACATGCATCGTGCCAAGTATGCTCCCAACGGAGGTCCCGACGGTGGCGACGGTGGACGTGGTGGACACGTCTATCTGCGTGGCAACCGTAACTACTGGACTCTGCTTCACCTGCGCTATGACCGACATATCTTTGCCGGTCATGGTGGAAATGGTGGAAAGAGTGGTAGCACCGGAGCTAAGGGAGATGACAAGTACATCGATGTACCTTGCGGTACGGTTGTGTACAATGCTGACACAGGCGAGTATATCTGCGACGTCAAGCACGACGGCGAGGTGGTTATGCTTCTCAAAGGAGGCCGTGGAGGTCTTGGCAACCAGCACTTTGCCACCTCTACCAACCAGGCGCCACGCTATGCCCAGCCCGGAGAGCCTATGATGGAGATGACCGTCATCATGGAGCTGAAACTGCTGGCTGACGTTGGTCTTGTCGGTTTTCCGAATGCAGGAAAGTCGACACTGCTCAGTTCGCTCTCTTCGGCAAAGCCTAAGATTGCAAACTACCCCTTCACCACTATGGAGCCTTCGCTCGGCATCGTCAGCTATCGCGACAACCAGAGTTTCGTGATGGCGGACATACCCGGCATCATCGAGGGCGCCAGTGAGGGACGCGGACTTGGTCTCCGTTTCCTTCGCCACATCGAGCGCAACTCCTTGCTCCTGTTCATGGTTCCCGGTGATACGGACGACATCAAGAAGGAGTATGAGATTCTGCTCAACGAGGTGTCGAGCTTCAATCCCGAACTGATGGACAAGCAGCGTGTTTTGGCAATCACCAAGAGCGATTTGCTCGACGACGAACTGGTGGAGATGCTCAGTGCCGACCTGCCCGACGACCTGCCTGTTGTCTTCATTTCGGCAGTGGCAAACAAGGGACTTGACGAACTGAAGGATATCCTGTGGACGGCGCTGAACAGTGAGAGCAACAAACTTCAGGCTATTCTCGATGATGAGAGGATTGTTCACAAGAACAAGGATCTGTCTTATCTGCAGGACGAACTGGAGGACGAGGGCGAGGACATCGAATTTATCGACGAGGATGAAATCGAGGAACTCGACGACTACGAAATTGAAGACGTTGAAGAGTGATTTTATACAATGTTTCTGATAGGGTGACTTGCTTCACCGCAGGTAAGTCTGCCCATGGCACCGAACCGGGAGTTGATGCGCGCGAAACGGGTGTTGAGGAAGCAATTCCTGCCTGTTCGCCTTCAGTCTCGGTCGGTGGTCGTTTTTGTGTTCCGGCTGACTCCCTGATGATTCCGCGCCAGACGCACAACGTAAACGTGGCGTGGGTCGACCATGCAGGCGAGGTGCCCGATACCGATGCGGTAATAACCGACGTGCCCGGTTTGTGTGTTGCCGTAAAGACCGCCGATTGCATACCTGTCTTGCTTTATGATACGAGGAAGCAAATCGTTGCCGCCATTCATGCAGGATGGCGTGGAACGGTTGGCAGAATTGTGGAGCGTACAATCATCGAGATGGGAAGCAATGGCGACGACCTCCTTGCTGTCATCGGCCCTGGCATCTGCCAGCAGTGTTTTGAGGTTGGCGACGAGGTTTACGAAGCCTTCAGAGAAGCAGGATTCCCGATGAGCAGGATTGCGCTCAAGTTAGAGAAGTGGCATCTCGACCTTTGGGAGGCAAACAAATGGGTGCTTGAACAATGTGGTGTCAAGAAAATTCATATTGATGGCACCTGTACCAAGGAGAGCAACGACCTCTACAGTGCACGCCGAGACACCATCAAAACGGGCAGAAACATCAATGGTATAATGATACGTCAACAGTCTGATTTATAGGCGTGTACGGCAAATTGTAATTTGCCGAACGGTGAACGAAAAAATCACGCTGCGTGATTTCAAAAATCTCGGTGCGTGATTTGAAAAATCTCGGTGCGTGAGTTGGTCAATTCACGCACCGAGATTTTTTGAATTACGCGCCGTCATTTTTCTGATGGTGCTAAGAGAATATTTTTGCCTTGCTAAATGTAAAGAAAAATCACAATCCTTTCTTTTCTCTTTGTTCATCAAAATGTTTTTCTGAACAATCAAGTATTATCCTGTTTTTCTTGCAACTTATTCCCCACTCTGTGGATGGCACTTCATCAGTTGTTGCTAACAAGCAGTAGAGTATTTCTTATACTTATTCCCCCTCGGGGGTTAGGGGGACTATCTTTTCACAACTTACTCTTCGAGTTGTAGTAACCTACCAGTTTGTCGTATCTGCCACCGGGTTCCTTGTAGTACACCAGAACGATGTATTCGTTTTCCGTCTGGAAGAAGTCACCATCGGTACGTTCTGTTGTGGCAACCTTGTCGTCGGTGGCTGATAGTAGGTCGGTCAGTTGTACGAAGCGGTAGTTGTAGTAGCCCTGCTTCAGCAAGACAGCACAGTGGTATTCTCCGCTCTCTTCATCGTACTCCATGCGGTAATCGTCGTTTGGCCAGTTGTTGCACCAGTTGCCCTGTACGTAGACATCACCGCCATTCAGCAGTGGTGCCTTGAAGCGGAAATGAACGATGGCATATTCGCATGTCGTCTCGTTGTCCACGTTATCCTCGTTCCTGATTATATAGCCGCCGTTGGCATCCTCGTCATACGAATAGTTGTGTTGCTGTGGCACGTCGTAGAGCGTAGCGTGGTAGTAAGGGTCGTACCAACGTATGTTGTCGACGTTCATGTTGACACGATGCACGTCAAGCAGTTCGAACTTGTGACATTCGTTCGAGCCTGGGAATATGAGGCTCTTCTGATGGTTGAACTCCAGTCCGTTAGCCTTGCGTATGTTTGGGTGAATCTCAACGGTGCGGTCGGGACGACGGTTCTGTGTGACGAAGATTTTCAGTTCCTTGTCAGGGTCGGTGACGTGCAGTGCTCCGTACGACATTGCCAGGCTGAGCTGCTGGTGGTTTCTCTGAAAATCGATGTCCGTGTTGCCGCTTATCTCGGCAGATATGCCCACCATCCTGTCTGCCAGGCAGAACTCAGCCACCAGCACCGGGTCATCGTCCTTGTCCTCATCGGTTACGGTTACCCTGTAATTTCCCGACAACAGCAGTCGTGTGTTCTCGTTGGGCAGGCGCAGAGTGTAGTGTGTGTAGTTCTGTGTTGTGTTGAAACTCTTCTCGTAGTCCTCTATGGGTTGGTCGTTCATACCGCTCAGATAGTTCGACTCGAAGAGGTCCTCGCTGACAGTCCAGTCGGCCTCGCAGTGCTCGATGTGGTATCTGTATCTGTGATATTCGTGACTCATCTCGTCGAATCCAATCTCCACGTGCCACGACTTGCGGTCCATTATGGCAGGGTGCAGAGGATCGTCCATGCAGATGGTCTGCAGGGAGCGGATGTGGTCCGTGTCGTAGATGATGTTTTTCTGTGCCGACACAGTCACGGTGCAGAAAAGCAGTATAAGGAAACAGAACAGATTTCTCATTTTATTCTTACTACGCGTATTCCAAGTTGTGAAGGGTGCTTCGCCATGTACTGGTAGAGCGTCATGGGTTCGAGTACCACCTTGTGGTGTATACTGCTGGCATTCAGCAGATGAAGCTTGCCGTCCTTGCCCCATACGGCAATGCCAAGGTGCGAAACGTCGAGTCCGTCCTTCTTTGTTACCAAGGCAAGGATGTTGCCGTCCTGCACGCATGACAGTTCCTTTCTCGACTTGTTGAGCATGGAGTGGGGGATGTACGATATGTCGTTGCCGTTCACCTCCTCCTCGTATTTTCTTATGAGTTTGATTGTCTTCTCGCCCCCGCTGACCAGCATGGGGTACTTGTCGGAATGTTGGCTCATAAAGTGAAGGTCTGTCTTCTTGGTTGCCTTGAATGGCGCGCCCTCCTGTATTTCCTCTACAAGTCCCAGCTTCGTGTTGCTGTTCACCCACTGTGAGAAATAATGGTTGCGTGAGGCATAGCCGTCGAGTTTGCCCTCGCGGTATCTGATACGCTCCAGCCAATAGCAAAAGTCCTTGAAACTGACACTCTTCTGCCGTGTGGTGAGTGTCAGTGCCAGTGAGTTGTCAACGAGAGTGGCACAGTCCATCTGGCGCAGGTTGACCACCAGTTCTTCGCTTTTGTTTACCTCGAGCGTGGCTGCAACGTATGGCAGTCCCTTCAGCTTGTTGGCATAGAAGAGGATTAGGTTAGTGCCCTCACGTTGCTTTCTTCCTTCCTCGAGAAGGCGTACAACTTTTGCACTGTCAGCCTTGGTATAGGTGACGGCAGACACGTTGACTGCCAGCAAGAGCAGAATCAGCGTGCAGACTGTTCGTCCAATTCGTGTCGTTCTTTCCATAGGTGTTCTATGTAGTTCATCTGCCTCAGTATCTGTCGGCGGCGTTTGTACATATAGGGTGAGGGGCTCTGACTGCTGAATCGTAGTGGGTTGGGCAGTGTGGCGGCAATCAGTGCGCACTGCGACCTGGTAAGTTCTGCCGCGCTTCGGTTGAAGTGTGCCTGCGCAACAGCCTCGGCACCATAGATGCCGTCGCCCATTTCGATGGAGTTAAGATAAACCTCCATTATTCGGTCCTTGCCCCAGACAAGTTCAATCAAGACGGTGAAGTATGCTTCCAGTCCCTTTCTTATCCACGAGTGACCGTTCCATAGAAAGACGTTCTTTGCGGTTTGCTGGCTGATTGTGCTGGCGCCGCGCTCCCTCTTTCCCTGTCGGGCCTCCTCGCGCGCCTGCTTTATCGCCTTGAAGTCAAAGCCGTTGTGCTTTACGAACATCTGGTCTTCGCTGCCTATTACGGCAATCGGAAGGTCTTCTGATATCTCATCGAGCGGAACCCATTGGTGTTTCCATCTCGTTTCTCTGTTCTCGTCCTTCTGCTCGAAGTGTCGAATCACCATTAGCGGTGTCACGTAGACTGGCACCCACTTGTATATGAAAACAGAAAGGATTGTGCTCCCAAAGAAGAGGAGCACAATCCATAATATTGTTCGACGCAGCTTTTTCATTATTGTTATTAAGCAGCGGTGTTTTTTATGTGTGATGACAGCGGAACGGCTGAAGACGCCTTCCCGGGCCATGCTCGGTTAGAATTACTGCAGTGTACCAGCCTGTGCAGCCTTGATCATTGCCTCAGAAGCGTACAGGTAAACCTCAACACGACGGCTTGCAGCCATGTTCTCGGTACCGTTAGCGTTTCTGATGAGGTACTCTGGGTTCTCGCCGTAACCCTGAGTAGAGCGAATCTGGTTAGCGTTAACGCCGCATGAACCAATGAGGTAGTTGCGAACTGAAGAAGCACGGTTCTGGCTCAATGTGAGGTTTGTAGCCTCAGAACCATCAGAGCTTGCGAAACCGCAGATAGCAACGTCACAGTCAGTGTAAACGTTGAGCACGTTGTTAGCGAACTGCTTCAATGATGACTGAGCACCGCTCTGGAGGTCGAACTTGCCAGTTGCGAAGAGGATACCGTTGTCGAAGGTAACCTTAACAGCCTCAAGACCGTTAGCGTCCTTTGTTGTTTCAACCTGTGCGTTAGCTACAGCGGCAGCAGCCTTGGCAGCCTTGTCCATCTTGCGGCCGATGAGTGTACCGGCAGTTGTACCAGCAACTGCACCAGCAGCAGCACCGATGAGGGCACCCTTGCCTGTGTTACCTGTCAACTTACCAATCAATGCGCCAATACCTGCACCAGCAGCAGTACCAGCTGCACTACCTATAGCAGCACCCTTACCGGTGTTGTTACAACTACTGAAGACGATGCCTGCGCAGAGCACCGCAATAATTGTCTTTAATCCTTTCATAATAATTTTGTTTATTGTTTGTTAAAAATAGGTTTCACAGTGCAAAGGTACAATATTTTTAATAGATACTTTCACAAATCTGTAATTTTTCAACTTTTTTTTATTAAATTTGCACCAGTTTAACGTATTTATATACGACCTGCGTGGTGATAGTTTCCTTCTTTTGAAGACAAGGAAACCGCAAAGTTGACGTATGGGAAACGAACGCAATTCGTAAAAGTTTAGATAAAAAAGCAAGATATGGCAAAAGAATTAGATTTTCTTACAAAACGTAGTGTAGACTACTCAAAGTGGTATAACGAACTGGTTGTCAAGGCAGACTTGGCAGAACAGAGCGATGTTCGCGGTTGTATGGTAATCAAGCCTTACGGCTATGCTATCTGGGAGAAGATGCAGCGCATCCTTGACGATATGTTCAAGGAGACAGGCGTGCAGAATGCTTACTTCCCACTGCTCATCCCTAAATCTTTCCTGAGCCGCGAGGCTGAGCACGTAGAGGGATTTGCTAAGGAATGTGCAGTGGTAACCCACTATCGCCTGAAGACAAACGAGACACACGACGGCGTGGTTGTCGACCCTTCGGCAAAGCTCGAGGAGGAACTCATCATCCGTCCAACCAGTGAGACCATCATCTGGAATACATACAAGAACTGGATTCATTCATACCGCGACCTCCCATTGCTCTGCAACCAGTGGTGCAACGTGATGCGTTGGGAGATGCGTACACGTCTGTTCCTCCGTACCAGCGAGTTCCTTTGGCAGGAGGGTCACACTGCACACGCCACACGCGAAGAGGCAGAGGCACGTGCTCAGCAGATGCTCAAGGTATACGCAACATTTGCAGAGAAGTATATGGCAGTTCCTGTTGTTCAGGGCGTCAAGAGCGAGACAGAGCGCTTTGCAGGTGCGCTTGATACATACACCATCGAGGCAATGATGCAGGATGGCAAGGCTCTGCAGAGCGGTACGAGCCACTTCCTCGGTCAGAATTTCGGTAAGGCGTTCGACGTACAGTTCCTCAACAAGGACAACAAGCCAGAATACGCATGGGCTACCAGCTGGGGCGTAAGTACACGTCTTATGGGTGCCTTGATTATGACTCACAGCGACGACAACGGTCTGGTTCTTCCACCAGCACTTGCACCTATACAGGTTGTCATCGTTCCTATCTTCAAGAACGACGAGCAGCTCCAGCAGCTCAACGAGGCAGTGGAGCCAATCATCACAGAGCTGCGCAAGCTTGGCATCACCGTCAAGTATGACAATGCCGAGAACAAGCGTCCTGGATTCAAGTTTGCCGACTACGAGCTGAAGGGTGTACCCGTACGCCTCGTGCTTGGTGCGCGCGACCTTGAGAACGGTACCGTTGAGGTTATGCGTCGTGACACTCTCGAGAAGGAGAGCCGTTCGCTCGAGGGCATCGTTGCCTATGTCAAGGACTTGCTCGACGACATTCAGAACAACGTCTTCCAGAAGGCTCTCAAGTTCCGCGACGAGCATATCTACGAGTGCGACAACTACGAGGAGTTCAAGGAGCGTGTCAAGGATGGAGGTTTCTTCCTTTGCCACTGGGACGGCACTGCCGAGACCGAGGCCAAGATTAAGGAGGACACACAGGCAACAATCCGTTGTGTTCCGTTCAACGTAGAGCAGACTCCTGGCGTGGATATGGTAAGCGGCAAGCCTGCTACCTGCCGTGTTCTGATTGCTCGCAGCTACTAATTATAATTAACTCATTCCCTCCTCTCCCTGCCGCGTGGCATGGGAGAGGTGAGAGTGTTGTTGAGTTGTAGGAGGTTAACAATTAGCTTTAAACTTAAAATCTTAATTTTTTGCAGCTCTCTTTATTCGCCGTTCAGGAGATACCTGCGGCTATAGTCACATTTGTATCCCTGCTTATATTCATACAGACGGGAACAGCACCGGCGTTGAGTACTGTTTATTCAGCGATGTTGGCTGTGCCCTGGATTTTTAAGGCTCAGTTGGCACATATGGTCAGGCAGCGCCGTCATTTCAGGGGTATGCTGTTGTTTACAGAGTGCATACTGGTTATTGAGATGCTTGCTTTCGCAATGGTGGTAAGTCCGTCGTCAGCTATATTCCGCACTATGGGCGCCGGCAGTGGCAACGGTGTCGCCATCTTCTCAGCCCTCTTTATTATCAGTCTCACTACCGCCTGGCACGAGGTTCAGGCAGAGGCTTTCTATTTCTACCGGTTGAGGTCGCATCTCAATCAGTTCTACGACATGCCGCGTCTGTTCGTTTCGCAGTCGATGGTGGTCGTAACCTACGGACTCCTTATCATTCTTGTCGGTACGCTGCAGGTGCTCTATCGCAGCATCTTCGTCAGTTGGGCAATAGGATTCAGAGTCATGGCTGGTGTCATGGCGCTGTATCTCCTGTGGCATGTCTTCGTACTGCCCAGAATGGTTGAACCCCTTCATCCGGTTGTCAGACAGCGCACCATCGACCTCTTCTCGCGCAGGTTTTCCGCAAGGTCGCACAATGCCGGCATGAAACTCTACCTCTTCACCTTCTTCCTACTCCTGCCTCAGGCGCTCATGTTCTACACACGTGTGCTCTTCCTTCTGGCTCCCGAGGACAAGGGCGGTTTGTCGTGCAGCATCCAGGAACTGGGCTTCGCACACGGAGTGGTGGGTGCCATAGCCTTTGGCGCCGGTCTGCTGTTCAGCAGGCATCTGAAGGTCAAGCCACTGAACAGAAAGAAGCGACTGAATGTCAGTTTCCTCTTTTCCAACACAGTTCTTCTCTCGCCTCTGGTGTACCTTTGCATGTCCTGGTTTGCCCCGAAGAGCCTTTTCGTGCTGAGCGCATGCACCTTCGTTGCTCAGTTCTTCTTCGGATTCGGCCTGCACAGGACACTTGCACAGTTCGGTATGTCTGCATACAACGGTCTTCGTCTGCCCATTGTGGCGTTGACAATGATGGTTCCCGTAGCTGTCAGTGCATATTTCTCTGACGTGTGGGGGTTCCGCACGTTCTTCCTGGTTGATTCGCTGACAGCCGTCCTGCCATATCTCTTTATAAAGTATGTAAAACTGTAATTAAAGCATGTAAAACTGTAATTATATAATTTTACCATGAAGCGCTATTTATCGTTTTTAATTCTTTCTCTACTGATGAGCAACGCAGTTTGCGCACAGCAGTATCAGCATGCCAAAGAGGCGGCAACAAGTCCCAACACCCCTTTGACGGACTTTGTCAAGAGCCGCCGTCAGTTATTCAACTTCGACTGGCAGTTTGTCCTTGGCAGCGACAGCACGTTCTCGACAGGTGTTCGCACCCTCTCTCTGCCTCACGACTTCCAGTTTGAGCAGCCTTGGACCGAAGACGGTGGCGGAGCCAGAGGATTCAAGCCTATGTGCGAGGGCTGGTACCGCAAGACCTTCCGTGCCGACGAGCAGTGGAAGGGCAGGCAGGTACTGCTCGACTTTGGCGGCGTGATGTACGTGTGCGACGTCTATCTCAATGGAAAGAAGATTGCCTCTTCGGAGTATGGTTACCTTGGTTTTGAGGTAGACATAACGCGTCATCTGAAGTACGGCGAGGACAATGTGGTCATGGTGTGGGCAAGTACGGGTCCGAAGAAGGGCAGTCGATGGTATACTGGTGGCGGTATTTTCCGTGATGTCTATCTGAAACTGCAGAATCCAACCCACATAGCCCGCCACGGTGTGTTCGTCACCACTCCCAAGGTTACTGCATCGAGTGCTACGGTCAGTGTGATGGCTGAGGTAGACGGATGGAAGAATCACAATACTCGTGTGCGAGCAACAATCGTCAGCCCCGACGGAAAGGTTCTGGGAAGCAGTGAAGGAGAATTCCCCAAACTGACTAAGCAGACATGTACCGAGGTGACGATGCCCGAGATAAGCGTTGCTGACCCACAACTATGGAGTCCCGACACGCCTCGTCTGTACACGGCACAGGTTGTTGTAGAGGCTGATGGCTTTGTCGTAGACAGCATATCTCAGCGTTTCGGTATTCGTACGCTCGAGTACAGCCCTGTGTTCGGTTTCAAGCTGAATGGCAAGAAGTTCTTCGTCAAGGGTATTGCCAATCATCATGACATGGGCGCTCTTGGAGTTGCATCGTTCGACAGAGGTGTCATCCGCCAGATGGAGACACTCAAGAAGTTCGGTTTCAACGCCATCCGCTGCTCGCATAATCCATACAGCGAGAGCTTCACGCAGATTGCCGACTCACTTGGACTTGTCATCGTTGATGAACTTATCGACAAGTGGAGCGACACCGACTACTGGGGCGGACGCAAGCCTTTCATGAGCATCTGGCCGGAACTCATTAAAGAATGGATAAAGCGAGACCGCAACTCGCCAAGCGTCATTCTGTGGAGCCTTGGCAATGAACTGCAGATACGTCCCGACTGGAGTGGATACAAGACCAACGACTGGGGCATCACGACCTACAGGATTTTCGACCAGATGGTGAAGCGCTATGATCCGACACGCAAGACCACCGTCGCAATGTTCCCTGCCCGTGCAGGTGCAATACGCGAGGAGAAGGAGTTTAAAACATATATGGTGCCACCCGAACTGGCGTGCGTCACCGAGGTGTCGTCGTTCAACTATCAGTGGGATGCCTATCCAAAATACTTTGAGTGCAAGCCTGACATGATTCTCTTCCAGAGCGAGGCTGTAACCAATCAGCTTGTGGCTCCGTTCTATGGCATGGACCGCCAGCGTACCGTCGGTCTGGCTTACTGGGGAGCTATCGAGTACTGGGGCGAATCGAACAAGTGGCCTAAGAAGGGTTGGAACTACAGTTATTTCCGCCATACGCTCGACCCTATGCCTCAGGCATATCTGATGAAGAGTGTCTTCGAACCCGAAGTGCCTGTGGTACGCATCGGTGTCATGAATGGTGGAGAGAGCGTGGACTGGAACGATGTTAAGGTGGGCCAGAAGACCTACGCCGACCACTGGACTCACAAGAAGGGGTCGAAGCAGCAGGTGGCTACCTTCACCAATGGCGATGAGGTGGAGCTGATTGTCAATGGTAAGTCAATAGGACGCTTGAAGAACGACACCACGGACGTTTTCAACCGCAACATCGTTCGTTGGCAGGATGTTCCTTACGGAGACGGTGGAACCATCGAGGCGGTTGCATACAAGGATGGAAAGGAATGGGCACGACAGCGACTGGAGACTGCCGGCGAGGTGGCTCGTCTGGTCATCGAACCTGAACAGCAGTCGTGGAGTGCCGACGGCATGGATCTGCAGTATCTGAACGTACGTGCCGTAGACAAGAACGGCAGAACAGTGCCAGGCTATGTGGAGAACCTTAAGGTTACGGTCGAGGGAGAGGCTTCGCTTCTTGCCATCGACAATGCCGACCACTTCACCGACCTGCTCTTCAACGGTGTTGACGAGAAGCCTATGATGCTTGGCAGGATGCAAGTGATTCTGCGCAGCACCCGTACGGCAGGCAAGGTTACGCTGACTTGCTCTTCTGGCAAGATGAAGAAGAAGATAGTCCTGAATACAAAATAAACGAAATGAGGGTCGCGATACGTTTTCGCGACCCTCATCTGTTTCTTGTCTGCCTGTAGGCAATCTGTTGCTGACGAATTGTGCCGTCAGCTGTTTTTATTCTTTATTCGAACGTTACAACCTTCTTCTTGCCGCTCTGCAAGGTGATGGTTACTGTCTTCTGGTCTTTTGAAACCTGTACCGACTTGACTGGCTGCAGTTCGCGTGCAGTAAAGCCTGTGTCGTTGGCTCCCTTCTTCCAAAGCTGAAGGGTTACAAGAATCTGACTGCCGCCAACCTTCTGACTGAGTCGAGGCAATACGCAACGGTGGCTGACTGGATGCAGACCATCGGGGTAGATGGCTTTCTCCTGAACTGTCCATCCGTAGAGTGGAATCATTGCCAGCTCGTACTGGCCGTTGGTGTAGCATGTGACGCTGCGTCCATGCTTCTCACCCTTCATGGCAGGCAGGCTTATCTGGCGGTTGCTGAAACTCTTGCCTGGGTCGAGTGTTGCCTTGAACTCGGTCGATCCTTCTGGCAAGGTGTAGTGGCCGAGTGTGATTTCGGTTGAGTCGGGTACGCTGACCTTGTCTACACGCAGGATGCCGTCGGGCAGGAGTATGTCGTTGAGCTGGTAGCGCACGTTCTTGTCAGTTTCGAGCACTGCCTCGCGATGGTATATCTCGTTATTGAAGTCCTTGAAGTCGTAGAGACGCAGCACTTCCCATTCGCCCTTCTTGTTCAGAGTGCCGTAGTTCTGCGATATCTCACCCTTCTTGCCGTCTGCCATCCAGGGGAACTCGGTGTTGTAGGCCAGCTTGTTGTAATTTTCGCCCGAACGGAACTTCTGCCAGTCCTTCTCTACGGTTTCGTGACACCATGAACGCATCTCCGAACCACCGCAGTTTGGATAGTTGGTGATGAGAAGACCGGTGGCAGGCTGAAGTTTGTTGTACACATTGCCTGGCTTCAGTTGGTCTGCCCATGGACCTTCGTTCTCGGTGGCACTCCAATACTTTGAGTCTTCGGGCAGAAGCAGTCCGAGGAATGCCTTGCCTGTCCAATACACACTGCCGCGGCAACTGTATATCTGGATGCATGGCGCGAACGGGCCATAAAAGCCCATAGTAGGAACTCCATTTTCAAGGAAGTCGGGATGCTGAAGGAACTGCAGCAGGGTGCTCGATGCTATGTGACGCAGCCAGCCATAGTTGACATTCTCGAAGTTGCCGTACTCAACAAGCGGCAGGGGAGTGACGGCAGCAAAGCGATAGGTGATGCTTCGTCCCCACATGTTCATTCGGCCGTCGCGCGCAAACATATATGGATAGTTGTCGACGAGGTCGGCCTCGTTCTTCAGGAATTTCTGTGATATCTCCTGATAGATGTTCTCTGGCAACCCGCTTTCGGCTGATGGCTTGAAATGCTTTCCGAAGAACTCTACCCAGAATGGTCCGTAGCTTTGGTATGCCCACATCGAATAGTAGTCGTAGGCAGGAGCATCGTTGTACCAACCTTCGCCCTTGTAGCGGTCGAGAAGTTTCTGGAGCCAGTCGACGAGTTTCTTTTCGTCAACCTTGTAACCCTGGTCCTTGAAGAAGCTGAGCGCAAAGCAGTTGAAGAACATCCAGTTGCTGCCGATGGTTGGACCCTCGCCGTAGCTCAGGATGGTGGCAGCAAGCTTATCCTTCTCTTCCTGAGGCAATGGTTCCCACAACACCTCTGGAGCAGCCTTCATGGAGATACAGAGAGAGGCGAGCTCAAGCAGTGTCTGGCTTGGACCTCCGGTGCGCTTGGCTATGAAGTGCTTGCTCTTTGGATTGGTGATTGCCATGAGCTGATGGCGATAGTAGTCGGCTACCTTGATGCCATGCAGTGTGAGGTCGGGATTGTTCTTCAGAAGCGGACCTGCAATGAACATAGTACGTGCCAGACCTTCGAGTTTGGCTACTTTCGAGTTCTCGGGATTGCCAGGGTAGGTCTTTTCCAACTGCTTGGGGAAGTACATCGGATCGTCCAGACTGAAGATGTGACCGAAGGCGCCGTCGAGCAGGTACTCACCGGCTTCAATCCAGTGCTGGCGCGTCATACCACTGTATGGACTCTTGGTAAAGTCGGGATTCTTGACCTCGAAGACCTTTGCGGCAGTAGTCTTGGTGTCGTCTGCAGCACTTGCCTTCGTTGCCGTGAGAGGTATAGCTGCGAGTGATGTTGCAAGGAGCAACGTACGTAGAATGTTTGTCATGTTATTGTTTGTTTAATGTGTTTTATTTTACTCTCAGAACATCGACTGTATGGCTTCCTGCACCTATCAGTTCCGGTCTTTCGGAGATGCATTTCTGATACTCTATGAAATGCTGGAAAGTCTCGTCGCTCATCCTGTTGAGACGTGTTCGCATATAGTCTGCCGCACCGTCGGGCGAGAAAATGGTGACACGCTCCAGACCTGCCTTGTCGTTGAGGCGATTGATGTCGTCCAGACGGATGTAGTCGTAGAGTTCGCCCTCCTGAGTCTGGATGTGATAGTCCTTGTCCACCACACCCTCGGCAATCAGTCTGCCGATTCTGTCTTCGTCAAAACAGTAGGAGAGGATGCTGTATTCGTTCATCAGGTATGCTACGAAGATCAGTCCGCCGGGCTTTGTTATGCGTTTTGCTTCGCTGAGTGCTTTCAACTTTTCCTCGTCACCGATAAGATGATAAAGCGGACCCAGCAGCAGGGTGACGTCGGCTGTGTCGTCACCAATGGCAGGCATGTTTCTGGCATCGCCCTGCATGACGTCGGCGGTTGGCTCGCGTTTCAGGAACACGTCGATGTTACGCTTTACGAGTTCCACCGCCTTGACTTTGTAGCCTTCTGCCATAAGGGCAGACGTGTAGCGGCCTGTTCCTGCTCCGATGTCGAGAATGAAATCGCCCTTCTTCAGGAAACGGTGCAGATGGTGCATGGTTGTATCGAACTCTACTATGCCGTGTCTGCGTAGAAGCCGCAGGTCCTCCGGATGCTTGTTGTAGTGCTTTTCTATGTTTGATAGTGCCATATTTGCGCTTTCTGTTTCTCGCCTTAGTGTTTTTTATATACTAAACGAAGAAATCGCAGCAGATATTGTTCTGTTGCGATTTCTTTTCAATACATTATCAATAATATTATAGGCTCTCACCGAAATCTTTACGGAATTTTGCATGATTTTTCTGCACAAAAACAGGAATGTCACCTACTGAGTTCAGAAAAAACAGAATGTAGAAATTCTGATTAAAAGACTATTCAGTCGTCAGAGTCCTCTTCTCCTTTCAGTATCGGCAGGTGCCAGCAGAATTTTACGGCAAGGATGCGTATGATGATTACCGAGATACTGCTGAACAAAGCGTTCAGTTCGGCTGGCATGCCAAAGGCAGAATAGCAGGTGATGTAAACCGCGCCACCCAGGATGCACGCCATGGCATATATTTCCTTCCTGAATATTAGAGGAACTTCATTTATGAGGATGTCACGTATGACACCTCCGGCAGCTCCGGTGATGCAACCCATTATGATGGCTGTCCAGAAAGGGAATCCCATCTGCAGGGTCTTTTCTATTCCTATGACATTGAAGAGTGCAAGGCCAATGGTGTCGAAGATGAACCATGTGTTCTCCTGACGTATGAGATATTTGCCGAAGGCGATGACCCACAGAAGCGAGATGATGCAACAGATTATGTATATCTTGTTGGTTAGCCAGAAAGGTGAGATGCCCAGCATGAGGTCTCTCAGTGTACCGCCTCCGATGGCTGTTGCCATTCCGACAATTAGTGCGCCGAACAAGTCGAAGCGTCGTGCCGACGCCATTCGTATTCCACTTATGGCAAATGCCATCGTTCCTACCCATTCAATGATGACAAATGATGCCGGTATTCGTAACGCAGCAGCCAATTGCTGAAGGAATTCTAACATTATATATATATAATAGGTATAGGTTTACTTTTGAGGTATTGGCAGGGCGAATGTCGGTTTAGTCCTCGACGAGTTGCGATTCGCGCCAGGTCTTTGCTATGGCAGTTGCGTCTTTAAGAGCTGTTTCGGCATCTACCTCGTAGTTGTCGGTCAGTGCCTTTGCCATGTCTTCTACGGTAAATTCGCGGTCTGCTACTGCCTTCCATATCTCAGCAGCGCTTTCGTTCATGCTCACCACCTTGCTGAAGTCTATGTTCTTGCGGCCAGAAGCAACCAGGACATACATTCCGCATACTTCTCTCAGTTCAAATCCTTCTCTTATCTTCATGTTTGTTGTTGATTATTCTTAATTGGTAGTAGTTTGTTTATGGGTGACCGTGTCTCAGTCAACTCCTATGCTTGCCTTGTAGAGTACCAGAAGCAGTCTTCTCGCTGGCAGCAGTCTCCTCCACAATCTTATCTTGCGCATCAGTTGTGGGTCGTCTGCCTTGATGGATCTTTTGGGACGTATGTACTCGGTGACAATGCCGACGACGTTGGATGTGGTGCATGATTCTGTCTGACCGATGTTTCCGTCGCCCATCATGGTAATGTTGCTGCCATCCAGTTTTATGATTCTGTGCAGCACATAGTGTCCGGGGTTGATTTCGGCGAGTATGGCGTCGTTGATTGCAAGCGGTTTTGTGACAGGCTCGAGCAACACTTTGTCGCGCAGATGCTCCAGAAAGGGACGCATACTGTAGCCCTTGACGGCAATGGTGGCTGTGTGACCTTCCTTGATGGCTTCCTTGACCATGCCAAGAAGTATGGCATTTGGCAATTCCTGTCGGTTGACTTGGTCGGTTACACCGTCTCTCTTTTGTTTTCTCTTCCTCAATGGCAGGAATAGAAACAGCAGAATCTTCTTGACCAGCACTTTCATCATGCTCTCTTTACGGTGTTATAGCAGAGTTGTGCGGCAGCTGCGTCGGGCAGACATTTCAGTTCGTAAATGCCTACTGTCTGGATGATGTTGATGACCGTGTCGCTGACGGCTCTGTACACGCGATGGTCCCACTTCATACTGCTCATTGATGGCAATAACTCAGCAAGTGCGCTGATAGGGTCGAGTCTGGTGATGATATTCTCGGGATGCTGCTTTATCCTGACAAATGCTCCGACAGGTGCCTGTATGTTGCGGTAGCATGGTGTCTTCCCGCTCCAGGGACTGCCGTAGACAATCAGTTCGCCGTCTATAAATCTGACGATAGGATTGTCATCGTTCATCAAGTCACATTCGGGGATGTTCTCAAACCAAAGGTGTGTGTGAGTGCTCTTGCCAGTTCCGCTTGGCGCAATCATCAGGTAGCCGTAACCATTCTTGCGAATGACGCTTGCATGCACCAAAACGGTGTTCTCGGTCGCAAAGCGGAAGGCGTACGATATCATCATGGCATTGTTCATGCCATATCTGCGCTGGTTGAGGGATGGATGCTGCAACGACACAATACATTCCGAGAAGTCTGCGTTGGTCTGCATACAACTGCATAGTTCGTTATGTATGTCGCTCACTTCAAACTGGTATCCGCCATTTTCCAATGAATACACGCCGTGGTTGCAACCTCCACAGTCAAACTGTCCAACTTCGTCGCTGCTTCTCACCATCTGGAAAGAATCGTCGACGGTGACGGTCAGCCGAGTGTCTTGTGTGTCTGGAATGCGAAAACGCTCAAAAGAGGGTAGGAGTGTATCGTCGTTATGGTCGTCCATATAAACTATGGCGATCTTATGTCCGGCGATTTCGTAACACATGCGTTTGCTCATTATTCTTTTCCTCCTGCCTTTTTATTTCTGACTCTTTTGTGGTGTATCTCTGAAAGCTTCGTCTGGGATATATGCTTCACTCGTGAACCTGAATTCGTCTTCTCCGACATAGATGAGTGCCAAGTCTGTACTTCTCTGGTAGCGTGTGTTTATCTTTTCGTACTTCTTTCTGGCTGCAGACAGCGACGTGCTGAAGAATATTGCCGTTGTCGGATCCATCACTTTCTTGTCGGCGGTGACGTGGTTCTCAAGCTGCAGGCTGTACAATGCCCGTCCGGCAAGAAAGCCATTGGGGAGTATTGTTGCTGAGTCTACCTTCATCACATCTGTGAGAAACGCCACGGAGTCGGTGTATGAAGCAGCGAAGCCAAAGATGTAGACGGTCTGTGGCTTAATCTTGCTTTGTGACTGGGCGCCCAGACAGACGAGCAGTAGGACTGCAGTAAGTAATGCTTTGATAGACTTCATCTTAACCTAAATAAGACTTTAGCAGTTTGCTTTTTGAGTTTTGTCTCAGACGACGTATTGCCTTCTCCTTAATCTGGCGAACACGCTCGCGAGTGAGGCTGAACTTGTCTCCGATCTCTTCGAGTGTCATCTCTTGCTGACCGATGCCGAAGAACATCTGTATGATGTCCTTTTCACGCTCGCTAAGTGTGCTCAACGCACGCTCTATCTCGCGACTGAGTGACTCGTTGACAAGTCCGCGGTCTGCCATTGGACTGTCATCGTTTACAAGAACGTCAAGAAGACTGTTGTCCTCGCCTTCAACGAAGGGGGCGTCAACGCTTATGTGGCGTCCGCTGACCTTCAGAGTGTCGCTGACCTTGTCTACAGGGAGGTTCAATTCGTCTGCCAGTTCCTCTGGACTTGGCTTGCGCTCGTTCTCCTGCTCGAATTTGCTGAATGCCTTGCTGATTTTGTTGAGTGAGCCAACCTGGTTCAAGGGAAGGCGTACAATACGGCTCTGTTCTGCCAGTGCCTGAAGAATGCTCTGACGAATCCACCATACTGCATAGCTGATGAACTTGAATCCTCGGGTTTCGTCAAATTTCTCTGCTGCCTTGATGAGTCCCAGGTTGCCCTCGTTGATAAGGTCGGGCAGGGAGAGACCCTGGTTTTGGTATTGCTTTGCCACACTTACAACGAAACGAAGATTGGCTTTTGTTAGTTTCTCAAGTGCCTCACGTCCTTCTGGGCCACCCTTGCGTATTTTCTGTGCCAATTCAACTTCTTCTTCTACAGTGATGAGGTCTTCGCGTCCAATTTCCTGCAGATACTTGTCCAGTGATGCGCTTTCGCGATTAGTAATACTTTTTGTAATCTTTAATTGTCTCATAGACTATTTCTCAAAATTTTGCGCGCAAAGATAGTAAAAATCCCTGTAAAAGCCAAGTCTACAGGGATTTTTCTTTATATTGAGATGGGTTGCAAAACTATTTTTCGTTCATGTCAACGACGAAGCTTACCTTGCGTCCGCTGCTTGTGATAGCCCTAATCCAGAGTGTTCTGTCCTTGCTCTTGTTAGTATTCTTTACTATGTTTTCCCAGTCTTCTACGGTAACCATCTTCTCGTCGTTTACTACGAGGATTATCATTCCCTTTGAAATGCCGGCATCCATAAGCTTGCCCTTCTTTATGTTGGTGACAACAAGTCCGTAGTTAAGTTCGTAGGTCGACTTTTCCTTGTCTGTCAAAGGTGTCAGCTGAGCTCCGAAATCGTCGATGTCTACTTCCTTCATTAGTGTTGTGCTACCCTGTGAATTGCGCAGTGTTACGTTGGCGGTGTGGGTCTTCTTATCGCGCATATACTGGATGCCAATCTTGTCGCCGGGACGATACTGTGAAAGAATCTCCTGCAACTCTGCCATCTTCGTAACTTCTTTACCATCAATCTTTATGACAACGTCTCCTTTCTTTAAACCGATCTCTTCGGCAGCACCGCCTTCAATGATTTCATTCACGTATACACCCTGGTTTGTACCAAGGTCAACCTCTTTTTCTTTCTCCTTTTCTGCATCGATGTAATTTGTTACATCTGTACCTCTTACACCAAGCACTGCACGCTGTACTACGCCAAACTCCTTAAGGTCGTTTACCACCTTGTTCATGATGGTGGTAGGGATGGCAAAACCATAGCCGCTGTATGAACCTGTCTGACTGTAAAGCATGGCATTGATGCCTACCAGTTCTCCCTTCTCGTTGACCAGTGCACCACCGCTGTTTCCTGCGTTGATGGCTGCGTCGGTTTGTATAAAACTTTCAATGCCGTTTGCACCGAGCGAACGAGCCTTGGCACTGACAATTCCGACTGTAACTGTGCTTGTCAGGTTAAATGGGTTGCCGACAGCCAAAACCCACTGGCCAAGCTTCAAATCGTCGCTGTTGCCGATGGCGATGGCTGGCAGGTTCTTGGCGTCAACCTTGATAAGGGCAAGGTCGGTCGTCTCGTCCAGACCAATGATTCTGCCGTTATATTCTGTGTTGTCGTTCAGCTTCACTGTTATTTCGTCTGCGTCCTTTACTACGTGGTTGTTTGTGACGATGTAGCCGTCGCTGCTTATGATGACACCGCTACCTGCAGCGTGACGCTTTGGGGTCTGTATCTGTCTCTGCTGGCCCTGTCCGTTACCTCTTCCTCCAAATCCGAATCCGAAGAAGTCACCGAAGAAATCGTTGAATGGATCCTGCACTGTGTAGGTCTGTGTCTTTCCTCCGCTTGTCACCTTGATATACACCACACTGTTTACACTTGACTCTGCGGCGCTCGTCAGGTCTACGAGGCCTGCAGTTGCAGTATTGGCTGCATTGCTTGTCATTGTGCTCATCCCTGCAGCAAATGCCAGGAGAGCTGATAAAAGAATCTTTTTCATTGCTATATTTCTTGATTTTTGTTTTTACGTGTGCAAAAGTATAGCAAATATGCTTTCATTGTTAATTCTGCGCATAAAAATTCCTATAAATTAACATTACTGGCGTACGGTTAAAACATTTTTACGTTTCATTACACGAAAAGAATGAGAGGATAGCATCTGTGTGCGTACATCTTCTCATTCTCTTTCTGTTCCAGTCTATCAATACGTTTAAAAGAAAGCAGCCGACCTGTAAGCCGGGTTCTGTGCCCCAAAGGGGTGCCTGTCATTTATCCACTGCAGATGTCACCACCTGCCTCTATCGTTCTACCCTCCGACATCGGGCGGGCAGCCCTATCATAGCGTCGGTTTACGCGAACTTTCAACTCCCGGAGTGTACAGCGCCTGTGTCGCCACAGACCTGGTAAGCTCTTACCTTACCTTCTCACCCTTACCATAACTTATCATTGAGACTCGCTGAAATGATTAGTATGGCGGTTATTTTCTTCTACATCTACTAAGCCTCGCGGCCTACTTTCCGTTAGGAAGCGGGATGCCCTATGTTGCCCGGACTTTCCTCTTGCACCATATATAATTATATATAAGGTGTCAGCGACAAGCCGGTCTGCTGCTTTGCGATTGCAAAGTTACAAATATTTAATGATTACTACGTTCTTGGTTCTTGCTTTTTTTATCCAGCCATAACAAAAAGTCGAATTTTGCATTATGCTGCTACTGCTTTTCCCAGAAGCTGCTGCTGCTTTTTCCGGAAGCTGCTACTGCTTTTTTCGGAAGCTGCTACTGCTTTTCCCAGAAGCTGCTACTGCTTTTCCCGGAAGCTGCTACTGCTTTTTCCGGAAGCTGCTACTGCTTTTTCCGGAAACTGCTACTGCTTTTCAAAAGACACTTCGCACTAATTCCCCCTCGATGGGTTAGGGGGCTTAAAAAAGGCAGTGCCTGTATGAACAAGCACTGCCTGATTGTGAATGTAAGATGTTATTATCTTACATATAGGTTGGTTATAAAATTATTTGATAACCTTCTTGCCGTTGATGATGTAGATACCCTTAACAGCCTTGTTAACACGACGACCTGCGAGGTCGAAGATAGCCTTAACGGTATTGGTGTTAGCCTTGTCATCAGCAGAGATGGACTCAACAGCTGTAGGCTCCTCTGTACCGAGGTAGAAGAGCTGGAAGTTGTCGAATGGAGTCCAGTCGTTAGCAACGTGGCTGTTCTTCTTAAGACCGAGCTTAAGAACGCCTGACTCGTTAACGTAGCAGTCTACAGTGTTCCAGTAGAGGCCAGCCTCGAACTGAGCGTTAACAGCCTCGCGGTTGTTAGGTACGTGGAACTCTTCGTTCTCGCCAAAGATGATTGCAGGCTCGTCACCAGCACCAAATATAGCACCTTCAGAACCATTCTCCAACTGGTTGTTGATTGGAGTAGTGTAGCTGTTAGCATAGAGGATAACAGCGTGAACGTCGATTGAGTCGTTCTCAGGCTTCTGGAGGTCAGCATTCTCCTGGTTTGTACCAGCGCGATAGAAGCCCTGAACCTTTACACGGTAGTAACCTGTAGCGAGACCCTTGATTGTCTGGTTGATGTCGAAGCTGTTAGTGTTGTAGCTCTCGTATACACCTGCCTGGTAGCCGAAGTCGTTGCCACCTTCGCGTGTCTTGTTCCAGTACTCACCGTATGCAGGATTGTCACCGCCGAGGATGCTCTCGAAGCTTGGGTTAAGGATTGCACCTGTGATTTCGTATGCATTATCCTCGCTTGCATCGCCAGCAGCAAGTGCGTTGAACTGAACGAACTTGGTCCAAGCAGCAGGAATTGCCTCCTTGTAGTCCTCGATAGCCTTGTTGCTCTCGAAGCCTGAACTCAATGCTTCATTGATTTCGTCGATCAAAGCAGGGAAGTCTTCATCATTGCTTTCTACAGTACCCATAAGGTAGTCGTTGTAAACCTGTACTGTACCCAGAATGTCAGCAAAGAGCTTCTTTGACTCCTTACCATAAGCGATAGCGTCCTTGAGAGTCTGGATAGCTTCAACGATTTCAGGAACCTCGTTGTCGGAAGAGATCTCCTCACCCTTGCCGATAGCGTTCATGAGTACGTTGTCAGCCTCAACAACCATAGTAGAAACCTCGTCGTCGAGTTCCTTTGCCTCGTTGATGAGGTCAGCAATCTGCTCTGAGAGAGGAATGTTCATACCAGCAGTACCCTTGTACTTGATTGTGAATGCACCCCAAACAACCCAAGCCTGGCTCTCGAGGTTCTCACCCTTGACACCTACAGTAAGTGTGCCTGTCTCAGCAAGTGCTGTGATAACTGAGTTGACAGCTTCACGCTCCTTGTAGAAGATGTAGTTAGCGTTGTCGTTGCTGTTTGGTACGAACATTGTTGCAGCCTCAGCGTCTGAGTTGTCAGCTGGAGCAGTGTGGTTGTCATCCTTTGCAGCAGCATACTCTGCTACGTTGTGCATGAGTACCTTGTTGCCATTTGCATAGATGTAAGCAGAACCTACAACGTTGCCATTCTGAACCTCTGTCCAGTTGTCAAGGTTTCCAGCTGAACGATAGAATCCAGGAGCGTTAATCTCGTAAACACCGGCAGGAAGACTGTCGAGAGCGAGTGAAACGTTGAATGAAGCCTGGTTCCAAACCTCTGCAGTCTGAACGCGGCTGAGGAATGCTGTTGTACCAGTCTCGTTAGCCCAACCGTTTACGTTGCTGTTCGCATAAGAAAGGTTCTTATCTGGGAAGAGGATTGTGATGTCGATGTCATGCTCCTCACCGTCGGTCTGAGCATTCTCGAATGCTGTCTGTGTAGCAGTAAGAATCTTGGTGTTCAGACTGCTGATTGCCTCTGCAATCTGTGTGCCGTTGTATGTAGCGTCGTCGTATGCAGCAGAGCACTCGTCAGACATTGTCTCCAACTCTGATACGAGAGCCTCGAAGTCTGCATTTGCATCGTACTTGTCAAGAGCTGCAGGAAGAGTCTCGTTAACGAAGGTAGCGAACTTCTTGTAGTCGTTGATGCTTGCACGAATCTGTGTGATGATATTGTTGATCTTGGTTGCAGCAGCAGTGTTTACTGTTGCATCAGCACTGCTCTCACCAACGAGCTCAGCACCATGGTCCTTTGCGAGCTCAAGTGAATCCATGAGAGCCTGCTCGTACTTGTCCTCAATATTGTAGAGGTAGTTCTCTGCACTACGAACAGCACCGTTGAGAGCCAAGAGGCTTGGGTCTACAGCAGTCTTGCCGTTGAACATGAGAGTGAATTCGTCGATGTAGAGGTGAGGCATTGAGCCAGAGCCTGCGTTTGAAGCGGTGTAACCGATAGTGAAGTAACCGCTTGTCTCTTCCTCGAGCTTAAACTTGATGGTCTCGTTTGTCCACTTGCCAACAGGGAAGGTTGTGCTTGTGCCAAGATATTCAGTTCCATCCTCTGCGATGAAACCGCAAAGGTTCTTTGAAACGGTACCTGTACCACGCTCGTTGTAATAAGGAATTGTGATAGTGTAAGAACCTGCAGGGAGAGTAGCGCTCTGTGTGTAGTTACTCTGAGCTGACCATACACTGATGAAACCGAAGAGGTTACCTTCTGTAGCTCCGTTAGCCTTTGTTGCAGGAACCTTGTCCTCTACGCTACCCAGCCATACATTCTCGGGCGAACCAACAGCGAACAAGCCAGAAGCACGTCCGTTGTTGATGCCCTCTACAGTGTTAGTTGTTGGGTTGCTTGCTGTCCAGTCCTGGATAGGCTGCATACCGTAGTATGTTGTAGAGTTCTTCTCCATGTCATAGTCGTATGTACATACACCATTGTCGAGTGGAGTGCCAAATGCGAAGTGAGCATTGTTGATAAAGAAGTCTGTGAAGTCGGTCATTGCATTCTGGTTAGCAATCTTCTGTGCCTCGATAGCTGCCTGAACCTCTGCCAATGTAGAGTTAGGATTGTCGTATACAGCCTGTGATTCGCTAACATCAAGACTCATCTCTTCGCCAGCCTCGATAAGCTCCAACAGTTCAGGAAGCAGTTCCTCAGCTGCTGCACGGTCGATAGCCTTTGGGTCGCCCTCAAGAATCTTAACCTCAGAGAGGTAGAGGTGAGGCATAGCTGCAGAACCTGCGTTTGCTGCATTGTAACCTAATGAGATAACACCACTTGTCTCCTCGCTCAACATGAATGTGATAACCATCTCATCCCAAACCTGTGGAGTCCATTTGGTGTTGGTTGCGGTGTAGGAAGTACCATTGTTTGCAATGAAACCAAACTTGTTGGCAGCAACTGCTGTCTCACCACCACCGTTGTAGACAGGGATGTGAATCTCGTAAGCACCTGCAGGAAGTGTAACAGGCTGAGTGTAGCTCAGTGTTGCACCCCATACAGCAACCATACCAAGGATGTTTTCCTTTGACTCTTCGCCTGCAGGATTTGTTGTTGGCGCAAGGTAACCGGTACCACCAAGGAACAATTCTGTCATCCCGTCCTCTTCATTGCCGGTGATGTCGATGGCATACTGTGCACCAGTCTGGTAGATTCCGGCAGCGCGAGCATCAATGTCTGTTGCATCTTCTACTACGGGATTGCTTGCATTCCATTCTGCTACAGGCTGCATTCCCGATTTCTCGTTAGTTCCAACCACGATGTCCTTTGCGTAGGTACGAATACCGACAATGGTAGGAGCATCTGCGGTGAAATTAGCATTCTTGAGGTACTTGGCTGTGATGTCGTCACCAGGACCAGCCTGTACGCTCAATGCGGTCAACGCGAAGCTGACCGCAAGAAGTAAATTCTTCTTCATTGTTTTGCTAAATTAGTTAATATTAAAGTTAATAAATAGTTTTGTACAGATAGGTATAATGTTGTTATGTGTATTTTTTCATACTTACACATTATCAATACAAAGATAGTAATTTTGCAATAAATTGTTCGTTTCTCTTAGTATTTTTTAACTGTTTTTGTTAAATAACATGTTTATTTATAAAAAACCACGCAAAGAGCATTTTAAACTCTTTGCGTGGTTGAATATTGTAGGTTAGAGAGATGTCGGTCTCTCTCAGACACTGTTAACGAAGTACTTTCTTTCCGTTGATGATATAAATGCCTTTCTTTGCGTTCAGGACACGGCGGCCAGACAAGTCGTAAATGTAGTTTCTTGTCTTAGGAGCCACTGCAATTGTGCTGATGCTTGTCTCTTCACCTGGCTCAACATAACCATCTTCGGGCAGGGTCTCTGTCGTATAAACGTCGATGTTGAATACATGGATGCCACCGTTTGCAAGAGTGACTGTGCAAAGTTCGGTTTCAGGAACCTCAACAAGCAATGGCGAGCGCCAGTTCGTGTAGTTGCTGCCGCCGGCTCCCTGCTGGATGAGGATGTACTCGCCATACTGTGCTGCCTTGCGTGAGAATGTTAATGTAGGTCTGCTCATGAAGTACACACCGAGGTCGTTGTTGTTGTAGATGTAGATAGTGCTTGCGTTCTTTGCGTTGGCAGGACAGCTGACGCTAAGTCCGTTGTTGAAGAGCTGAACATAGCTGTCGTCTACATATCCATAACCGTTGCCGTTTGCGTCCTTACCATTGATGATGATCTCATTGATTTCACCGCTTTCTGTATATGTGGTGTCTGGAGCAATGACGTTGAGAGTAGCTCTCTGGCGTGTAGCATCGTAGGACCATCCACAGTCAATTGGGTTATAAGGTATAGCATCGCTTTCGCTCAGTGTGCCTTGCTCAACAAGTGCGTAGAACTCGTCTCTGCTGTAGAAGGTAGAGTCGTTCTTTGTATTGTCCTCTTCGTTTGGTGTTACGTAAACGTAAGTCTCGCTGTATGTGCCTGTTATCTGCTGGTACTGAGTAGGAGTGAGGTGTACGAAATCCCAGTCGTGCTTGTCGGCAGCGGCTGCTTCTGTGTTCTTTCTGTAGTAGAATGTTCCGGGGTTAAGAACTTCCTCTTCAAGAACACCATCCTCATAACCAGTTACGTTGACGGTAATCTTGACACTCTGGTTTGCGGTTACAGTCCAATCAAATCCCTCTGCATTTGTGTAGCTTTCCTCGTTGCTTTCGTCTGTGCAAACTGTTATAGTATAGTCCTCCTTGCAGAGAGTGTTGTTGTTCCATGCCACAGAATATGTTCTTTCCTCACCCTCAAGACCATTGAGTGTGATGGTTGGTGCGTTCAGCTGAATGTTGCCTACAGCAATCTTGAAGGTCTGTGTGTCAGAGAAGTTTCCAAGCTCGCTTGTTGTTGCTGCAACGATTGTAACGTAACCGTCACCATTGATGTCGTTCTCGGAACTGATTGTGATAGGTGTTCCGTCATACTTGTTCTGTCCGTAGTATGTTCCTGCTTCTGGGTCAAGAATCTTCTTGTAAACAGGAATTTCGGTAACAGTGATTGTGTCACCTGTTTCGGGGTCAATATCATATTTGTAGTCGATGTGGTCTATCTCATCGCTGTCTACAAGATAGAGGGCAAAGATGTTGTCGTTCTCGTCCTTGTCTCCGTCCTCAATTCCATACCATGCTGTTGTCTCCTTGCCTAATGTTGATGTGCCAGGAGTCAGTGTTACCTGTCTTGCCTCGCCGTCTACCGAATATATAGAATAGTTAGGAGCGCTAACAGCCTCGTCGGCTGTATTGTCGAGCCAAATCTGCAAGCCCTGGATAGCTGTACCACGCTGCATCTCGATTACAAGATAACCATCGCTCTCGATGCGCCAGTATGTGTACCAGTCTGCTGTTCCTGGGATCTCGATTTCTTTTGCATGCTCTTCGTCACCGGGATACTCTGGGTCGTAGTCCCACACCTTTGTGGTACCAATTTCAATCTGCTTCTCGTGAATTTCATCTGAGATGTTTGTTACCTCGCATGCATCTGCTCCTGATATGGCTGCGCTTGGCTGAACAACATTTGTTGGATACCTTGAGTCGGCAACGCCCCATTGGCAAACTATAATCTGACCCTTCTTTACATTGGCAATAGCTAAGAAACGAGAACCAGAACCATAGTTGTGTAGACCGTCCTTGTTGATGCCGGCTCTGAGATTTATGGCTGAGGTTCCAATGCCTAAATAGAAATCGTTCATCTCAACTGGCTTCAAAACCTGAAAAGCGTCAAAACCGTTAAGCTTGAACGACGCCTTATCGGTATTCGTGGTGAAACATCCGTCACCGGATACTCTGTTATTTGCTCCGTCGCTGAAGAATTCGTCAAAGTACTTGCCGTTGAAGAAGTCGAACACCTTGTAAGGCTGATAGTTGTAGACGGAGTCAAGAACCTTGTTCTCGATAGGCAACTCGTAATTCCATGCGTATGCATTTTGCCCAAGAAGGAACAAAACCAACGCAAAAGTAAGAATGTAAAGTCTTCTCATAGATTTTAATTTAGGTTAATTTTCGGTTGTTACTATTTGATTTGTTATTGGTGATAAAGCACGAAGAAATAGTGGCTAAAACTGCCACCATTTCTTTTTCTGCTTGTTAGTTTCTGCCTTGAGGTCTTCAATTATGATGTCCTCGTAAGTCTTGTTTTCATGTATCATTCTATAGATGGTTCCCCAGTCGGGAAGTCCACCGACATTTCTGTCGTCAATCCAAAGGTCGGCCTTGAGTTTTCTGCTGTAGCTCTTGTACTGCTCAGCATCTTCCTCGGGAAACTCTTTGTTAATGGCATAGAAATCTACACCTCTCTGGCTGCACCAGTCAATAGCGTCTTGCAGAAGTTTACCTTCTCTTACAGTCCACAGTATCAGACGATGCCCTTCTTGTATGAGCATCTTTAATGTCTGTGTGGCAAAAGGTAGCTCCGTTCCAATCTCTGGATATCGGTGCTGTACGATTGTTCCATCAAAGTCTACTGCGATAATCATATTCTAAATTAATTTAGATGACTTTAGGCTCAATGTAAACGTCGTCTTTGCAGAAGACAGAACTCGGTGTCGGGAGTTGAAAACTACTTGGCGTACGATACAGAACGTGTCTCGCGGATAACAGTAATCTTAACCTGACCAGGGTATGTCATCTCGTTCTGGATTCTGGTTGCTATATCGTTACTCAATATTTCAATCTGCTTGTCGTCAATCTTGTCTGCACCGACAATGACACGCAACTCGCGACCTGCCTGGATGGCGTAGGTCTTTGTTACGCCGGGATAAGACATTGCAATGTTTTCGAGATCCTTTAGGCGCTTGATGTAAGCCTCAACGATTTCGCGTCTTGCACCTGGACGGGCACCGCTGATGGCGTCGCAAATCTGTACGATTGGAGCAATGAGCGATTCCATCTCCATCTCCTCGTGGTGAGCTCCGATGGCGTTGCAGATGTCTGGCTTCTCCTTGCACTGCTCTGCAAGCTTGGCTCCGTAGAGTGCGTGTGGCATTTCTGGATCCTCGTCGGGCACCTTACCGATATCGTGAAGCAAACCGGCACGCTTAGCCTTCTTTGGATTCAGACCCAGTTCAGCTGCCATTACGGCACAAAGGTTAGCTGTTTCGCGGCTATGCTGCAAAAGGTTCTGTCCGTAGCTTGAACGATACTTCATCTTACCGATGATGCGTACCAAGTCAGGATGCAGACCGTGAACACCGAGGTCGATGGCGGTGCGCTTACCTGTCTCCATGATTTCCTCCTCAACCTGCTTCTTGACCTTCGCAACAACCTCTTCGATGCGTGCTGGGTGAATACGTCCGTCGGCAACAAGCTGGTGAAGTGCAAGGCGGCAGATTTCGCGGCGAACAGGGTCGAAAGCTGAGATGACAATTGCTTCAGGAGTGTCGTCAACAACAATCTCAACTCCGGTTGCTGCCTCAAGAGCACGAATATTACGTCCTTCTCGTCCGATAACTCGTCCCTTGACGTCGTCGTTGTCAATATGGAAAACGGTAACGCTGTTTTCTACTGCAGTCTCAGTAGCTACACGCTGAATGGTCTGGATGATAATCTTTTTAGCTTCCTTGTTGGCGTTAAGCTTGGCTTCGTCCATAATCTCGTTGACGTAGCTTGCAGCAGCAGACCTTGCCTCGTCCTTGAGACTCTGGATCAACTGCTCGCGTGCCTCCTCTACGCTCAGGCCGCTGATTTCCTCGAGCTTGTTTCTTTCCTGCTCGATAAGGCTTGACTCGCGCTCGTTAAGTTCGCTTTCACGCTGCTGAAGAACGTTCTGTGCCTGCTCTGTTCTGGCACGCATGTTCTCAACCTCCTGTTTTTTGCGGTTGAGCTCGTCCTGACGCTGGTTAAGACTTAACTCACGCTGCTTGATGCGGTTTTCGCCCTGCTGAATCTGCTGATTACGCTGCTGAACTTCCTTTTCCAGCTCAGCCTTCTTGTTAAGGAACTTCTCCTTAACTTCGAGCAGTTTCTTCTGCTTGATTACTTCTGCTTCTTTTTCTGCCTTTGCTTGAGCTTCTTCTTCTAATTTCTTCTTCTGTGCGGGTAGTGTGACGCGATAAATGACAATAGTCCATATCGCCATAACCAATAAGGCAAGCACAATTGCAATTATATATTCCATAGAAATATATGTTTCGGTTTTTAGGGTTAATATTAGTTTTTTAAATCAATTTCTTCGTTAAAAACCGACAGCAATCTATGTATGTGGAGAGGAAATGCAAGGTCATGTGTTTCCCAACGACTCCTCAATGTCCTTGATAAGGTTTTGAAGAACGTCAGTAACAGGGCCTAAGTTGGATTCTCGTTCTGTACTCTTTAACTGAACTGCAATGTCAAGAGCCATCATGGTAAGGTACATCTCGTTGCCAAGCTTCGGGTATGTGTTGGCATAGTAGGTGAACCTTTGGTTGATAAGTTTCTCCGCGTCGCGGTAAAATATCTCATCCTCCCTCTTTACGGTCATAGGAAGGATTTGACTTCCCAACTTCAGGGTTATTGATAGTGTATCGCTGTTGTTTGCCATCATCTTTCTGCTTTAAGGATTGCGATACATTTGTCTACATCTCTCACTAATTTAGATATACGCTGCTTGGCATTGCGAGTGTCGCTGTCGCTCAGCTGTAGCATGCGTGCTGTCTTCAGGTCGGCATATTGATTTCTGAGCGTTTTGTTTTCCTCGCTCAACGCCTGCATTTTAGCGTCGTCTTCGGTAACTTGCTGCCAAAGCTGGGCATTCTGCTGCATCAATTCCTTGTTGCGCAGAATAAGTTGTCGAACTCGTGTTTCGAGCAACTTAACCAACTCTGAATCTTCGCTTTTCATCTTTATATTATGCCTTATTTTTGGACAAAGTTAATGTTTTTGCGCGATGTTTCAAAATAATTTCTTATTTTTTTGCCTTTTCTACATTCTCGATGTTCTGGCGTGGCTCCTTTTTTGCAAGCATCACAATGGTGTAGACATAGTCTGTCATCCACTGCTCGCTATAGCCAAGGTGTTGTTGATACTGTCTGATATTGACACATGTGCGGCGGACTCCCTCGTCGCTCCAGGTGTTTTTGGTAAGTATCTGGTTTACTTGCTTTGCCACCATCTCGCGCAGTGCTTTGCTGAAGATACCTGGAAGGCGTAACTTCCATTTCATCAGATTGCCCATAAGCATCATCATATCCTGGCTGAAACCTTGGAACTGTATGAAATACGACTGTACATCCTGCATCTTCTTGCATTTCTTCTTGATGCTTGAGTCAATTTCCTTGAAGAAAGATTCTGGCAGATTGTACATCTCCATTATAATCTTCTGGCAGTGTTTCTTTTCGCCGAGTCCAAGTTTGTTGTTTATTGTGGCTACGTGGAATGTCTGCTTAAATACCCTGAGATCGGGCAGCGCACCTAAATTGTTGATGCCTAATTGTGCAGCCATTACAGATTGGTAGTAGACACGTATAAGTGTCATGAAGTTCTCCATGCCACCTACATGTGGTTGCTCTTCAGCAGTTTTCTTTTTGAATAAATTGTTGAAAAATCCCATTACTATTTATATATATATAATATGTGTTATTTTTATTGTTTGTCTGAGTTCTCCTTCCCCAGAATATGCTTTCTTGTCTGTTTTCCCTTTTATACAAGTTCTCTTGTCTCAGAACAGACTCTTGATGATAATCCGAATGTCAAGCCAGATTGACCAGTTCTCAACATACCAGATGTCAGCTTCCAGTCGGTCGTTGCCTTCCTTCTTGTTTACCTGCGCCCATCCTGTCAAACCGGACTTTACAACCCTTCTCTCCAGGTGCTTGGGAAGATTCGTAGGCTCGTCCTCTTCGTTGAGTATGTAACATTCAGGACCAACGAGACTCATGCTGCCCGTCAGTACGTTGAACACTTGCGCGATAGAGTTCTGCTCGGAAACGTATGCGGCTTCTGCACTATCGGTTCTCTCGCTTGTTCTGAAAGATACGCGGCTGAATGTCCTTCCGTTAGGACCGCAGCAACGTTCGGTTATGAACGATGGACCTCTGCGTTTTCTCTTGATCTTTATTGCCTTGTAGAAATATACGAGAGGGAAGAGTGTCAGCAGGAAAATCAAGGTCAAGATAAAGTCGAAGAGTCGTTTTGACAGTCTGTTGTGGAAACGGCTCAGAGGTTCGCTCTTTGGCGTGAATAGCAAGGAACTGCCCACTTTCATGACCACCATCTTTGCGTCAAGGTCGTTGATGATGGGTAGGACTGCACAGAATCTTACAGCCCTTGCCTTACAACTATGTTGTATTCTCTCTGCTTGTTCTATTTCGATGTTGGACGTGCAGCAGTAAACTCGCTGCACCTGTATGTTCTCGTCGAGAAAGGAAGGTACGTCCTCAATGTCGCCAAGTCGTTCGAGTGAATCGGGCAGTTCTATATTATTGCTGCAAAAGATGCCGAGTATGCGCTCGGGTCTTTTCAGTTTGGAATGAAACTGGAAGAGTTCCTTTCCTTCGCCGACAAGTATAGTGGTTTTCTGCTCCTTTTTACTCATAACCTTATGTTTGACTATAGTTCAATGCAAAGTTACACAAAAACGAATTATTGTCCAACTTTTCATTTGATTTTTTAATTTTTGTAATATTTTCGTTTGTAGTTTTTTTATAACTTGTTTGTTGTTATTTGATTTGTGTAATTTTATGTTAACTTTGTAGGCAAATTGCAACATATCGTTGTTTTGGTAATTCATTTAACTTTCGCAAGCCCCAGTTTGATGAGAGTTAACCGGAGTTAGCAGAAGTTCTTCTTAAAAGTAAGAAAGTGCAAATTTGCGAAAACAGAATAATTCATAACAAGACTTTATATAAACGAAATGCGTTATATTGTATCTTTGATTTCTCTTTTATTGAGCCTTACGGCGAATGCACAGATAAGCAGGTTGGGAGATGACTTGAAATACTGCGTCGAATTGTCGGGACAGGTGGGAGATGGAGAGTCTACACCATTCTGGCAGATGTCAAACCGCAGCGGTTTGGCGTGCGTAGACAACAATAGTGGTTATTTGAGGGCTGGTATAATGAGGGATGTTCATGCTGACAGTCTTCGAAACTGGAGAGTCGGTTATGCTGCTGACTTTGTAGTTCCAGCAGGCTTTTCCTCGAAGTTTATCTTGCAGCAGTGTTTTGTCGATGTACGTTACAAGGCACTTGGTTTGTTGGTAGGTCAGAAGGAGAACGGACTGGAACTAAAGAACGATCGCTTGTCGTCCGGTGCGATGACTCTCGGCATGAATGCTCGTCCTGTACCTCAGGTTAAGTTGGGACTGCCGGAATTCTGGATAATTCCTCGAACCGGTGATTGGCTTGCACTAAAAGGCTTTCTCTCGTACGGTATGTATACTGACAACAGGTGGCAACGCAACTTCAATGCAGGCAATTCTGCTTTTATGTATACTCAAAACTCGTTGTATCACAGTAAGGCTGCCTACATTCGTGTTGGTAATACTGAGAAGTTTCCTGTAAAAGTGACAGGCGGAATTGAAATGATATCGCAGTTTGGAGGAAAGGTGTGGAATCGCATCCAGGATGACAAAGGCAATTTTATAAATCCGTATAACCTGAATGGTGGCGTGAAGGATTTCTTTCATGCACTCGTGCCAACAGGAAACGATGTTACCGATGGTGACAATCCTAATGTTATGGGAAATCATTTGGGTTCGTATTTGCTGCGTGCAGATTATGAGTCGAAAGGGTGGGGAGCAAGTTTCTATTGTGAACATTTCTTTGAAGACCACAGCATGATGGCTTTCAAGTTTTCCTGGAAAGACATGCTTTACGGAGCAGAATTAAAATTCCCTAAGAATCCTGTCATGTCTTCTGTTCTTTATGAATATATACGCACCACAGACCAGTCAGGACCGGTTTTCGAGAACAGCACAAACGGTATAAAGGGTATAGGAGGAGTTGACGACTACTATAACCATGGCATATATGGAGCATATCAGCATGCGGGTTTCGTTATGGGAACACCACTCCTGCTCTCGCCAATCTACAACAAGGATGGAAACATAAACTGTTATGACAACAGAATTACAGCCAACCACTTTGGCTTCAGTGGAAATCCTTCAGACGAGTTTTCATATCGCCTGCTTTATACAAGGGAAAAGAGTTGGGGAAGTTATAAGACACCACGCATAGACCCGGCAGTAGGACATTTCTTTCTGGCTGAGTTGTGCTATATGCCACAGAAAGTGCAGGGGCTGGGTGTGACGCTGAGTTACGGACAGAATGCGGGAGAACTGCTTGGCAAGAGCAAAGGAGCCATGCTGACAGTCTCCTATTCCGGTTTGTTCAGAAAGAAATAAAGCCCACTGGCTTCGGAAAGGTGAATTGAGATGTGAATAGAAATGTGTGAGGAAAGTTAATTAATTTGTGATAAGACTATGTTTAAGATACGTTATATAAATTTGTTTCTGCTTGGTCTGTTGTGTTCCGTTTTAAGTTCGTGCGAGACTTCCTATGCGGACAATAACGGTGTTCTTGGTGGTATGTGGCAGTTGGAGAGCTGGAACGTAACGGATGAAGAGGGAGACACGTCAGTCAAGGCCACGAAGGAAGACGGCATCTACTATAGCATTCAGAGAGAGTTCATACAGTTTTCTCAAACAACGAAGGATAATAATAATTATTATAGAAGAATGTTTGGCAGGATGTCTTGTTCTGCTGGGAAAATGGTGATAACTAATATCTTGACAGCCAAAAATGAACCTGCAACACTTGACGACGTGTCGCAGTATGGAGTGCCTGCAGACGGTGTGTTTGTTATAGAGTCGTTGTCAAAGGAAAGGCTGGTTTTGTCTTACAAGAACAATAAACTTTGCTTCCGTAAGTATTAGAAATTCTTGTTTTCTTAAAGTTTTTTACAATTTTAAACAATAATTTTGTATCTTTGCACGTTTTTAAGTTGAACAATTACAAGATGAAGAAGGATTTGGTCTCTGTCATAATGCCGTCATACAACGCCAGTAGATTTATTGGCGCCAGCATTGATAGTGTTTTGGGACAAACCTATAAGAAGCTTGAATTACTTATAACAGACGACCATTCTACCGATCCCGAAACCCTTGAACTCCTTAAGAAATACGCGGAGAAAGACAGCAGAGTGCGTGTATTCCTGCTGCCAGAGAACAGTGGTGCTGGATATGCAAGAAACAACAGTATCAAGGAGGCTCGTGGTCGATATATAGCATTCTGTGATAGCGACGACAGATGGATGCCGGATAAGTTGCAGAAGCAGGTGGCATTCATGAAGAAGACAAACTGTTGTCTCAGCTATTCAAGTTATTTGATTTGCGGTGAGGACGATGAGCGCAGAGGTATCGTCATTGCTCCGTCGATTATGACATTGAGCAGGTTGAAGCACGACAATAAGATCGGTTGTCTGACTGCCATGTATGACACCCGCCCTTATGGCAAGTTCTATATGCCAACCATTCGCAAAAGGCAGGACTGGGCACTCTTCCTGACGATATTGAAGTCGTGTGGCACTGCCTATGGTATGGTTGAACCGCTTGCCATCTACAGAAAGACTCAGGAGGGAATAAGCCGTAAGAAGTTCAAATTGATAGACTACAATGCAAAGGTCTATCAGCATGTTTTCGGCTATGGCGTCGTGTTGTCTTACCTTTACCTGTTTGTCGTATTCATGCCGGCTTATTTCTTCAAGCGTACCACAAACTATATCTCAAACTTCTGGAGATAAAGACTTGTTCAGGTACACTGCCCTATGCTGAATACATTTTCAATAGAATGTCTTGAGAATGTAGTTGATAGAATCGTAGTTGTATCTGTAATATGACGACTTCCGCATCTTGCCAGTTGAACAGTGCTCGGTGTCTCTTACGCAGATTTCGGGTTTATAGATGACTTCCAGATTTGATTTTCTGCATAATTCGGCAAGATATATCTCTTCGCAAAACAAGAACATTGGGTAGTCCAGATGCGGATTGTTTTTGAAGAATGCTTTAGTGAGCATGATGAACGAGCCGTGTCCGGCATAGATGGGCATGGATTGTTTCTTCTGATTTATCTTCTTTCTGCGATAGAGCGTTTTGGTGTAGAGCTGATGAAGGATGGGGAATCTGAATAGTAAACGCAGTTGCTTGAGTCTTTTCTCTGTATATCGTGCAACTATCTTTGGATTCCTGTCTCGGTTTTCGTATCCCGAAAGTATAGAGTTGGCAATCCAGCCTGTGGTGCTTTCGAATTGCAAATTGTCAAGACGAAGGAAAAAGTCGCGTGGCATTTCGAGGTCGACATTGCTTATCGTGACGATGTCGTATTGCTGCAGGTCGTCTGTCTGGTCAAGAACCTTCTGCGCAGCACCGAAATATCCGAGATTCTCCTTGAAGGAGAAGTAACGGAGAGAATCTATCGAATCTGGCTTAAGCATAGGTTCTTGTATGTTCTCGGTAGTGTTGTCGGCAATGCATACGTCCACGCTCCATATGCCCTTGACTTCTGCTGCTGCCAGGTCGATGGACTTGATGTATCTCTCCAGTTCGGTGTACGAATTGTAGGTCACGCATGCTATCAGGAATCTCTTCATCTTTTCTTCAATTAGTGTTTGAGCGACATTACACAAAGCGAACGCACTCCAGTCAGTACAGAGTCAAAGCAAACGTACTGTCCTGATGGCGAAACTCTTGGATGGAGGTCGCAGGCTATGTGTTTGCGGAAATCCTTTGTCTGGAATTTCTTGGGAGAATGAACGTAGGCTATCTTGTCGTATGAGTCGTTTTCGATGTTTATTCTGTAGAGAGACGCCATTCGATGTCTGTCGGGATACGTGTCTGTGATGAATTCGTTCTCAGACACCATGCTCTGATGTCCGTCAACGTTCAGTCTTCCAAGGCAGAGCGCCTTGTAGTCTCTTGTCCTTACGTCGAACATTACATGAGCATCTCCCTCCTTGACACTGCAGTATGCAATGATCTTGCCGTTGCCGTTCCAGACGTAGTGCGACACCATACCAGTTGTCGGCATGAACGAGATCTCGCCAGTCTGTCTGTCATAGACACCGAGCCGCGAATAGCGCCTTCTGTAGTCGTTGCCAATCCATCGGTGAAGAAACGAGATGTATCGTCCGTCGGGACTGAACTCGGTGTGTGTTACGAAGTGCTTGTAGTCAGAAACATCCTCTCCCTCCACCATGTCACAGAGATCCTTCAGACTTGCAATGAGTGTGGTGTCGCCGGTTTGTGTGTTTATTAATGACAATCCGGTTTCTGCAGGAACCATACTGTCCAGATGCCCGTTGTCTGTGGCACCTTCATATCCATAACCTGGCATCAGGATGTTCAGACGCTCGTAGCTGAATGATGTTGCCCACAAGCCATCCTCAGACACCGTGTCAATTCCAGCAGGTAGAATTCCTGTTATGGTTCCGTCAAGCGAACTGATGTTGGCGCACACCTTGCCGTTTACGGCAGTGTTGAAGATGATGTGGCTCTTGTCCAGCCACTGCAGTCGGCAACCTTTGTGGTAGTTCCACGCATGCGACTCGGCAATCTTGTGAAAATCGCCCATCTTTCCGTCGGCAAAGTCGAAGTAACCCAGTTCGAGTGCTTCGCCAGCCTGTGGCATTCTCAATGGTATTGTTGTGTGGTTTGCCAGCATGAGTTTCTCGTCGGCTGAGAATGGCGAACGGTCATGAAAACCGAAGAAAAAGTTCTCCTTGGCGTCGATAGGGTTTATCGAGTAGTTCTGCGGTGTTGGCAACAGGTCAAAAAACATCTGATAGATGTTGCGCAGCGCAAATTTTATGGCAGGTGAGTTCTTCACCATGTCGTAAACTATCTTTTCAATCTTGTTCATGAATAGTGTTGAGGCTGTTATGCGTTGTTTCACTCAAATTCCCTTAATACCTCGTTGATGGTCTCAAGAAACATATACTGATTCAGAGTGTCAGGTTCCAGATACGTTCCCTCTGCCCATTCGTTCCAGGCGTTTACGAAAATGAAATTTGTGTGATATTTGTTTTGCGTCTGTTTGATTTTCTCTCTTAGATAGTCGGCAAACTCGTTCTTGGTCGGAGGAAGGATGATGGTGGCATCGGTATTTCTTCTGGCAGAGTTATCCCATCCTGCAAAGATACCTGCGTAGGTGCCTTCCGGGGAATCGGTGGAAAGTGATATGCCTGCAATCTTGCTGAACGGAATGATGGCATTTGTAAGGCATTGCTTTCCGGTGATTTTGTTGAATGTCCTGATAATCATACGCCTCACTCTTTGTGCCTGCAGGGTGCATGCTCCCTGTAGTCTGATACTTCTTGCAGGCTCAAATTCGGCATTTGCACTGAATGGCAGGTTGCGTGTGTCCAGTTGGTTTTCTCGTATTGTCTGTACGAAGTGTATTCCGTCAAGTCCGTTCTCCTTTGCCAGTTCTATCCACATGTTCATCATCTCGGCACAGTGTGGAATGCTTCTCGTTTTGTATATCAGGAACATCGGTTTGCCGTTAACCTTGATGTAGCGTGAATCCTTGAAGAATGGCAGCAGATAATTGAAATGGTCTTTCCAGTCGCTTTCATTTCCGTAATCCTGTGGCATCAGCACCTGCTTTGCCTTGCCGTCCCACGTGCGTGCCCACGGTTCGTTTGCCCACGAAAAGCAGAATGGCATGTTTATATCTGTGTGCTTTAGAAGAATTTCTGCAGGTTTCTCCAGCAGCAGTTTGCCTGCAAACCAGTAGTGATAGAAGCAGAATCCGCTTACGTTGTATTTTTCTGCCAGTCCGGCTTGCCATCTGAGTGTCTCTGCATCCGTCAGGTCGTAGTATCCCTTTAGCGGCGTTCTTGGTTGGTTGTGCCCGGAAAAGAGAGGTTGTGCCTTCTTTACATTTACCCAGTCAGTAAATCCCTTGCCCCACCATTCGTCATTTTCTGGAATGGCATGGAACTGTGGCAGATAAAATGCTATTACTTTTGGCTGCATACATTATATATATATTATTTTGACAAAGTTACTGATTTTTGTTGAAAAGCACAAAAAAAAGTCTTAATTTTGCAGCCAGTAGTTTAATTCGCTACACAGCCAGTAGTTCAATCTGCAATTGCAAATAGTAGAAGAATATATGAAACATAGAAGAAGTTTACTCATCCTTTGCTTCCTTGCCGTTCTCTTGTCCGTCTATGTGTGTCATGCACAACAGTCAAGAGATGCTGTCGAATACAGGCTTGCCTGGCAGGATGATTTTGACGGTTCGAGATTAGATACTACTCACTGGAGCATTATAGAAAGGGGACCTTCGGAATGGCAGAAGTTTATGTCGCCCAATAAAAGCCTTTTCAGGCAGCGCCATGGCTACATGAGACTGTATGCGCGTCAGAACGACAACATAGAAAAGTCAGATACAGCGTCTTATCTTACTGGAGGTATCTGCACGCAGCATAAATTTACCTTCACGTACGGCAAGATTGAAGTTCGTGCACGCATACACGGAGCCACAGGATGCTGGCCTGCTATATGGATAAAATCAGATGATCCGAAACTGTGGGGCTATCCAGAAAGAGCGGAGATTGACATAATGGAATATGCCAGCCACTGGAAATATGTGTCGCAGACACTACACTCCAACTACACCGACATCCTGAAGCATACCAAGAATCCAGACAGTCAGGTTCTTCCACACGTCGATGTCAGCGAATGGAATGTGTATGGCGTCGAGATATTGCCCGACAGGGTTCTGCTTACAGTCAACGGTGATGTGAAGCTTGACTATCCGAAGCTGGAGACCGACGAAGTGGGGCAGTTCCCCTACGGCGTGGAGTCGTTCCTGCTGATAGATATGCAGGTTGGCAATAAGTATTTGAAGAAGATTCTTGCCGAGGAATATCCAGCCTGGATGGATATAGATTGGGTTAGAGTATATGAATTGAAGTAATTATGATTTCAGTAATGGATAGGAAAAGTCTTCTAATAAACCATTTCCGCACTATACTTCTTGCCCTCTTTGCTCTTCTTGCCGTGTCGTGTGCGGAAGACGGTGTGGACGAGTCTGGCAGTGAGCCTTTTCTGAAGAATAATCCCTTGCCGGCAGGAAAGGGAAGCCTAAGAGTTCTTGCTATCGGTAACAGCTATACCATCGATGGCATGGCGTATATAGGAGAGATACTGAAGTCATTGGACGTAGACAAGTCAACCTATAGCCTCTATGGCATTACGGTTGGAAATTCTTCGCTTCAGTACTGGAGCGAACAAGTTTCGAATAATAATGAAGTCAAGCTCGGCCATTTCGGTGGTGCTCGTTGTGTGGACTTGGACAAAGCCTGCATACACGACATACTGAGTTATGACTGGGATGTGGTTGTCCTGCAGCAGTTCAGCAGACTTTATCTGGATTATAATAGTTACAATCCGTCGCTTCGTAGGATAATATCGTATATTCGGATGCTGTGCCCTAATAAGGAAGTGACGATTGCCTGGCAGATGATTCATACGTACAGCAACGACAATCACCTCAACAACGGTTTAAGTAGCGATGAGAGGTGGGGCGGCATAGTCAGTGCCACTAAACAAATGATGTGCCGTGACGGCATAGACGTTGTCATACCTACTGGCACAGCAATACAGATGGCGCGACACTCCGTGCTTCAGACAGATTTTGATCTGACCCGAGACCACACACATCTCTGTTATGGCGTCGGCCGCTATATTGCAGCGGCAACGTGGGTGCAGACGCTCTTTGCTCCTGTCTATGGCTTTGATGTAAGGGACGCAAAGGCTGTTCATACACTTACCGATGCGGAAAAGGCTGAGTCGTATGCTGAGTTCCTGCCTTCATCTTCCGTTCCTGTGACTGAGGACAATCGCTCTGTCTGCCTGGATTGTGCGGCAGAAGCGTGCAATCATCCGTTTTCGTTGACAGAATAAAGGCTTTGATGGTCTTGTCGCAAAGGTAATCCTATATTTGCTTTATTACCTTTACATAGGTGTTCTTTATAATTGCTTGATAATCTTTGCTGGTATGCCGGCGGCGACTGCATAATCGGGGATGTCGTGAGTGACAACGCTATTGGCGGCGATGGTTACACCATTTCCAATCTTCACGCCAGGCATTATGCAGGCGTTGGTTCCAATCCAAACGTTGTTACCAATCTTCACTGCACCCTTCGAGGATAGCGGTCTTTCTTGTGGGTGGATGTCCATGTTGCTTCTGCTCGAACTGCCGTGAGCATTGTCTGTTACGAGAACGTTTGGCCCGGTCAGCAGATTGTCTCCGATTGTTATGCTGAGTGCTGCAGAAATGTGTGAGTTGACGCCTATACGACAGTTGTTGCCTATTGTCAGTCTGGGGTTCTCAGTCAGTGGACCCGGGTATGCTGTCAGCAGAACTCCACGGTTTATCTTGGCGTTGTCACCGATGCTAATGTACTGCGCCCCTGTAATGAACTCGGCTGGAGACGCAATAAGACTGTTCTTCCCGAAATGTGCAAAGCGTCGTTTTATGAAGCCGGTATAGAGATGACTCCTCATAGCCCTTAACAGAAGGGGCGTGTTGAGTGGAAGGAACGACAGTATCGCTCCCAGTGTCTCGAAAATGTTCTTTATGAGCTTGTTCATTGTCTGCTTGTGTGTTGTTTTGTCGTACCGCCAGGCAAACCTGTTGCCATAGGTGTTCTTTAACCTTGTTTCGTTATCTCTTTGTAGAAGTCTATAATCTGCCGTACATTCTCCTCTGTAGTGTAGTGACTTACAACGGTTTTCTTTGCGTTGAGAACCATTTTGTCAGTCGAGACCTGCATAGCTTGTTTCATGGCAGTCAGCATCTCTTCGTTGTTGTTGAAACGGAAACCAATTTCCGTTCCGGTATATTCAACACCCTTGTCAAACTGCTCTTTTGTTCCGGCTGTGTTTCGTCCCACAACAGGACATCCGTTGAGCATCGCCTCTGCCGTGATGAATCCAAAACCTTCAAATCTGCTTGGCACGACCAACATTCGTGCACGCGACATTAGTTCGTAGACATCTTTCCTTTCACCCAATATCTCGACATCACCTTCCAGACTGTTTGACTTTATAAAGTCGACGCATTTTCTGTAATATTTCGACTGGGCGTTGTATCTGCCTGCTACTTTCAGTTTTGTGCATGGGAACTCTTTGTGAAATCCGAGATATGCCAATAGCAGGTCATACAGTCCTTTCGCTTCCTCAATTCTTCCTGCAAAAAGAATGTAGTCGTCTTTCTCCTGATGAATCGAAGAGGGGATGTCAGCTTCGTTGAAAACTCCGTCATAGATTACGCGGTCGATGCCCTTTCTGCATTTATGATGCTCAAACACGCCTTTTGTGATGCAGATGTTATAATTGCCCTTGGCATGAATCTTTCTTAGAAAGGAGTCTTTGCAGGGGAGGAATGTCATTCCGAAGTCAAGGTCCTGGTATTCCCTCAGATGCCATACATGATTGATGTTCATTTCCCTGCACACATCTGCTGCAGCGTCAAGCGGACCTACGTTGGTGTGTACAATGTCGGGATGGTATTGCTCTATTATAGACCTGATTTCCTTTCTTCCAACGTGATTGTCCCAAATCGTCTTGATGAGACGTGGCAGATAGCCGGCAACATTCTTCTTTGTGGGATATACTGAAAGTCTGTGCGAGCATATGATTACCTTGCACCCCATGTTCTCGAGTATCTCTGGCAGAGCACCTTCGTCCCTCGTTGCGGCAACAATCACCTCATGACCTTCAGCCGTCACTCCTCTGATTATATTCAGAAGTGCAATGCTGCCTCCGCCAATGACGTTTGCACTTGATACGTACAGGATTCTCATAATTCTTTCAGTTTGCAGAATTCGTCAATATTGGTGCCTTCAGGCAGTATGATGAAGCCGTCACGGTTTATCTTCTCCCTGATTAGTGTCTCTTTCTGGTAGTTGAACAGCCGACGTTTTCCTTTCCCTATTACTCGTGCAGGACTGCCAGCCAGTATGCTGTATGGCTCTATTTCGCCCACGTAGTTCTTGAGGAGGACGGCGTTGGGCGATGCAACGATGGTGAAGTCGGGTGTCACGGTACCTTTCTTTACGAATGTATGGCTGCCAAACCAGTTGTTGCTGCCTATTACTATGGGTTTCGTGTTCTTGTTAATCCTGCGACTCTCAATGTCGACAAGGTAGTGAACATCCGAATCGGTCATTTCAGAGCGGTAGCCGATAGAGACGTGCTTGCCCAGACGAAGTGACTCGTAGATGTCCATCGTACATTCGTGGCTGATGATGTCCCCGCCTTCGAAGGTGACGACGCCACGATTCTGCAGTCGGCATCCATGGTGAATCCATACAGGACCGCCAACCTCTATGGTCCCCATATTGTTCCATATAGTATATGGCAGTGCTGTGTTATCGTAGTTCATGCCCAACTTTATCATGCCTCGCTTTATGGGGCACTTTATGTCGATGGCACCCATGTTGTACACCTTGATGGGTCCATAAACGTAGACAGGCATCTTCATTGCCTTCCTGATTCCAAAGGCACGAAGGTTGAACAATATGGTGCGGAGAATGTTGGGTCTCATTATTTATTTCTTTTTGTTTATTCTTTGTTTTATCCAGAGTCGTTCGCCGTCTGTCAGTGCAAAGAGGTATGTCAGGACGAGTCCAACGATGATGGCAGCCATTTCTGTTACGACGAATCGGAACCTGTAGTCTGCTGTCGAAGTGAGAATGATGGACGTTGCTATGACACCGGCTACAGGGATGGAGGTCCTTATGTAGACGTCCTTGCAGTAACTCCATATTTGCAGTCCGCCGGTTGCCTTGAGAAACGGGACTCTGATTACTCCAATAATAACGTCGATGGCAATGTATGCCACCATGATGGAGTAGGGCGACATTCCTGTTGACAGGCAGTACCACGCCACAGGCAATACTGCAAGACGTATCGTGCTGGTGACGAGCGAGTAGTTGCGCACCTTGCCTATTGCCTGGTTGGCTGATGTCAGTCCGATGGTTGTCTGGTCCCAGATGTGTGATGCCAGGATTGCCTGACAGAACATGGCAGAGTGTGCTGGTACATTGTCGAGCCAGAAGGAGAGTACGGATGGCATCTCGCAGATAAGTGGGATGAGTACGAGTGCGAGTACGAGAAATGAATACTTGCTTTCCTTTGTCGTCAGCAGTAACATTCTCTGCCTGTCGCCCGAGCCTTCAGCCTTCATCAGTTGGGGGTTCATTGAGTTGAGAATGGATAGCGCAATGAAACTGACAGCGTTGTAGACCTGTAGCGCAATGCCGTAGGCGGCATTGACCAACGTGCCGAGAAACCTGTTTATTACGATGGCGAGTCCCTGCATTCTTGCCACTCCAGAGCCGACGGCGTACACGTTCCAGACGGCAAATCCGCTAAGGCTCTTGATGGTATTCAGCGACACTTCGCTTGGTCTGGGTATATGACATTCCCCGTAGTGTTTCAGTGCGTAGAGAAGGTATGCCATAAGGTTGAACACCGAAATGAGAAACATTATGACGGAATAGGTTCTCAATGAGTCGAAACTGATGTATTGCAGCGATACTGCACCAATCAATTTGAATAGGGCATCGATGACTTCCACTACAGATACATAGATAATGTTTTCGCGCGCAATATATAGTGCCCTGACAGGTGCTGTAAGAAATGTGGTAAGTGTCATCAGCAGAACCATCATATACACAAAGGCGGCGGTGTCGTAGCGGTCGGAGTTGATAGACAGGTTGCCTATGAACGTAGATCCGCACAACCACATTATGATGGCAATGACAGACGCAATGGCAAGGTGCAGGTAGAATGCGTTTGCAAAGATTCTGCCTAACACACTCATGTCGTTGGTGCCGTGAGAGTATGAGAGAAAGCGTTGTGTGCTGCTCGAGAGTGATGCGGTGATGAATCCAATCATGAACACCATGCTGCCTACCACCGAGTACAGTCCGTAGTCGGAGTGCCCGAGCGTATTGATGAGCAGTCGTGTGGAGAGCAGCATTATGGCCATGCTGAGGAATGTCCTCACATACTGTACCATACTGTTCACGAGTATTCTTTTTGTCGGATTCATTTTCTTAGTTTATCGTTTTCTTCCTCGTGTCTTGATGCAGGGTAGACGTTGCTGAAGAGCAGTATATAGAGGGGTATGAAGAAATAGTACTTGATAGGTATGGCATGCGCCACGAACGACATCATACTGATGACAGACATTGCTATTTTTGCCCTCGTGTTGTCGGATGTTGCGAAGATTGCATAGAAGAAGACAAGGAGGAACAAAACGCTGATGAGTCCGTAGGTGTACAGGTAGACTCGGTACCCGGCATTGCCAGAACCGCCAAACCTTTCCATCGCCTCCGTGCCTCGTCCTAAGATTATCTGGCTCGAACTTGCCATCTTGTTGTATTCCTTTGTGAATAGGTCGCTCGTTCGGTTGTCTCCCTCGATTTCTCCATCATCGTTCATAGTTAGTCGTTGCACGATGAGCACGTTAACAGGATTCTCTCCGTCCTTATAGAATATGGATCCAACTACGACACTTGCTGTCAGTGCCGACAGAATCAGCACCTTTCCTATTATGGCCTTGCCCTTCATCCAGGCTGAGGAGAAGATAAGCACGATGAAACAAAGGTATGCGGCAAGCGAGAATGACAGTATGAGGGCTGTAATGACAATTCTGCATCTCCACGTTTTCCATTTGCCTATCTGTGAGTAGAGCAGGGCAATGCAAGCCATACCTAAATGCGAGGGTTCGAGGAAGACGGAAGTGAAGCGTGGGATAATCATGTTTGCCGCTCTGTCGTCAATAAGAAAGAATCGGTAGTTCTCGAATGAATAATCCCATTCGGTGGGGATGATGTGTGAATGAGGAAGGTTGAAACCTGCGAGAAAAAGCAGGTAGAAGGGAATAGAGACAGACAGGATGCACGCCATTGAGGTTGTGAGCAGGTCTGCCAGCCTGTGCAGTTCGTCACGGTCGAGTCGTAGCAGTGCAAGATAAACTATACTGCTGAATCCAACCACAATAAGTCCGTTGATATTCTTTCCACTGGTCAATGCCATGACAAGTTGCAGTACAATGAGGGCAACGATTGGAAAGATGTAGTCTTGGCGGTTGAAGATGCCTTGCCTTATGTTGCGTGAGAAGAGCATTGCCACAGCAAGTGGCATGGCTGCCAGATAGTTGACATACCTTGATATGGACCATAGAAACCATGGGTTGAGCGTGCCGTAGTAGGCGATGAAAATGCCCAGATAGAGCAGCCAGCGCGCCACTGTTCGCTTGCTTAGCATCATCCATTCTCCCGCTTTCGGTCTGGGAATCAGGAATATCTTTTCTATCGAACTTTTGCGGATGGCAAGCTTAATATTCATTGTGCTCTCTGTGTCCTGTATGTTGGGTGGGGTTTTGTTTTCTTGTCGTCAGTCTGTTGGGTTGTTGTATGTCGTATCATCACCTGTGCCCAGTAGTTGAGCCTTGATGTCATTCCTGAATATCCATCCGCATGTAACGAAGAATGCAAGGAAGAGCATTGTTGCAACAAATATCATCCTCTTGGGCGATGCCGGTTTGATGGGTACGCTTGCCGACTTCAGCATGGTGAAGGCTGGAGTGCGCTCCTGCACTTTTGCCTTGGCTGCCTGATACTGCGTGTGCATGGCATTGTATGTGTTCAGCTTTGTCTGCATGGTGTTCTCAAGTTCGTCACGTTCAGAGACGTATGCCTGCAGTATGATGTTCTGATGTGCGTCGCAGTAGCGGCTGTACTCCTTGACACTCCTGTCATACTCCTGTTTTGCGCTGTCCATCAGCTGCTTGTAGTATTCCATGTCCTTGGTTGCCTTTTTTGTGCGATACTGGGTGATGAATTCTTGCAGTTGTGCACATGCTGTGTCGGCTATGGTGACGCATATCTGAGGATCCTGGTCCTTGACGGTGATGGTGATGATGTCGGTCTTTGTGTCGACGTCGCACATCACGTTCTCCCTGACAAGAGCCATGATGTTGTCCTCATTCTTCGAGAGACGTCGAGGGTTAATCCTTGCACCTGGTTGGGTGACTGTTGCGGCATCGTCCTCGAGCATCTTGCTCAACATTCCCCTGCACCATCTGAATGGGAAGGTGATAGGATTCTTCTTCTGATACTTCATAAGGTAGCAGAGATAGGTGGTGTCTATCTCCCCCTCAATCGACTTGACGTCGGTGTAGAGCAGGCCGGTAAGAAACTCGTTGGTCGACATTACGTCGGGATAGAGCTCGGGATAGAAGGCGTCCTCGCTCTGCATACTGCCCAGGTCGAACCCGAAACTGCTGGCAATACTCGACAGCGAGCCTCCTGTCTGCTGGCTACCCATCTCTGGAGCAAGTGTGAGACTTGTGACGTACTCACGAGGCTGGGGGAGGATGTAGATGCATGACAGTATGAATGTTGCTGTCCATACCTTTACGAAAAGCCATTTCCTTTGCCACAACTTGGCGATGACAACGCGCAGGTCAATGTAGTCGCTCTTGTCCAAGGATTTCTTGTTGTTATTCTTGTCCATGCTGTTTGCTGAATCAGTTATGTTTCTCTTCTCGCAGAGTCTTTCTCTCTGCATCAAGACTTGTACGGGTGTCGGGGAATGTTGGGTTGTAGATCAGTGCCCTTACTTTCTAAGTATGCTTATGAGAGCCACTACAACGCTTGCCAGCGACGAACCACCGGTGGCTATTGCCATAATTTCGCTGGTAGTCATACCCTTCTTGTTCTCCTTTGTCGGTATGACAATCTCACATCCGGGTTCTATCTCCTTAGCCTTGCGTCGCTTTATCTTCTCTACCGAACCGTTCATGTAGATGGCATATACACCGCCCTTCTTTGCCTTGTTGCCAAAGCCTCCGGCATGGCGTATGTAGTAGTTTGCGCTCTTTCCCTTTTCGTAGTTCATCGAAATGGGGTAGGTCACCTCACCGCTCACCTTGACGGTGTTGCTGAACTGTGGCACAATGAGCTCGTCACCTTCGCGCAGCACAATGTCGTCGGTGCAGCCTGGGTTCTTGATAGCCTTGTCGAGATTCACGGCAACGGGGTACGTGTTGCCCATGTTCATCTTCATCTCCAGCAGTGAGTCTGCCTGTGCCAGATTGTAGTTCTTGTCTGCCTGCATAGCCTCTTCGTACATCTGTATCTGGGCTGCACGCAGCGCGTTGTTTCGCTGTACCTTCTCCTCCTCGGTCATCTTTCTGTTCAGTCGGGCTCCCTTGGCATATGCCAGATAACTGAGTCCGCCGGCAGCCTGTATCAGGTCGCTCAGCTTGTAGTTCTTTGTAGCCATTGCATATTCGCCCTCGAAGTTTACCTGACCTCGTATGGTCACGACCTGTTGGGTGTTGTAGACAGGGCTCTTTCTGACAACCACCTCGTCGAATGGCATCAGTGTGAAGTCTGTGTCACCCTTGCGCAGTCCGTCGTTGAGCGAGAACGAGAACACCTCGGAGTTCTTGTTTGTGTTTTCTGTTGCTGCTGAGTCCTTGATGCGACGGAACACGTCTACCTTTGCCATCGACGCAGCTTCGGTCAGTCCGCCTGCCATCAGCACGAGGTCCTCTATCGTGGTGTTGTCGGCATACTGGTATGTGCCGGGGTATATCACCTCACCGCTTATCTTGAGTGTGCGTTCGCCCTTCATGTCCGTGGTGCTTGGTATGAAGAGTACGTCATTCTTCTTCAGAGGAATGTCGGCTGCGTTACCGGCAATGATGCCTTCCAGGTCCACTGTCACCATCTCGAGTGTCAAGTCATCCTTCGTTCTGTGCATCACGGCACGTGTCTTGTAGGCATCCTCGCTCAGTCCCTCGGCAGCTGCAATCAGTTCGCGCACAGTCTGTATGTTGCCACCCAGCTGGAACTTGCCGGCGTGCTTTACGGCACCGCGCACCTCAACCATATTGCTGAATCGTGCTATTACACTGTCTACGTAGAGCGAGTCCCGGTCCTTGACGATGAACGCTCCCATCTGGAACTCGTCGATGGTGTGCATCGAATACTCCTCGCCCGAACGGCGTGTCAGTCTGACGTTCTTGGTGTATGCGTCGCCAGTGAAACCTCCGGCATAGGTGAGGAGCTGCTTCACGTTTTCGGTCGACTTCATCTCGTACCACATAGGTCGCTTTATCTTACCCCTCACGTTTACCAGGCAGTCGTAGGCTCCGACACGTATGATGTCGTTGTCCTGCAGACGTATGTCGCCGGCTGCGTTGCCGTTTATCAAGTAGTCATATACGTCGATGACTGCAATCTGTCTGCCGTTGCGGTACACCTGTATGTTACGCAGTGTACCTATCTCGTTGATGCCTCCTGCAGCATAGAGTGCGTTGAAAGCACTCGACAGGCTCGACAGGGTGTATGTGCCTGGCACCTGTACTTCGCCGACCACCTGTACGGTGATGCTGCGTGTCTCGCCCACCGAGAGTGAGATGTTGCATCCGCTATAGTACTGTCCGAGTCTGTTCTTCAGTGTGTTGGTTGCCTGAGTCACGGTCAGTCCTGCCAGCTTGATTGGACCTACTCCCTCGATGACCACGGTGCCGTCGGGCGAGATGACTCCGTTGAAAGTCTGCTGGCTGGCGCCCCACACGTCGATGATGACGTTGTCCCCGGCGCCCAGTCTGTAGTTGGCAGGGGTTGCCATGTTCTGGTTAGGCTCGAAGGTGAGGTTCTGGTTGTTGAATATGTTGCGTCCGAATACCTCGCTCTCGTCTCTGAGCAGATTCTGGTAGTAGATGACAGAATCAAGGTCGAGGAATCCCATCTCGTTGCCCAGCTGCTCGCGTCTGTCCTTTCGGCTCAGGCTTCCCTTCTCGTCCAATTCACGCTGCGAACGGACCATATAGCCGTTCTTCTGACGGTTCAGGTCTTCTGCCTTCTCCCTGCTGGTACGCAGTCTGTTTGCAGACTGGTTTGCTTCCTCGCCAGTAAGGCTTACGGCGCCCATCTGTCTCTGCTCTGCCTCGTATTTCTTCCTTATCTTTCTCAGCTGGTCGGGTGTTGCACCCTTCTGCATCAGTTTTGTTATGATAGTCTCCTGCTTGGTTCCCTTAGCCTGTTCCTTCTTCACGAAACTGACTATCTGGTCTTCGGATATTGTCTGTGCTAAGGTACTTGTGGTTCCGATCATTGTCATCGCCACCAAGAGTATGAGTATTTTTTTCATGTTCTTTTTAGATCTTTTTGCCGTTTGCCAGAAGTCTGACGGTTGTGAAGATAATCTTGGCGTCATACCAGAGCGACCTCTTGCCGAGGTAGTCCAGGTCCATCTGGAGCCGGATGAGCATCTTTTCCATCGTGTCGGTGTATCCGTTGTAGATGGTTGCCATGGATGTAATGCCTGGTCTTATCTGGAAGAGCAGTTCGTAGTCGCTGTTCTCGCGCATTATCTTGTCGATGAAGTACTGTCGTTCCGGTCGGTAACCAACGAACGACATGTCGCCTACAAGTACGTTCCAAAGCTGGGGCAGCTCGTCGAGGTGGTGTTCGCGAAGGAACTTGCCTGCCGGTGTCAGTCTGTCGTCGTTAGTCTGTGCCAGCTGAGGTGTGTTCTCGTTCTCACTGTTCATCTTCATCGTGCGGAATTTCAGTATGTTGAAAGGTTTTCCTCCCATGCCTATTCTCTCCTGTCGGAAGAGTACCGGACCGTCCTTCTGACGTTTCAGGATTATGTAAACGTAGATAAATGCCGGTGAGAGGAGTAATAGTCCGATGCACGAGAAAAATATGTCGAAGGAGCGTTTCGTGGCTCGCTCCAACATGTTCATTCCGTCTTCTATCTTGCTTTCTTCTATGTCTATTGCCAATGTTTGTGCCATTGTTCTCTGTCTGGTTTTCAAATTCTATAATGAATATAACGCCCTTTCTCGTGTTTTATTGTCTGTTTTGCTAAAATGTCGCAAAATTAAATAAAAAAATCTATAAATCCTAATTTGTGTGAAAAGTATTGCCTTTTTAGCTTTCTTTCTCAAAATAATAAGAACAAAAATATTAAATGGGGGGGGGAGATGCGCATTGCGCGAAGCGCCAATTCCATTTCTTCTGATTCGTTGCAAAATGTTGATATATGCATATCTTACATCTTTTAATTCTTGTTATTCTTTTACCTGGTTTTATACTCTGCTTCCTCACTTGCGTGGGCGTACGCGCACTCCCCATCCCCCCTCTTTCTTCTTTATCTATTTCTTCTTTTTGAATAGGGGAGTGGGGGAAATCTTTTTCTTCTTGTTCTTTTCTTCTTTATTACAATTATACCACCATTTTCTGAATTCGTACTGAAAAAAATCATTGCCTTCTTTTGCTGTGTAAATACACATGTTCTTCGACGTGAAAAACGAACAATGAAAGATAATGGGAAAGCGTGTATTTATGTTTATGAATATGTGGATTTAAGTTGTGCTCAAAATTCTTCTATGTAATATAATTTCGCACTTAAAATTGTGCTTGGTCCAGCGCAAATCTATGCGAAAACAATAAATTAGTCAAGTTGAATAGAAGTTGATGAAGACGTTGAAGAGACGAGAAGTAGACAAAGAGGTGAGAGGGTCTTTGATGCTACGTGTTTGATTATTAGTACTTTGTGTTTCGCTGTAATTTGTGAAGGAGCATTAAAAAAATCACGCTGCGTAATTCAAAAAATCACGGTGTGTGATTTTGAAAATCTCGGTGCGTGATTTAAAAAATCTCGGTGCGTGATTTGCCCGATTCATGGTGCGTGATTTCTGCGCCTCGCGCCAAGAGTTTTTTTTTGAAATTGCATTAAGTCGCAACGAATTTATGCGTGTAAAATAAATTCGCAACAATATTCCGTTTCCCCATCAGTATTGCTTATCATAAATCGATATGACTCAGTTCAAGATAAAAGAGGAACTTATCTCGCTGTACTGATAACCGAACGATGTGCATCGTAGTCCAAGAACTTTGTCGATTACCGGACCAACAAAACGGGGAAAATGCTCCATCACGTGAAATATTCCTCCGAAAGGAGTGATTTTCTCAGATTTTATGCTTATCTTTGCCATGTCATTGATGATTTTTGCTTGTCTTGATTTGCAGCACTAAGGTAAGTGAAAAATCTGACATGGCAAAATCCTGAACTGCTCGGCTTTGCCGCTTGCCGCAAGCAAGAACTTTTTGTTG
>CAMAFX010000007.1 GCA_945833925.1 uncultured Prevotellaceae bacterium
TGTCGGTGTGCAGGCACTGGCATCAAACCCTCTGCAAGCTGCTGCAGTCGGAAAATATGTGATTCAGGCAAATCCGAAAAAAGAGAGCTGATTTTTGAAAAAGGAGCTCTATGTTCTTCTACAAATTGCTCTGCTAAATACTTCCCATCCTTAATGGATGCCATCTTTTGATCAAATATCTTTTTCCATGTAGTTAATGTCTGAGATAAACTATCTTTGTCGCATTTTTCGTATTGAGTGAAATGGTGTCTTTGGGTTTCCTGGTTTTCTTTAGGTAAATTAATGAAGCTTTGAATGGCATAAGAATCTATGTATCTCCAATAGAATGTGTCGTTATCAGTAATATGGACATTTACTACGTTGACATATATACAGACTTGGATGAGACATTGACGGTGACGGTCAATGCCAATTCACTACAAGAGGCAGAAGCTATCGCCATTACTATGGTTGAATGTGGCGATGCACCATGTGTAGGTCAGATAGTTGTTTCATGCTCAGCATATCAATAACAGGCAAGGCAGATGAAAAGACTTATCTTTGATTCAGAGACAACCCAGTGGCAAACAACAATTTCGTGGGCGACTGCGACCTGCAGTACCTCCTCACCAAGAACGGCAATGTCATCCTCAAGGCTTACAGCGAGACGAACGACAGATACTTCACCAAGTCAGCCCTAACAACGCAGGGCGTTGGTCTGCTCGTGAAGCGCGACTTCTCGAACTGGCGCGAGCTGACCACCTTCATCAAGAAGCGTCAATCCAAGAAGAAGAGGTAGAACATAGCCTGATGACAGAGAATAGAAACAAATAGCCCCATACTCTGGCCCGTTTTACGAGTCAGGGTGTGGGATTATGTTAAGATAATTCGCAATCGGGGAGGCTCTCGTTTTTCTCTGCTTAAAGGTATGAGAAGCCCCCAGCAGTAGGGAAAAGCCGGTAAAACACGGTGTCTTTCGCTTTGTGTAACACGTTGTGTATGTGTGCGTTATGTCCTTCTGGAGTTTGTGCTCCAGTCACAAAAAAAATCACGCTGCGTGATTTCGAAAATCTCGGTGCGTGATTTGAAAAATCTCGGTGCGTGATTTGGTCGACTCACGCACCGAGATTTTTTTGTTCGTGCAGCGACACTCACTGTTGCCTCGTGCAAGCCTCTTTTTTTGCCTCTTCGTGTAAGAAAAATTCGCAGTCCGAAGGGTTGCGTGAAGCCGGGGAAGCTCTCGCCTTCCACCAGTTTTGTTGGTCAGAATGGGGACAAAGAAGAAAAGAAACAGAAGAAAAAGTTTCCCCCCACTCCCCCTTTATAAAAAGAAGAAAAAGAAAAAGAAGAAAGAGGGGGATGGGGAGTGCGCGCGCGTGTACGCACGAGGTTTTGGCGCTATGCGCTATCTACATCCCCCCCTTTTTTTTATTTTTTTTATTTTTTTTGAAAAAAAAGGCATTTTTTCCGTACGAAATCCGAAAGTGGTGGTATAATTGTTAATGAGATAATGAATTAATGAGTTAATGAGTTAAAAGTTAAAAATTAAAATTTAGTGATGCGGAACATCTTTTTAAATCTTAAACTAACATCCTTGCTAAAATGCGCTCCAACTTTCGTGCAAATGAGCGGAGAGGAAACTTGTTTACTATCCCGAATGTAGCCAAAAGTCAAGGATACTTAATACGTCGCTTTTGGAAAGGCTTTTTTAAGGGAATCGTCGCTTCGCTCCTCGAAATCCTAACTAAAATCTATTATAAAGTAGATTTATTTCCAGTAGTCAACCTCCGATTCAGGCACGAAACCTTTGAAGGCGATGATAAGACCATTCTCAAGCATTGCGTTCAGACATATCGTAAAACCTTCGCTTGTGTGGGAAGCAGTGAAGCGTCCTTCCGTGAAACATGTATGTGTAACGTCGGGAGTAGAATACTGCAGGTCGTCACCTGTTATATTGTTCTTATAATATGAATAGAATGTATCCCCACTAACGTCCATACCGAATGCTTCTACTTCATTATTTACATCAAGTTTGGGAGATCTCGAGTAACCGAACGAGAACTGATCGCCAGCAACACCGGCAATGGGATTACTCAGATCAACGACGGCATTGCGTTTTACCAGTGGAGTGCCGAGGTCAAATCTGATACTGTGCACTTCATCGTTGTCGTCGGTACACTGGATGCTTACGTAGTGAGCGCCTGGATCATCATCTTTTGCTGTGCGCACACTTAAAAATGGTTTGATTGTTACCTCTTTTGTTGTGCCAATTGTCATCTGGTTGTTGCTCAACTTGGCAAGCACTCTCGCAGAAGCAGTGTCTTCCTGATTGATAACTGGAGCAATCTCGTCGTCGTCACCGCAGCTTACGAGCGAAACCGAAACGATAGCCATTATGGCCATCACGAAATACTTTTTCATAATACTCTGATTTAATTGTTATAGTAATGGATTTTGTTTTTCATATTCTATAACACAAAGATACGAAAGAACGTATTCCTTCCTTATATTATATTGTACATTTGAACTAACATAACGTACATTTGCCTGTAAGTGAAACGAAAATAGAAACTTTGGAGAAGTGTCGGCGTTGTTGGCGGGGCAGGGTGGTTAGAATTCAGGAATGTGTACGCAAGCCCCATCTTGAGTGGCGCTCATTTCCGTGAGTTCAGTGATGCAGCTCCATAGTGCGGCTTCCTGTACGTCGGTGTCAAGTGTCACCAACATTTGCTGGCTGTTGCCGTCGTCGCCCTCGGCCGCATCCTTCTCTATCAGCAGACCGTCTATCAGTCGGCGGTCCATCATATAGTTCATCACGTTCTCCACACCCAGCCTGCGTCCCTCTTCAATCAGCATTTTGAATTCGGGTGCGATGTGCTCTTCCACATATCTCACTGCTTCGTCGCCGGTGAGCGATAGGTTTTCTGCCTGGTTCTCCCCATTATATATATATAAGGTGGGGAGTGGATATTTCTGCGCAAAGCCCGTTGTTCCGCATACGGTCTGCAGTCGGTTGTATGGGCGTGGTGTGGAGGTGTCGTATTGCAGGAGCATGATCACCCCTTTTTTTGTCTTTATCAGCGTGTCGTTGATGCACGTGTTGTCGTGTCCGTTTGTCGTGCTCATGCTAATGAGGCTTGCCGGTTTGTCGTTGGCTGGCAGCAGCTGGCACATGGGTCCGAAGCCGTGGGTTGGGTATGGGTTGCCCTTGTGCTGAATGCGCTGGTCCTTCATCCACTCGTTGTCTACCGGATGAATGTATGCGCCTTCCAGGTGGGTAATGTTGCCGAGCGCGCCCGAGCGTACAATTTCCTTTATGCCCAGATGCCAGGTGTCGTAGCAGCAGTTCTCAAGCATCACGCAGTGGCGGTTGGTCCATCTGGCTATTCTTACCAGCAGTTCGCAGTGCTCCACGTTCATAGCCGCCGGGACCTCAATGGCTACGTGCTTGCCCGCCTTCATCGCCTCCACCGCTATCTGTACGTGGTTGTCCCAGGGTGTGCAGATGTATACGAGGTCCACATTATCGGCGCCAGTAACGTCCTGCCAGTTGGCTGTAAGGATGGTTGTCCCGTATTTCCCTGTCTCGGATGTACATCCGCTGACCTTTTCGGGGTTGTTGTCGCATAGCATGGTTATATTGGCTTGGGGTATGTACTCAAGCCTTTTCAGCGTGGCCTTACCTCGCTGTCCCATTCCTATAATTGCTATGTTTAACATGTTGCAAATTTAGTATTTTTAATTCATATTTCATAATACAAGCATCATAATCGTAGTTTTGTGCGAAAAAATGTTTTTTTTACTTTCTTTTTTGTATATTTGTCCAACATTCAACTTTCGCAAACTCCCATTAACTCGTAAAAAAATAACATTTATCATACTATGAAACACAGTATCCTACTTCTGCTTTTCAGTTTGTTAACACTCAATGCCTATTCGCAGGCTGTCTCCGTAAGATGGGAACTGAGCGACAAGGACAATCTGGCGTCGTCTGCCTCGAGCAGCGACCTTGTAACTTCAAGTTACTTGAATGGAACCAACATTGCAAAGGTTGAGACCATGACGGGCAGTAACGCAGCAACGGGCTATGACGTGGTGACATACGATCCAGCCTTCTCGATGTTTTATGTAGATACAAGGCAGACCACTCGCACAGCTGGTCGTTGCATATCGTTTGGCGTGACGCCCAAGGCAGGACATAGCTTCAAGCCCACCAAGATCAGTTTCGACGCTGCAAAATGTGGCACTGACGGTGGAAATTTTGATGTATGTATTAAGGAGAGTGGAGGCACCGAGAATGCCATTGCCAATGGTGAGGCTCCTCTGCGCAACAGAGTGGGTGATGGCAACCCAAACGGCTACAGCCACCACGAATATACGATAAGCGATGTCTTGGTAAAAGACAAGTCGTTCATCCTTATCATCTATATCTATAACATAAACGGAGTGGACGTGGAGACTCCAAAGTCCATAGCCTTCAGAAACGTACAGATTGACGGAGTCGTAGACGAGCCCATATTCACGGCAGAGCACTATCTGACATCGCTTTCGTGCGAGTCTTCGACGGGCGACAAGATAGATCTGCTCGGTCTGTTGAATGGGACAGGCAACGGCAGCGTCCTGTCGTACAAGGAAAAACTGTCGGGCGACCCGGTGAACTTCACCGCAACAACCATAGACGGTTACGAGGCACAGGTTACCTACAAGGACAAGATAGCCAGCGTTAACATTCTTCAGGATGGAAAGAGCATTTTCACGTTCAGCATACGCTTTGTGGTCAGCAACCGCCCTCCCAAGCCAGAGGCAACACCCCTGAAGCGTGGTCTCATCAGCGTCAATCTGAATCAGAGCGGAAGCAGCGGCAACCTTGTCAGCTGGCGTCTGCGCAAGAGCGACGGCAACAATGTCAAGTTCAAGCTTTGGCGCGGAACAACTCCCGACAAGCAGGAGACCAAGGTCAACGGCGGCAAATATATTTATTCGAAGACCAATTTCCGTGACAGTGGCGGCAGTACAACCGCCTACTACCGTCTCGAGGTATACGACAAGGACGACAATCTTATTGAGACAGAGGTAAGCGGCAAGACCTGGAGCAACCAGTCGTTTATCGTCCCCCTGGGCAATGCTCCTCAGGATCCACACGGCGAGGGTGCGACATACACACCCAACGATGCTTCGTTCTGCGATATGGATGGCGACGGCGAATACGAGGTGGTACTGAAGTGGAGTCCTTCGAACGAGAAGGATGCCGCCTCAAACGGTACTACCAGCGACGTGTTCTTCGATTGCTACAAGCTCGACGGCACACGTCTATGGCGCATCGACATGGGTATCAACTTCTTTGCCTCGGCACACACCATACAGTTCATAGCTTGGGACCTTGACGGCGATGGCTATGGCGAGTTTATGGTAAAGACGGCTCCCGGCACCATCGACGGTCAGGGCAACTACGTGCTTCTCGGCAACGACGACCCCAAGGAGAACCTCTTGAGCAGTCGTGGCAAGCAGGACCACGGAAGCGAGTACATCACCGTGTTCGACGGTATGACGGGTGCTGAGATAAGTACCATTCCTTACCACACAGACTATGCCACCGGCGCGAACTACTGGGGCGACTCCAAGCAGAACCGCTCCGAGCGTTATCTGGCAGCCTTAGCTTATCTTGACGGTGAGGACCACAACCCAAGTGCTATATTTGCGCGCGGATATTATAGCGGCGCCTTTATCGGAGCCTACGACTTCGACGGCGAACAGCTCACCATGCGCTGGGTTCACAGGGCATATTCCGCATCAAACGGCAAACTGGAATACGGCAACGGAAAGTCGAAGACGCTCAGCAAGACAGTCTATGGCGACGGTGCTCACTGGGTCAGCGTAGGCGATCTGGATGGCGATGGCAAACAGGAGATTGTATACGGCTCGTCGGCTCTCGACCACGACGGAACCTGTCTTTACAGAACAGGTCTCGGTCACGGCGATGCCCTTCATACCGGTGACTTCATTCCAAATAACGGTTGTCTTGAAACCTTCATGTGCCACGAACATAAACCTTATGGCGTTGACCTGCGCAATGCATCCAACGGTCAGTTCATTCAGCGCCAGACCGAGAGCGGCGACACCGGTCGTGGACTGGCAGCTCACTTCGACTATAGTCGAGAGGATGCACAGTTCCTCACCAGCGGACGTGCAGGAATGTACAACTGTGCCGACGGAACCGAAAATGCCTCAACCTGGGCTCTCGGCAGCAGTGGTGCGGGCATCAACTGCCGTGTGTACTGGGACGGCGATGTCTACGACGAGTTCTTCGACAAGAGCATCATAGCACACTGGAATCCATCGGGCAAGAGTTTCAACAGATACCAGTTCAACGGTGGCAACTACTTGTGGGGCTCGCTCAACAACTATTCCAAGAACAATCCTTGCGTGCTCGGCGATATCCTCGGTGACTGGCGCGAGGAGATTGTTACATGGACAGGCGATGAGGCCAACGGTTATTCGTTGTACATCAATGCTACCAGTTTTGAGTCTAACTATCGACTGCCACATCTTATGGAGGACGCACAATACCGTGTTCAGATTGTCAACCAGAACTGCTGCTACAACCAGCCTCCTCATCTCAGTTTCGACCCGTCGACCGAGCTTTCCAAGGTCGTTACCATACCCGAGTCGGGCTATCTACCCATCTACACCTCCTATTCGTTGCAGATACCGAGCGGCTTGAATGTCAAGTTCATCAGTTCATTCGACACGAAGGCTGACACGCTGAAGTTCACGAAAGTTTCCGGTACTATTCCTGCCAATGCTGGTGTAATTCTTTGCGGCAAACCAGGTTATAAGTTTACCTTGCGCCCAGCCGGCAACGAGACGACATCGCCCACAACCAACAAGATGGTGGGCGACGCATACTTCTCTACGTCAGTAGAAAGCACCGAGTCTGTAAGTTATTACAGATGGGAGGACAGAGAGGGTGTCGGCGTTGGCTACTTCAAGGTTGATGCCGACGAGATTCCTGCCGGCGAACCATACCTTAAGATTACTGCCAGTTCGCAGCGTGATGCTGACTGTTACTTGATAGGCATGACAGCAACAGGCGTTAAAGACCTTCACGCCAAGGATTCGGACAACACTGCTACATACGACCTCACCGGCAAGGTTGCCGACAAGAACACAAAGGGGGTAGTCATTTCAAAGGGTAAGAAAGTGATAAGGTAAGTTTCGTATAAGTAAAAAAAGAGGCCGTGTCAGTTACTTTTGACACAGCCTCATTTCTTATGTTCTATATTTTTTCTGTGCTTGCAGGATTATGCCTTGCGATAACTGTCGAGCTGATCAACAGTCATGCGTGAGACCCAAAGGCTATGCTTCTCGACCTCTGCCTCTGCGAAGTTGACATAGACGTTCAGACTCTTGCCAAACAACTCAGGAGCCTTGCTTGCATTCTGCATCAACAGATGGCACATGATAACGTCAGCAGCCATCTCGTAGAGGTGACGTGCACAGATGTCGTGCAGGTCCTGATTCTCTGCTGCCTTGACAGCTTCGACGGCAGCGTTGTACTTATCTGCCATCTCTGCCACACGAGCCTTGTATGCCTCGCACTCAGCACTTACAGGAAGCTGCCCGTAGTCTGCGATGACCTGTCCGTAGAAACCATTGGTAACGTAGCGTATGGCTGCCACTGTCTGAAGCTGAGTTGTTCCCTCGTAGATGGAGGTGATACGGGCGTCGCGATAGATACGCTGGCAAGCATACTCGAGCATAAAACCAGAACCACCGTGAATCTGGATACAGTCGTAAGCATTCTGATTGGCATACTCACTGTTCATGCCCTTAGCCAATGGAGTAAACGCATCGGCAAGACGGCTGTATGTCTTCTGCTCTGCACGCTCCTCAGGAGTGAGCTTACGCTCGCGGGCAATGTCATCGAGTGCCTTGTACACATCAACGTAACGCGCTGTCTGATAGAGAAGTGCACGACCAGCATCGAGCTTTGCCTTCATAATGGAAAGCATATCGTAGACTGCTGGGAACTCAATTATTGCCTTTCCAAACTGCTTGCGGTCGCGAGCATATGCAAGACCCTCGTTGTATGCAGCCTGACTTAGACCAACGCTCTGAGCAGCAATGCCAAGACGAGCACCGTTCATCAAAGCCATGACGTACTTGATAAGACCCATCTTACGGCTTCCGCAGAGTTCAGCCTTAGCATTCTTGTACACGAGCTCGCAGGTTGGAGAGCCATGGATTCCGAGCTTATTCTCGATACGACGAACGTCTACGCCACCGTCGCGCTTGTCGTAGATGAACATTGAAAGACCACGACCGTCGCGGGTGCCAGCCTCCGAACGTGCAAGAACGAGGTGAAGGTCGGAGTCACCATTGGTGATGAAACGCTTTGAACCGTTAAGACGCCAGCAGTTGTTCTCCTCGTCAAATGTTGCCTTGAGCATAACACTCTGGAGGTCGGAACCAGCATCCGGCTCAGTCAAGTCCATGGACATGGTCTCGCCTGCACAGATGCGAGGAATGAAACGGCTGTGCTGGTCCTCGTTGCCAAACTCATAGAGGGTCTCGATACAATCCTGGAGCGACCAGATGTTCTCGAAACCGGCATCGCCGGTTGAAACCATCTCGTTGGCTGCAGTGTAAACAGTATTCGGAAGATTGAGACCATTATAGCGGCGAGGCATAGTCATACCGTTCATGCCTGCCTTGACCATGGCGTCAAGATTCTCGTAGGTCTTGCTTGCATATCTGACGCGACCATCAGCACAGTGAGGACCTTCTGCATCTACGTCCTCAGCATTTGGAGCAATGATGTTGGCCGTTACATCGCCAACAATCTCAAGTACACGGTTGTAGTTGTCCATAGCATCTGCGAAGTCCTGGGGAGCTTCGTCATACTCGTCCTTGTCTGCGTAGTCACGTTCTTTGAGGTCCACGATGCGCTGCATCAGAGGACTGTTCTCGAGTTCAAACTTGATTTCGGGAACGTCTGTATAGAAATTTGCCATCTTTACTTTGAATTCTTCTTGTAATACTTAATCAACTTGGGTACAACCTCCTCTACATTGCCGTTGATGATGTAGTCGGCAATGGTATTGATAGGTGCATTCTCGTCGTTGTTGATGCTGATGATAATGCCACTGTCCTTCATGCCGGCTACGTGCTGAATGGCACCGCTGATGCCACACGCAATGTACACCTTTGGACGAACGGTGACACCGGTCTGACCAATCTGCAGGGAATGGTCGCAGAAACCTGCATCAACGGCTGCACGGCTTGCGCCAACCTCACCATGGATTACCTTTGCCAATTCGAACAGCATGTCGAAACCTTCCTTGCTGCCCATGCCGTAACCACCGGCAACCACGATTGGAGCGCCCTTAAGATTGTTCTTTGCTGCCTCTACATGGCGCTCAAGAACCTTCACTACATATTCTGTCTCAGGAACATACTTTGCAACATCGTGCTTAACGACCTTTCCGTTGTAGTTCTCGTCGAGAACCTCTGCTTTCATCACACCACTACGGACGGTAGCCATCTGTGGGCGGTGTTCCGGGTTGACAATGGTAGCAACGATGTTACCTCCGAACGCAGGACGAATCTGGTAAAGCTGCTGCTCGTAGTGCTTCTTGACTGGCATATTGTTCTCGTCGCGACCAACTGTCATATCGAAATCGCCAATCTCAAGCTCGGTACAGTCGGCAGTCAGACCGCTGTGAAGAGCTGAACTTACACGTGGACCAAGGTCGCGGCCGATAACCGTTGCGCCCATAAGGCAAATCTGTGGCTGCTCTTCCTTGAAGAGATTTACTACAAGAGCTGTATGGGGATTGCTGGTGTAGGGGAAGAGTCCATCTGCGTCAAACACATGAACACAGTCAACTCCATACTTCATCACCTGCTTCTCAACACCGTCAAGACCGCTTCCGGCACAGATACACTCAAGCTGAACACCCAGAGTATTGGCCAACTTACGACCTTTGGTGAGCAACTCTATGCTCACGTCGGCAACTGTAGTGCCTTCTATCTCGCAATATACAAATACGTTATTCATAATTTGTAGTCAAATTTCTGTATTTTTAGCCAATAATCTTCTCGTTCAACAACTCTATGATAAGTCCTTCGACGTCGGAGTCGCTCGATGTCATAGTGCGACTATCCTTAGCCTTGAACACAATGTTCTGAACTGCCTTAACGTTGGTTGGCGAACCTGCCTTGCCAATCTGTGCCGGGTCTGCCTCTATGTCTGACGCTCCCCACTGAGTGATGTTCAGGAATGGCTTCTTGGCAATCAGCTCGTCGTACTTGGCAGCATCCTCGGCACTACGCTCAGCAATCACGGTAGCGTTCTTGTATTTCATGACACGCTTTGCATTGCGTGGGCGGCATGGAGCGGCACTGCCGTTGACGGTAACTACCAAAGGAAGTGGAGCCTCTACGGTCTCGACGCCACCGTCGATATGACGCTTGATGACAATCTTCCTGGCATCGGTATCTACAGAAAGAATCTCCTCAGCATAAGTCACCTGAGTAAGACCCAGTTTCTCTGCTATCTGAGGACCTACCTGAGCGGTATCGCCATCGATAGCCTGACGGCCACCAAGGATGATATCGAAATCACCAATCTTTCTGATTGCCTGGCTCAGCGTGTAACTTGTTGCAAGAGTATCTGCACCACCAAGGCAGCGGTCTGTAACCACATAACCCTCGTCTGCTCCACGATAGAGAGCCTCGCGAATAACTTCTGCACTCTTGGGAAGACCCATGGTTACAACAGAAATAGTAGAACCTGGGAACTGATCTTTCAGGCGTAAAGCCTGCTCCAAAGCATTCAAGTCCTCTGGATTAAACACTGCAGGAAGAGCAGCACGATTGACAGTTCCCTCTGGAGTCATCGCGTCGGGCCCTACATTACGTGTGTCGGGAACCTGCTTTGCTAGAACTACGATTTTCATATAATATTTAAAGAATTAAAATTAAATACTCAATAAGCGATAGCAAAATTACACTTTTTTTGCAAATATGTGCAACAATTACCGTAAAAATAAAAAAAATCGGAAAGAAAACGGAGTAAATGCGGAAATATACATTATAAATAATAAATAATTTGTATTTTTGTGTGCAATTATCTCTCTCAACGCAACGGAGCAAGGCTGAGGCAAACACGAAGCACGCAAAGACTGCTATGAGGGAAGCGGGCATGAAAACATTACTTCAGAAATATTAACCACATCATACAATCAGTAAGAATCATGAAGAAGACATTACTCCTGACCCTGTTTGCCGCAAGTTCAATGGCAGCAAGTGCTCAGATGACTGAAGACGAACTGAAATACCAAAGCATGGAAGATGTCAACAAGGTAGTAGACCTTACCCTTGATTCACTCGAGAAGGCATCCACAGCACGCCCGCTGGCGGGAAGCAGCAGAAAGGGAAGCAACCCAGTTCTCTTCCTGGTAGGCAACAGCACCATGCGAACCGGCACGCTGGGCAACGGCGACAACGGGCAGTGGGGATGGGGATATTTTGCTCACGAATACTTTGACGAAAACAAGATAACAGTGGAGAACCAGGCTCTCGGAGGCACGTCGAGCCGCACCTTCTACAAACGCCTGTGGCCGGATGTGAAGAAGGGCATCAAGCCGGGCGACTACGTAATAATAGAACTGGGACACAACGACAACGGACCCTTTGACTCGGGACGTGCCAGAGCCACCATCAAGGGAATTTCTGCCACAGACTCTCTCGAGGTCACCATCAAGGAAACAGGTGTTCACGAAACCGTCTACAGTTATGGCGAGTACATGCGGCGCTTCGTCCGCGAGACGAGGGCTCTTGGCGCACACCCCATACTGATGTCGCTGACACCACGCAACGCATACGACGAGAAGAATCCGGGCCATGTGGTGCGCGTAAACCAGACATTCGGTCTGTGGGCACGCCAGATAGCCGAAGAGATGGGATGTCCATTCATCGACCTGAACGAGATAAGCGCACAGAAATACGACCAGATGACTGAGTGGAAGTACAACTACCACTTCTACCTGGACCACATACACACATCGGCATTCGGCGCAAAGCTCAATGCACGAAGCGCAGTGGAGGGCATACTTGCCTCGGACAACACCGAACTGCAGCCACTCAAGGCGATGATGATTAACACACAACTTCCCACCACCGGCGTGAAGCGTGAGGCAGGCAAGCCTGTCGTGTTCATAACCGGAGACTCGACAGTGAAGAACACCGACCGCGACGAGGACGGCATGTGGGGATGGGGCTCGCAGGCAACCGACATCTTCGACACTGACAAGATTACCGTCTTCAACAACGCCCAGGCTGGCAGAAGTTGCAGAAGTTACCTGCGCGAGGGACGATGGGACAAGGTGTACAATGACCTGCAGCCTGGCGACTTTGTACTGATACAGTTCGGACACAACGATGCTGGCAACGAACTGGACCACGGAAAGGCACGCAACGACATAACCGGAACGGCAGACTCGAGCCACGTGTATCGCGTACGTACCGACAAAGAGGTGCGCAACGAGGTTGTATACACCTTCGGCTGGTATCTCTGCAAGATGATTGACGACGTGCGCCAGAAGGGTGCTACCCCGATCCTCGTCTCGCTCACTCCACGCAACGAATGGCCAGGCGGCAAGATTGAGAGACGCAACAACTCGTTCGGCAAGTGGTACAGGGAGGTTGTAGCCAAGACTGCCGTTGAGTTTGTCGACCTGCACAACATCACTGCCGACGCTCTGGACGAGATCGGTCAGAACGATGCCAAGGAGTACTTCAAGAAAGACCACACCCACACATCAAAGAAGGGTGCGAAACTCAATGCGCAGAGCATCGCCAAGGGACTCAGAAAGATAAATTCTCCTCTTGTCAAGTATCTGAAATAGTTAGCAGGAGTTAACTCTCATTTACTCCCCCTCAAAACTGGAAAATCTCTTGACGAAGGAAGGAAAATCAACATGAAGTTAAGCACCTACACCACATCAGGTCACAAGGCATTCGTGAACGAGCGCGGCATCGTCATCAAGAATGGAAAGAATACAATAAAATGAATAGAATTCAAAACTAACACCTAACACATAACCAGTAATTATGAAGAACAACTTCCTGCTTATATTTGTATTTACGCTGTTCGGCATTATCGACACATATGCCCAGAAGATAACGTCTGTCTCCGAAATAAAGTCGGACGTTGCCTACGTCATTCGCAACGCAAACAGTTACGGATACTGCATCTACAATCCGGAAATAAGTACGAAGTATGCCACTCTGGGAGGAGGCACGGCAATACACTCCGACGGAAACTACAACCCACTCTACCAGGCTGCTGTCGACTTGAGCAACCAGAACAATCAGTGGTATATCATCCCCAACGGTAAGGGTGAGTTCTATCTGTACAACATAGGCAGGGGGCAATATCTCACAAACAAGACTACCACCAACAACAACTTTGGCAGTGGCAACTGGGAGGTGATACTCTATGCCGAGTATTTCTTCACCGACGACATAACGCCGTTCACCATAACCGAAATCGAAGGAATGGACGACACCTTTGCATTCAGACTGGCAGAGGTGTACGACACCACTAACGACAACTACGGCAACGGTGACACGAAATACATGTGTGCCGCAACACAGAAGGAGAACGCCATAGCATACTGGAAGACTGAAGACCCGGGAAGCCAATGGTACATTGAACTTGCCAACGGCAAGAACACAGACGACAATGGAGGCGACAAGAATCCCACAACCGACGACACGGAAGACCTCGGCACACTGCGCTACATCACCTTCAACAATGGTGAAATGATGGTCATTCCTGAGAAATATATTGAGAAGAAGGAGGTGGAAAACGACCTTGTAAGCCTGACTCTGACCGGCGACACGGTGTGGACATACAAGCAGACTGACGTGGCAAGCGAGGACACGACATACAACGGTTCGCTGCCTGAATTCGAGAGTTTCAAGTTCAACAACAAGTTCAACGACCAACTCTACACCGACGCCATCGGCGAGATTGACTCTGTAAACCACCGCATAGACGTCAGTGTGTCGTGCATCGGCAAGCGACTGACAGCATCGTTCCAGGTTCCCGACGGAGCCAATGTGTGGATAAACAATGAGAAGCAGAAGAGCAAGGTGACACGCCGACGTTTCGACGGCGACGTTACCTACACCGTGGCTTATCCGAAAAACTACATCTACAAGATACGCAAGACGAGTGACGAGATATGGAGCACTCCCGAAGAGACAGACACCGAGAACCAGTGGATCAAGGAGCAAATATACCTGACAAAGGACGAACTCACCACCAATGCTCCAAGCAACGACGACTTCAACCAGGGCTTGTGGCACATAGCCGACGGAGACGACACCTACGGCAGTGCCTATTATCACAGCACATGGGGCAACGGAACGACATACAACAAACTCAACTGGAGCGAGGGATCGTACTACGGCGACGGATGGAGCGAATGGCCATTCATCGAGATTGAACTGGCAGACCCAGTCAAGGACTTCCAGATACAGTACACGGCTGGACCTGCCAACCGACGCTGGCTTTCCTTCATCGTGCAGGGAAGCAACAACAAGACGAAGTGGGAGGACATAAAGACATTCAGCGAAGACAAAGATGGACTGACGCCAAACGACTACGACACATGGACGTCTCCTGTGCTTACCAACGATAAGTCATACCGCTACCTGCGTCTGCAGACCAAGGAATGTGTCTACAAGAACTACATCACGATGGCAGAACTGAAACTGTTTGCCGTAGAGCCTAATCCCGATTTCGGCAAGGCGGATGACTTCACGCCCGAACTGCTCGTTCCAGCACAATACGAGAGAAACTTCGTTCCTTTCGGCACAGACTACAATGTTAGCGTAAAGTTCCTCACTGACCACTCTACCAGCATATACAAGGTGCCGCGCATCGACATCAACACATTCAACGGCACAATGATAAACAGCAAAGAGAAGTATTGGGATGCATCGTTCGAGATAACCGGATACGGAGTTTTCGACGACCTTACCGTAGACACCATGCAGATAAGGGGAAGAGGCAACTCGAGCTGGAGCAACAACATATACGCAAAGAACCCCTACCGCCTTAAATTCCCCTCAAAGATCAAGCCATTCGGAATGACGAAGGGAAAGAACTGGGTGCTTCTCGCTAACAACCAGAGCGGGTCGATGACCACCAACGCCATAGCCATGAAACTGGCTGACATGGTCAAGACTGCAGGATGCAACCACATCATACCCGTCGAACTCTACATCAACAGAGAGTATCGCGGTTCGTACAACTTTACCGAGAAGGTCGGCTTCTCTAACAACAGCATCGACCTCGATGACGAAAGCTGTGCCACAATGCTCGAGTTGGACAGCTACTACGACGAAGTGTACAAGTTCCTCGACAACAGCTACAATATGTACACCAACGTCAAGGAGCCCGACTTCACCGACCAGACCAAACAGCCAACCATAACATTCCAGGATATCAAGAAGGCGTTCAACGACCTCACCTACGACATGAAGATTGGCGGATGGGACTACTATGCCGAGAAGGACGTCAACATAGAAATGCTGGCAAAGGCAATGCTCGTAACCGACTTGACACGCAACCAAGAGTTGAAGCACCCCAAGAGCTGGTATCTCTACAACGAGAACATCCTTGCTGACTCGGCATGGGTACTGGGTCCTGTGTGGGACTTCGACTGGTCGTACGGATACGACGGAACAGGTCAGTACTTCATCTACTCTGCCGAGACAGACCTCATCGACGGCACAATGCTCGGTTTCAGTTTCTTCAAGCAACTGTGGCGTGGAGCAGAATCAGTAAAGAAGGCATACTACAAGGAATGGTATAAGTTCATCACTTCGGGTCAGCTGGACGAACTTATCGAGTACTGCGACGACTATTACGAATTTGCAAATCAATCATTTGTGCACAACGCTTCAAAATGGGGCGACGGCAACATCTACAGCACACACACCAACAACGCCAAGAACTGGCTGACCAAGCGAGCCAACTACATCTACCGTACCATCCCACAATACGACATCTCTGATGACATCGTAACCGACGACGAGGATGATGATGACAATGAGAAGACCGACAGAATAAGCTTTGCCAAAATGTTCAGCAACGGCAAGACGCTTGATGTCTACACTCTCAATGGCATACGCATAGCCAAGTTGTTGCCAGACAACACCTTCTCTACCCGCCTCATGCCTGGCATCTACATCATAGACGGAAGAAAGATTGCGGTAAAGTAGAAAAACAAACAAGAAAAATTCAATCCTCGATTCCTCGAATCACCGAAAAAAAAACACGAAAACAATGAAATTCATAAGCTGGAACGTCAACGGACTGAGAGCCATCACTGGCAAGAACTTTTGCGAAGAGTTCGACAAACTTGATGCGGACTTCTTCTGCTTGCAAGAGACGAAACTTCAGGCTGGACAGATAGACCTCCCTTTTCTTGGCTACACATCATATTGGAACTATGCCGACAAGAAAGGATACAGCGGCACTGCCATATACACAAAGCACACCCCACTCTCCGTAACCTACGGCATTGGCATCGACGAGCACGACCATGAAGGCAGAGTCATCACTCTTGAGATGGACGAATTCTATCTCGTCAACGTATATACTCCCAACTCACAGTCAGCCGAGCAGAAGGGCGAACTGCCCAAGCGACTGGGCTACAGGATGGAGTGGGAAGATGCATTCCGACGCTATCTGATGGAACTCGACAAGAAGAAGCCCGTCATTGTGTGTGGCGATATGAACGTGGCACACGAAGAGATCGACCTGAAGAATCCAAAGACAAACCATATGAATGCGGGCTTCACCGACCAGGAACGCGAGAAGATGACAGAACTATTGGGAAGCGGTTTTACCGACACTTTCCGACACTTCTATCCAGATGCAACCGACCAATATTCGTGGTGGAGCTACAGAATGCAGGCACGTGCCAAGAATGTTGGCTGGCGTATCGACTACTTCCTTGTCAGCAACCGCTTGGCAGAGCGTCTTGAATCTGCATCCATACACCAAGAAATCTTGGGCAGTGACCACTGTCCGGTGGAGATTGTCATAAAATAAACAAGTTAGACCGTTAGGGGAGCCCAGCCTCAGTCAGACCACTATTTTGGGTAGAAATTGCGATTAAATAGACAATGTATAGGACGTAGACAAGACACATTGTAAAACCTTCAAGTCTGCCTATCTTACAGTTAACGCTGAAAAGCCACATCAGAACGCCACTGCCGATAAGCACCCAGAACTGTACTGCGCTGATGTCGTTAACCTCCATCGGAGTTACAAGCGAGCAAACACCAAGTACGAAGAAGATATTGAATAGGCAACTTCCCACGACATTACCCACTGCCATGCCAACACTGCCCTTTCTGGCAGCCATCAGACTTGCGGCAAACTCGGGCAGTGACGTTCCGCCAGCCAATATCGTAAGACCTATGACAGTCTCGCTCACACCCAGCGCACGAGCCAGCGACGTACCACTCTTTACCAACAATTCACCACCACCAATCAGGCAGGCAAAGCCCAACAGAAGCATACATATTATCATCGGAATGGACATCTCCTTAACGTGTATCTCCTCCGACGAAGCAGGCTTGTGCTTTGCCAGCGAATAGGTATAGGACAGGAACAGCATAAAGAAGAACAGCATAATACATCCGTCTACCCTGCTCAAAATGTCAGATGGTCCGTCGTCCACCAACACATCCTTTGCCAGCAAAAACAACACCGTACTGGCAACAATGGTGAAGGGTATGTCCTTACGTACAGTGGACTTAGTCAGCGACAATGGCTTTACCGCAGCAACAGCACCGATGATGACAAGCACGTTGAACAGATTGCTGCCCACGATGTTGCCGCCCGACATACCGCCACTGCCCTGTAGTGAAGAAAAGAGGCTGACGCTGAACTCTGGCAGCGAACTACCCATTGCCACTACTGTAAGACCAATCACAGTATCGCTCACGTTGAGACGACGTGCCAATGCACTCGAACCATCAGTCAGTTTATCTGCACCCCAAAGTATAAGTGCCACACCTAAAACGAGAAGTACTATGTCTAAAAGCATGATATTTACTTTTTATGTTCAAATTACGGCACAAAATTAGTGAATAAGCATAATACTGCCAAGTCTTTATCACAAAATAGACAATTAGCCAACTAATTTTGCTAAAAAGACAACACTACCGTTATCAACAAACCGAATAAATCACTAACTTTGCAATATAAGTAAACCACACAACAATATTAGAGATATGAAAAGAAAACTCTTGCTTACAAGCATAATTATGGCACTGGCTTCCATACTGATGACAACCAGTTGCAAGAAGTCAAGCGACGACAATGACGGTGCGGACACACTCTCCACTGACACGACAAAGACCAACGTCACACCCGACTCCACCATATGGGGACATATGGGCGAAGAAAGCGGAATGAGCGTGATGCAGTTCATCAGTGATAATGGAGACACCATCTGTCTGATGCGTGACGAAGAGACTGAAGGAAGCGTCGTGCTCGGCAGCATACGCAACAACACCGACCGCTGGGCGGTGACACTCAAAGGCGAGCCAACAGAAGACGGAGAGCAGGCTTTCGGCACACTCATCAACGTTTCACAGTTGATGGGCACATGGAACAATGCCGGCAACCGACTCTCGCTCTATGCCGACGGAACTGCCGCCAACGAGAAGCAGAACTACACATCGTGGCAGGTGACTAACGGCAGACTCATACTCACCCGTCAGTCAAACACCGAGTATGGCAGCACCGAGCGTCAGGACACCATCAGCCTGTGCTTCCTCACCGACGACTCGCTTCACATCCTCACTCCTCACCACGAACTCATCAAGTTCGGCAAGTAACACGCAACACTTTTTTGCAAAAAAGAACTCTGTCATGAAAACAACAAGAAGGATTTCAACTGCTTTTCTTGCCCTATTTTTCATCACCTCTGCCAACGCACAGCAACGCTTTACGTTTGGCACAAGCACCAACCCATCAAACTCAAGAATAGAAGTCGATTCGAAAGGATTCGTCATCGACGGCAGACACGTACTGCCGGTCATGGGCGAGATGCACTATGCCAGAGTGCCAAAGGAAGAATGGCGACGCGAGATACGAAAGATGAAGGCGGGCGGCATAACAATCCTTGCCACATATGTTTTCTGGATACACCACGAAGAGCGTGAGGGAGTCTTCGACTGGTCGGGCAACAAGAGTCTGCGTGATTTCCTGCAGACGTGCAACGAAGAGCAGATGCCGGTAGTGCTCCGCATAGGTCCCTTCAGTCACGGAGAGGTGTATCAGGGCGGCTTCCCGGTATGGCTCACTGACAAGGTCAAAGCAGACCCCAAGAACTACAAACTTCGCTCACTTTCACCGGGTTTCATGGAGGCAACAGAACGTCTCTTCCGCAACATCTACGCTCAAGTGGGCGGACAGTTGTGGAAGGACGGCGGACCCGTCATCGGAATCCAGATAGAGAACGAGTGTCGTGGACCGTGGGCTTACTACAAGAAACTGAAGGAGATAGCAGTAAGCATAGGTTTCGACGTGCCTTTCTATACACGTACCGGCTGGCCCAAACTGACCGACAAAGAAGAGTTCGGACAGATGCTTCCTCTCTATGGCGACTATGCCGACGGATTCTGGGACAGGAGTCTGAAGGATATGCCAGGCGAATATGCCAAGGCATTCACTATGAAGGACACACGCATCTCGGGTGTCATAGCCACCGAAACATTCGGCACCAACCAAGACACCAAGATGGAGGCGAAAGAACTGCAGTACCCCTACCTCACTTGTGAATTGGGTGGCGGAATGACACCTTCATACCATCGACGCATAAACATGAGTGGACGCGAACCACTTCCACTTGCCATCTGCAAGGTGGGGTCTGGCAGCAATCTTCCAGGTTACTATATGTATCATGGTGGAAGCAACCCCTACTCGCCGCTCCACTCTATGGCAGAGATGCAGCAATCAGCAACCACGGCTCACAACGACATGCCGCACATCAGTTACGAGTTCCAGGCTCCGTTGGGAGAAATGGGACAGGTCAATGCAGAGGCTTTCCACTCAACACGCCTTTTCCATCAGTTCCTTGCCGAATGGGGCGAAGAACTCTCGCAGATGGACGTCGACACTCTTTCCGAGCACTATTCGCGACGCGGCTGTTTTGAATTCTACAACGACTACGTTCGCATACTCAACGAGCAGGGTCGATGCTACGTGCGTCCTGTAGGCATGTCTTTCAATGGACACACCATTTCAGCCAACGCACAACCCTTCTGCAAGATAGGCAATTGTCTGTATCTTATCGAGATAAGCGGTATGAAGCCCACCATAACCATTGACGGAAAGAGACAAACACTCAAGACAGGCAAGGCTCTGCGCTTCCACGACATTGAGGTTGTACTGCTCTCACAAAGCAAGGCATGCACTGCCTTTGTCATCGATGGCTGCCTGCACTTCGCCCCCAATGGCGGTGTACTGTACAAGGATGATAACGGACAAATAGTTGAAGAGACGTGGACAACCATCGAGCCCACTGTCACCTACACCTTGAAGCAACAGGCAGGACCTGCACGACAGATAAAAATGGGCGCTGCCAAGGTGGCAGAGCAGCCATCCGATGCAGACTTCGATAGTGCAGCCATTTACACCGTCACCCTTAACGACACTACCGACGCTGCCCACAAACTCCTATACATTGACTATGCCGCCGACTGTGCCCGCGTATATGCTGACGGAATCCTTGTTCAAGACAATTTCTGGAACGGCAAACCGATGGCAGTCCGCATGTCCGACCTTGTTGGCAAGCAGGTCGAGTTGCGCATCCTTCCCCTTCGCCACGATGCGCCCATCTATCTGCAAAAAGACCAAAGAGAACTGCTTGACAAAGAGCCGGGCGACGTTTTGCTACGTCTCAACGCTATCAACGTGGTGAAAAGAACAACTAAAAGTTTATAAGAACAAAAAGAAGAGACAAAAAAAGGTAGTAAAAAGGGCGACACGTCTTGCATAAAAGAACAGACAATCTTCCTTTTTTACTACCTTTTTTTAACTATATGTTCTGTACTCTCTATAGATTCTATATGACCTGGATGCTCTATATATTCTGGATTTTCTATATAATCTTGCTTTTCTATACCTTCTAACCTTTTCTACTTAACACCCTTCTTTAGTTCGTCTGGCGAATCCTTTGTAAACATGTTCACTTCGGGCGTCTTGTCCTCGTAGAGCGAGACGATGGTTTGGAAAGGAATGGTATGGCGTGGTGCAAAGTCAGGGCTCTGCATGTACTTCATAACGGCATATTCCATCTGCTGTACTGCAGGATTCTTCGAACCCTGCCACAGAGGCATTGAGGTCATCAACAGTTTGCCTCCCTCCACGTTTGCCTCGAAAAGCATTCCAAGTTTGCGGCTCAGGAACCATGTGTCGATAGGTTGCACGATTGGCTGGAAATCAAGAGGGAACTTGTCCATCAGCATAACTGGCTGGCGGTTCATAAGTGCCCACCACTGAATATCCGAGAAATCGTCTGTCGGGAAATGGCGGAAAAGCGGATGAGCGTTGTCAACATACATACCCGTTGTGTGAGGTGGCTTCATCTTGAACCACGACGTGTTCCAGAAAACAGGCAGGAACTGCTGCACGATGCCCAGACCATAGGTAACCTTGCCTGAAGCAAGCAAGAGAACAGTACCGCCCGAACGAAGCACCTTTAATGCCTCCTCGCCCGGCTTATCCTTACAGATGTAGAAATTCTTGCCAGCATCGGTTTTATAAACGTCATCGTTCCTGTCGTGACGAGGATACACCCACACGTTCCAATGGTTGGTAGACTCCACTTTCCTGCCGTTTGCAACGCCGCTGAGCGTAGCCTCCATGGTCACTTGCTTTGCCTCGTCAACAATGAAGCACGAGACGAAACTTCCCATCTCCCGGCACGAGCCAAGCCCTACAGTCTTGTTTACAACCTTGTTTTCGGCAAGAATCTTGCCGTCAGCATCCTTGAATCTAACGGTGAGGACAGCATCGGTGACTGGTGTTTCGGCAAAGTTGGACACCTCGATGCTGTAAGGTATGCTGTCACCGCTGAAATATGTGAATCGGGGCAGACGCGAGAGTACAGTGACAGGCGCACAGAACTCCGTCCACTGTGCCGCATCGACATATCCCTTCTCACGCCAGAAGACGTTGAGCGGACCTACAAGGGCCGTACCCTGTCCGCTGTAGTCGTTCATACCAAGCAACTGATAGCCAGCATATTCGCGTGTTCGCAGCATACGTTCCATCTCGTTCTTGTAGCAGAGAACCTGCAGTTTGCCACTAGCACGAAGGAAACTTTCCGCTCTCGAAGCCATTCCATGGTCGTGCAGAATATCAGCGAAGATCTCAAAGTTACGCGCCTTGTAGATACCGGTATACTGAGTCGTCTCCTTTAAATCGGGGAAGACACACCACTGACCTGTCTCGTGACTTACGAACGGCTGGCTTACCGTGTCTATCTTGGACTGGAAGTCGGTCAGCGAACCAGGTTCGCTGCGTCGCCAATCGTCCAGACCGCGCACTCCAGCCTTGACATGATACTGGTTGCGAGGCTGCCATGCCCAGCCCCCACCAACACTGGCACCAGTATAGATGCGTCGCGAGTCGGTCTTCTTCCAGTAGTCCACGAATCGGCTTACCCAAGCCACCCAGTTGCCGGCAGGCTCGTTTCCGGCACACAACATCGTGAAGGATGGGTGATTGCCGTATGCACGAACCATGCGCTGAGTCTCAAGCATGAGATAGTCGTCTATCATCTGTCCGTTTCCAAGTTTCACACCATGGTTGGGCCACGATGGTCCTTCGGGCTGCAGGTATATTCCGACCTCGTCGGCAGCCTCGAAAGCCGCCTCTGGCGGGCAGTAACTGTGGAAGCGCATATGGTTCAGTCCGTACTCCTTGCATTTGCGCATCACAACAAGCCACGACTCCTTGTCGGTTGGTGGATAGCCAGTCAGTGGGAAGTTGCAGTTCTCTACCGTGCCACGCAGAAAAGTCTGGCGACCATTTACAAGAATCTGCTTGCCTTTGGTTTCGATACTACGGAATCCGAAGGTAAGTTCTCTGCGGTCAACCTGCTTGCCACTCTTCATCTCAACCACCATTTTGTAGAGGTTGGGGTGGAACTCGTCCCACAAGCCGTAGGTTTTATTGAGAGCCAGGTTGAGAGTGTCTCGTCCTGTAGTCTTCTTCTTGTCAGTTTTGAAGGCATCGACACTGGCAGAAAGAACTCCGCCGCCGGTACTCTCCACAACAATCATAAGGTTGCGCGTCTCCACATTCGGGAACACCTCTATGTTATTGATATGGTTCTGAGGCAGAATGACGAGCTTCATGTCGCCAACCACACCATTCCAGTTGCCTTGAGTCTGGTCGGTCACCGAGTGGCTGTCCTGTCCCACTCCCACCTTCTCAACCTGGTTGTTTACTTGCAGGCAGATGGTGTTCTCCTTGCCAGGCTGTATGAAGTCCGTAACGTCAAACTCGTGAGGCACCGACAGCGAGTTGCACTCTCCCACCCTCTTATTATTTATATATAATGTGGAGATTATGTGTGGGCGTTCCAGATGAACTAAGTAGGTCGACTTGGCGCGAGAAGCCGGCACGAACACAGTTCGTCTATACCACGCATCGCCCACATAGTGACCGTTGGGGGTGAGGAAGAAAGGCAACTTGAAGTTCTCCTCTCTGCGGTACCTCTCCATATAGGGGTTGTGGAAATAGGAACTGTCGTAGAGAGAACCCGTCCAGCGTGTCTTCACCGACAGTCTGTCACCCTTTCCTGCCTCAAGCATAGACGAAGGAAGGTCTATCACGTCAGAAAAACTACTCGTTGCGTCAAATTTGCCGTCAGGGTCCTTCTGGAACTGCCATCTACCAGACAGACTGATGGTGGTCTGCGCGGCACTGTCAAGGACAAACAGACTTGCCAGAACACTCATGGCAAGGGCGCGCACAGAGTAGCTTGTAACTTTTCTCATATAATATTAGCATTTAAATTTATCTATACTTAGACCGATTATCATATTACGGACAATGCAAAGATAGGCATTTTGCATAAAATACAATAGAAAGAAAATAAAAAAACTGAAATAAGTTTTCGTATTCGCCAATTTATTGTAACTTTGCATCGCATTTGCCACCATGGCTCAGTTGGTAGAGCAACGCATTCGTAATGCGTGGGTCGGGGGTTCGAGTCCCCCTGGTGGCTCAAATGACAACAAATTGCGAAGAGGCTCATGCCTCTTTTTTTACTTAACAGAACTTTTATCAAAAGATCAACACCCCTCCTCTGCCATTCCCAAATCACGGGAACAGGAATCCTTACACATACACTATTAAAAACACAGAAAACATGAAAAGACTACTTCTTCTCATTGCCGTGCTCATTGGATTTATGATGCCAATGCTGGCAGACCCCATCACATTCGATTGCTCGTCCAGAGACGGTCAGAAGTACACACTCAGCGCCAACGTTCCCGACGGCAACTACAGGGTGACCGTGACACTCGGAAGCAAGAAACACGCAGGTTCCACCACGGTGCGTGGCGAAAGCCGTCGCCTCTTCATCGAGAATGCCGTCACCAAGAAGAAGGAGACACGAGTGATCACCTTCACGATGAACAAGCGCAACACGCGCATCAACGACCGTGAGAATGTGAGAATCAAGGAGAGGGAGAAGACAAAGTTGAACTGGGACGACCAACTCTCGCTCGAGATTACCGGAGACTTCAGCACCGTGCAGAACGTAAGCATAGAGCCTGACACCACCGCCATCACCGTCTTCCTGTGCGGAAACTCCACCGTTGTCGACCAGGACGAGGAGCCATGGGCAAGTTGGGGACAGATGATAACACGCTGGATGGACGATGGAGTCAGCATCGCAAACTATGCCGAGAGCGGTGAGACTGCCACCACCTTCATCGGTGTAGGAAGACTCAAGAAGGCACTCAGCCAGATGAAAGCCGGCGACTATATCTTTATGGAATTCGGTCACAACGACCAGAAGCAAAAGATGCCTGGAGCCGGAGCATACTACAACTTTGCCACAGCCCTGAAGACCTTCGTCGACGAGGCACGCGCTCGCGGAGCACACCCCATCTTCGTCACACCAACACAGAGACGCAGTTTCAAGAATGGTAAGATTCAGGAGACACACGCCGACTATCCCGACGCAATGGCATGGGTTGCCGAGCGCGAGAGAGTGCCTCTCATTGACCTACACTCCATGACACGCACCCTATTTGAGGCCTTCGGCGAGGAGGGAAGCAAGAAGGCTTTCGTACACTATCCTGCCAACACCTATCCGGGACAGACCAAGCCCCTCGCCGACAACACCCACTTCAACCCATACGGAGCATACGAGATAGCAAAGTGCATCGTTGAGGGACTCAAGGACGCCGCCCCCGAACTCTACAAGCACATCCGCTCCGAATACAAGCCTTTCGACCCCTCTCAGCCCGACGCCATCGAGTCGTTCCACTGGACAGATTCCGAGAAGGTCGACATCATAAAGCCAGACGGCAACTGATTGTGGTCGTGCTTGTGCGAAAAGCGAAAAGCGAAAAGTGAATAGTGAATAGTGAATAGTGAATAGTGGGAAGTAAAAAGTCTTACAATGAAGAAGAATAGATTATACGTAGCCGGGGCTGTGTTCTTTGCCCTTGCGGTCGTAGTAGCATTCTGCACCTACCAGATTACGTCATCGCCATACAATGATAAAGAACCTGTTTGTATTTATGTCGATGAAGACGACGACGTAGACAGCATCAAGGTGAAGATGCACGAAGTAGGAGCCAGCACCACTGGTTTCAGCATCCTGAACATGGTGAAGAGATACAGGACACGCACTGGACGCTACGAGATTACTTCGTCGACCAGTGCCTTCAACCTTTACCGTAAACTCAAGAACGGACAGCAGGATCCCGTCAACCTTGTTGTGCCAAGTGTGCGCGACCTTGACAAACTGGCAGGAACCATGGCACGCAATCTGATGATAGACAGTGCCACCATCAGCAAAGCGCTACGCGACGAGGATTTCATCTCCGCTCTTGGTTATGACAAGGAAACCATTCCCGCCCTCTTCATTCCCAACACATATCAGGTGTTCTGGAACATCTCGGTAGAGAAACTCTTTGAACGACTGAAAACGGAAAACTCGAGGTTCTGGAACGAGGAACGAACGAACAAGGCAAAGGCAATCAATATGAGCACCACCGAGGTCTACACACTGGCAAGCATTGTCGACGAGGAGACTGCAAACAATGCAGAGAAGCCTATGATTGCAGAAATGTACCTCAACCGACTTGCCATCGGCATGCCTCTGCAAGCCGACCCAACAGTGAAGAAGGCTGTCGGCGACTGGTCGCTCAGGCGAATCCTGCACGAGCATCTCAAGGTCAACAGTCCCTACAACACCTACATCAACACCGGACTCACACCGGGTCCTCTGCGCATTGCCACCATTGCCGGCATCGATGCAGTGCTCAACCACGCCGACCACAACTACCTGTACATGTGTGCCAAGGAGGATTTCAGCGGAACGCACAATTTCGCAACTACCTATTCTGAACATCTCAAGAACGCCCACAAATACGTCGAGGCTCTTAATGCGAGGGGAATCAAGTAGGCTGAAAATGAAAACACAAAAATTGTGACGTGAAAGGTTAGAATTACGAATCTGCTGGCACACATTTTACTCCCGACTAAAAAAAAGCAGAAAAAAGGGAGAGAAAATTTGGTCAGATGAAAAAAAAGTAATACCTTTGCAACCGCAAACAAGAAAGCAATGGTGCCTTGGATGAGTGGCTTAGTCACCGGTCTGCAAAACCGTTTACGGCGGTTCGAATCCGCCAGGCACCTCTTAAACACCCGAGTTTCAGGAAATAGGAACTTGGGTGTTTTTGCTTTTTTCACAAGTCAGCATATCGAAAATATGCATGACAAAATGAAATGAGAACAAAGAAATACCATAAAACAACATGAACAAGACTATTCTAACAACTGCATTGCTAAGCATCTGCCTGTCAGGCAACGCACAGACACAAAGTTGTGCTTCATACCTCAAGGCACGTCCAAGAGCCGACGTCAACGTCCCATTCAAATATACCGACCCGGGCGTGGAGACACCCATCCAGTGGGGACTCGACCTGGCATGGCTCAGCGAGGACAATGTGCGTACAGGCGTGCTATACTGCGGCAAGGACCTTATAGACATTGTTCGCCTCTCGTTCCAGCCTACGGCAAGTGTTGAGGGAGGCAGTTTCAGTTCTGATCAGAAGAAAGATCTCGACCGACGTATCAGAATAGTAAAGGCACACTGCAAGAGTGGCATCTCGCTCAATATCAACTGCGACCACAAATCGGTGGACAACTGGTACAAGGACATGACCGTCAGCACTAACGAGCGCGCCGGCCGATGGGCGAAGGTCATAGACATGAGCATCGACTACTACAAGAAGAAAGGACTGACCAACTGGGTCAGTATAAGCCCCTTCAACGAACCTGATTTCGGATGGCAGGAGCACATCAAGAACCAGGGCAAGAATGAGTCTGTGTGTATGAACGACTTCAAGGAAATATGCCGCATCTTCAAGCAGGACGAGCAGTACAGCGAGAAGTATTCGGACGTAAGAATGTGCGGCGGCAACACACTCAACAACGACCGTGCCCTCGACTACTGGAACCACCTGAAAGAGTACCTTGACGAGGGCAACACACACCAGTTGGCTGGCAGTTTCGATAACTATGCAAGTTTCTTCGAGAAGGTGCGCGACAACGGAAAGCACGCCACAGCCGACGAGCTGCACAACACGATGGAGGCTATGGTGGGTGTGGAATACGGCATGCAGACAGGCATCTGGTGGGGAACAGCAGAGTACACGCGCAGCCAGTTTATGAAAGCCACAAACTTCCAGAACCCCGGCAAGCGACTCGCCTACGCCGAGCATCGCCCCAACTGGACGGCAGCCAGCGTCTATCGCCACACCGACGGTTCTGTGCAGGGATTTGTTGGAAGCAGCGAGCGTCAGGCAATGAATACCACATATAACTTTGCAGCCCTCGACCGCCCCGTTTGGTATGACGGAGTACGTGGACGCGAGCACGTCATCGAACTGGTAGGTCCGAAGACAGCCGGCTACCAGAACGGACAGACCAACGGCGAGACCCTTGTCGACATCCAGGGCGGCGATGACATTATGCCGGCACTTCAGGCTGGAGTCTACAAGATTATGAACGTCAATTCGGGTCTGGTGATGGGATTCGGCAGCACCCCGACGTCGTGGACATCGGTAACCCAGAAGAAGAATGCCAACAACGCAAAGTATCTGCAATGGAAGGTAACGCCAACAGCCAAGAGCGGTGACTACAACTACTACACACTCACGCTCAATGTCGGCAACAACATCACTCTCGACATTCTCAACTGGAACCTCAATGCCGGAGCCGACGTAGGCGGCTATCCTCAGGGCGGCACACCCGGCACCAACGAGCAATGGTATCTGCAATATGCCGGCAACGGAGCCTTCTACATCCGCAGCCGTTTCAGCACCAAGTGCCTTGAAGTGGCAAGCGGCAGGACCACAGCCGGAGCCAACATACAGATGGGCGAGTTCAACGGAGAAGAGTACCAGCAGTGGAGGTTCATCGCCACAACGGTGACACCCGACCTCACAGCACCTGCCAGCCCTGCCGCCCTGAAGGCAGAGTCCTTCCAGGCAAGCATCAGACTGTCGTGGGAGGCTTGCCAGGACAAGGATATCAAGAGTTACACCATCCTGCGCAGCGACGACGGCAGCGAGTTCTACACCCTTGCAAACGAGATTGCAGGCACCGAGTTCGTCGACAACGAGGCAGACGAAAACACCACATATACATATAAGGTGTATGCCGAGGACCTCTCGCTCAACCGCAGTGAGACAAGTACAGCCGTCACAGCCACCACAAGCGGTGCTAAGGGAGCGGTGCTCAGCCTGCCCCTCAGCGACGACCTGCTCGACGTTTCCGAAAACATCAACCACCCCGTACTCAGTGGCGACTCTGCCTTCATCACATACAAGGAGCACACAGCCAAGGTGTTCGACGGCACCAAGACCTTCATGCAACTGCCCTACACCGTAGCAAACCACGACGAATTAAGCATCTCCTTCTGGCTCTACTATCGTGGAGGCAAAGCATGGCAGCGCGTCTTCGACTTCGGCAACGGCACCGACCAGTACATGTTCCTCACTCCTCAAAACGGTTCGGGCGTGCACTTTGCCATCAAGAACGGAGGCGAGGAGCAGCAACTTCATCCAGGCAAAATACTACAGACCACAAAGTGGCATCACATCGTCGTCACACTGGGAGAGAACGGGGGCAAGATGTATCTCAACGGAGAACTGTTGTGCGAGAACCCCGACATCAGCATCAAACCATCTGACTTCAAGCCTATCTTCAACTACATCGGCAGAAGCCAGTTCACTGCCGACCCCTATCTGAAGGCATACCTGCACGACTTCAGCATCTTTAACTACCAACTCTCTGCCGACGAAATCGCTGAACTTGCCACAGGCATCAGCACCATTGCCGAGCCTGCTCCCGAAGCCAACTACTGCGCCACATACGACATTTTAGGAAGAAAGGCGACTGCACATACCAGGGGAATCGTAATAAAGAACGGCAAGAAAACCATAACGAGAAAGTAACACGCCAAACACAAAACCGGGCTTCGCACATTTCATTCTGTGATGGGAAAGAGTAAATACCTGATTGTCGGCTTAAAAGGCTATCTCACCCGAGAGGGGATGGTAAGGGAGATAGTGACTTGGTTTTCTCAGCAACAACCGTCACCGTGATGTGAGTGGTGCAAGATTTTTGAAATCTTAGAGCCTATGCCTGACTTTGTAGAGAGGAGTCGCCATGCCAGCAGTATGGAGACAAGGAGGGCAAAGCCTCCTGTGCCGTACTTATACAATCGCATTCCACCTTTGAGGCAGAATGGCAGTGTCATTATCAGACAGGTGAACTCGACAAGCATGAGCAGAAGGGTGCTGCGCTTGAAACGAAAGCCATAAGCAAAAGAATAGACCACGCCAACCATAAGGAGGTCAAGCAGAGAACTGAGTGAAAGAGCAATGCCTGTACCTGCCAAACCTGCACAGTTGATTGTCTCGAACTCGAAATAGTAGTCTGCACCCCATTTGTAGCACCAATAGACCAGAGCAAGATAATAGGCGTCGTATATCAATTCCATTATGAGGAAGACGAAACTGTGCCCCTTTGCCAAAGGAATATATGCAATGGGCTGGGTGACTGCCTTGAACAAGAGGCTGCACACGCCAAAGACGACCATCGGAACAATGGGGATGAACTCCGACGAACTGATAAGACGGATGAGATGGGGCATAAAGAGCGACATGACTACGAGCAAAGGTGTTATGAAGAGAAGATTGGCAACAATCTGCTGGTTTGCCATGCTTTTCATCCTTTCATTATCGTGATTGGCACTCGAAAGACGTGGAAAATAGTCAGACTCCATCGCAGCAAAGACCAAGCCCGACGAGACCGTCAGTATAAGATAGCCTTGACGGAACATACCAACCTCGCTGAACGAACTGAGTATATTGTAAATCCAAGACACAGTAAGCGCAGCAGCAATTCCTGCCAAGACAAAGGGCACACCTATCTTTAGCATTGACAATCCCTCAACAAACACTCGTTTTGAGAAGAGGGAAACGCTGTAGGGGAACATGCGGAGAGTAACAACGAAGTGTACACCCAAGGTTATCAATCCACAGATAATCAAGGAAGCAACAATACCGTTGACACCAAGAAAATAATAGAACGGAATGGTGGAGAAGAAGGTGGCAAGAACGACGGTTATCTCTATCCACGCCAGATTTTTCAGTCTTCGCATTGCCTTGACAATGGAGCACTCTACAGCTTCGAGAGGCAGCGTAAAAAGGTAGACTGAAAGGAAACAGATGGGTACGACATAATCTCTGTCACCATCAAAGAAGAAATCGCAAAGCAACGGCGAGAAGCACACACAAATGAGCATGGCAAGCATTCCTGTCCACAATGCCCACGTACGGATTACGCTGACGAAGTTCTGCTTCTGCTGCTCAGTGCCCGACTCGAAGAGCTCACTCAGGCTGCGTACTCCACTGAAGGACACACCCATATTGGTACAATTGTAGATAAGTTCGGAGATGTTGCCATAAACGGCATTTATACCAAACCCCTTACTATGCAGCAGGATGGCTATCAGCTTGTTACGAAGAAGCATAACAAACTGTTTCAGTCCGTATACGCCACCAAGCACTCCAATATATTTGAAAACGTGTCTGTAACCCGTCTCTCTGTCTGTCGTATTATTCTTCATTCGGATGCAAAGATACAAAGAAGAGGGGTAAAAAACAAGTGTTTTTTCTTGTTTTTGTTTCTGACAATCTTTAACTTTGCGGAGGAAATGAGGGAGAATGAAAAGGATTTTTCACATAATTATACTTCTAACAACCACGCTACTGATGGCGTGTGGCGACGAGCCTTTGAATCCAGACAACTCTGAGAAGGACTCGCCCACCCCACTGGCTCCGGCACACCGAAACGTCATCGTGTACATGATGGCAGAAAACTCGCTGAGCCAATACGCACAAAAGGACATCGACGAGATGGTGGAGGCTGCCGACTGCATACCTACCGACTGCAACGTGGTGATTTACCTTGACGACGTGAAGAGTCCGCGCATCTACACCCTGAACAGGCAACAGGGATTGTCTGAATACATAACACTGCCCGAGCAATGCAGCACGAACGCCACGACCTTCCAGGACAATATGGACTTCATCCGTAGGAAATGCCCAGCCGAGCACTACGGTCTGGTGATGTGGAGCCACGGCAGCGGATGGATTCCGGCTCAGAAGAAGACGGTGGGCATCGACAATATGCAAAACAAGGACAACCTGGACAATGGCACAGAACTGGACATCTGTGACATGAAGCGTGCCATAAGGAACGTGGGACTGCACTTCGACTGGATTCTCTTTGACGTGTGCTTCATGCAATGCGTAGAGAGCGACTACGAACTGAGGGATGTGGCAGACTACATCATCGCTTCGCCTGCCGAGCTACCGGGCGACGGAGCACCATACGACAAGATTATGACCGCCATGATGGCTGACGAGGGTGCCGCAAAAGGCATTGCTGACACATACTTCGACAGCTACAAGGATGGAGCGGGACTGGTAATATCGGTTGTCAGGACCGCGGAACTGGAGAATCTGCTGAAAGCCACGTCTGCCATCCTTCCCGACTTCTACGTCACTGCCGCAGGCATCAACACGGAAGGCATCCAGAAATACTGCACCTTTGCCTATGGCACGCAATGGAAACCAGAGTATCACGACATGGGCAGTATGATGAACAGAATGGCTTCGACTGAAGAATACTACAACTGGACAGCGCAACTCAACAGGACGGTAGTCGTAAACCACAACACCAGTAAATGGGCGACCTCGTACAGGTCGTTCGGTTTTGAAGCGAAAATGACGGACGAGAGTCATATCGCCAACCTCTCAATCTTCATTCCGAACAAAAAATACGAAGGCACGACGGACTACAATATCAGAATCAAGGAGACGGAGTGGTACCGGGACTTCAACGCTGAATGAACTTCTTGCCATTGCGGATGTAAAGGGTTCCGCTACGGAGGGCATTGACTCTGCGTCCTGACAGGTCATAGACATGGTCGTGAGTCGTATCTGCATCTGGGCAACGGACATCCCTTATGACGTCTGCCATATTCTCCATAATATACTCCACGCCAGCAGCGGCATCTATAACGCCATAACCATAATATGGGTTAGGATAGCTTAGATCGGATTCGGGACGGTGCGAGGTTTTTGAAATGACGTCGAGCACCTGCGAAGGCGTGAGGGTTGGGCAAACCTGCAACCAAAGCGCCACGACACCTGCCACGACAGGCGCGGACATAGACGTGCCGCAGTTGGTGACCCAACTGTAGTTGCGTCCTTCTGCACCGAACTTGCGGATAATGGACCAGTCATCGGGATTGTTCTCGAGATACCACGAACTGCCGGCAGAATAGACTGAACAGCCAGGTGCCATGACATCGGGCTTGAGCAATCCGTCGATGGTTGGTCCGACACTGCTGAAACCACTATACTCGCCTATCTCCCCCCAATTTACCACAACATTAGAACCCTTGAAATTGGTTATCTTCTGCCTGCTGTTGATAGAGCCGACACAAATGACGTCGTCGAAGGCTGATGGATTGTTTATGTTGTGAGTCCTCTCTATCTGGTTCAGTTCCCTATCGAGGGCGTTGAGCGCGAAGTGGCCACCAAGCGAAAACATCTCAGCATCTGTCTGCTCGCCAAAAAGCGAAACGGACACCGGCAGGGAGCGACCTACCACAGAGCCGTCGAGAGCAAGAAGATAGAGTTCGGTGGCGAAGTCGTCGGGATTGTAGCAGGAATGGTAGGTTGCCATCAAGACGAGATGGTCGACACCAGCTACATTGAGCGTGTCCATGCTCATACTGTCGGGCATCGCACACAGTTCCTCGGTGCTCTTCTCGTAAGTCAGCACCTTCTTGCCATCCTGATAGAACGTGAGCCGGCAACCAATGCCTCCTGACGAACGGAAGGTGTAGAACGCCTGGCTCGACTGTGGGTCTACAAAGCCTCCAGCACACTCTACCCCTTTTGGCTTGCGGAAATATGTGTACGAGGCTCCGTCGTTGCCTGCCGACGCCACCATTATCCTGCCCTTGCCGAACATAGACGAGAGTGCCTCGCGATAGAGCACGTCCTGACCATAGAAGTCTGGGCGTGAACCCTCGCTGAAACTGATGACGCAAGGCATTGAATGACGCTCCGCATAATCGAAAATGTACTTGAAACCCAGGAGGTCAAGAGCCGTGGTGTAGAGGCTCTGCATTTCCTCGGGTATGCTGTCTGCATCGCTTGCCGTGGCATTGGACACAAGGCAGAGGTCGGAGTCGAACGCTATGCCACGGAACAAGGGGCTTCCGTCAGCCTGGAACATAGGCGCACCAGAACCGGCAGCTATGCCAAGCGTGTGGGTGCCGTGCTGCGAAAGGAAGGCGTCATAACTGTGCTGCTTGCTGAGCAGACTCTCTCTGTCAGTATACTGTCTTCCAACGTAGGTGGTGTCGAGACCGGTGACGGCGGTTCCACCCGAGGTGCGGTCTATCATATCCCAGAATGACTTGATGCGGTAGTCCTGCATGTCGGATGAATAGAAGGTGGGGTGAGTGAGGTCGAAACCGATGTCCATTATACCCAGCACAACGCCCTTGCCTGTTATGCCGAAGGCTGAAAGCAGGTCGTCAGACTGTGGCACGTCGGGCGAATAGTTCCACACCCTGTCGGCACCAACCATATGACACAGCGTATCGAGCTGCACCTTGCATGGCCTGCCTGCCTCTATACGCGATACCTCGTCGGCGAGAGCCAGACTCGTGATGTTGGAAAGGGGGACGCGCACCACGTAAATATCTCCGAAAGCATCGAGCACCTTGGCATCGTAACTGGCAAACACGTCCCTGCTTGCCGACCTTACAAGCACGCACATTTCGCGCTCTGCAAACTGACTCTGCAAACGCCTTGCACCCTTGCCTGAATTCTGAAAGAGACCATTCTCGACGAGTGTCTGACGCACAAATGGCGACATCTTGGCAAACTGGCAGCTTGCATCAAGACTGAAAGAGAGCATTACAGCAAGAACAAGGAGGCATTGCAGACACGCCTTGACCGAAACATACAACCTCCTGACAAGAAGCAGGGCGTTCCAGGAGAAGGGGTTGGACGTGGCAAGACTGACTGCGAGAAGGCGGGCATCACTGCCGACACTGAATTCTTTCTGCATAGCAAGAGCCTCATCACGCATTTCTTTATTGCGTGCTCTGAAACCGAACATCATCAGTCCGTAGAATCTCTCCTGAAGGAAGGCATAAATACGTGGTGTCATCGTATATTCTTTTTGGGTCAAGTCGTAGACAAGTCTTGTTGCTCTCGAATAGAATTTGTATTGTTTTTCCATATTGACAGAATTGGAGATTGACTCGCCTCCCCAACTGTAGTTCAGCGTCACCTGTGGCAGGTATGCCACCTTTCCCATCCTGGCAAGGAAGAATGCCACCTGGACGTCCTCGCACGGATATATCTTGTTTCTGAAGAAATCGACATGATCGTTGTGTGCCTGTCTAATCCAGTCGGCACGATACATCGACGTACACAGATGAATGGCAGGTCGACAGGTCTGTGTCAGGATGGCTTCGAGATACTCCCTTCCGTCTACTATCCCTTCAGCAAAAAGCGAACAAGGCGCCTCCTTCACGGTCTTATCTTTCTCGTTGTAATACTGCCAGTTGGTGTGGACGATACCAACATCGGGATGTACCTCGAGCAACTCGCACTCCGTCTGCAGTTTATGGCTGTCAATCCAGAAATCATCGCCCGCACAGTCGGCAATATAACTGCCACGACACTCGAAGAGACAGTCGAAGTAATTGTCCAGTATGCCCTTGTTCGGATTGTTGGCAATGACCCTGACACGGTCGGGGTAGCGGCGTTCGTACTCGCGGCAAACGGCAAGCGTACGATCGGTGGAGCAGTCCTCGCCCACCACTATCTCGAAGGGGAAACGGCAGTCCTGGTTCAGTATGCTGTCCAGGGTGCGTCCTATTGTATCTTCCTGATTATATGTGCAGACTATGACCGAAATTAGAGTGTCCATCGCGAAACTGTTGAGAAAAACAAATACTTCGTTGTGTAATTCTTTAGAGAAAGAGGAAACAGGCGTCTTTCTCTGAGCCTGGCACTCTCGCGTCGCAGTCTCGTGAAACTGTGTGTCAGCTTCCACACCATGAACAGATAGTCCATTGCAAACTGGTCGACACGACGCACCAGTGCCTTGTTGGTGTGCGAACAGTCGTCGAGAGTGGTCAGGACGAAGAACATGTCACGTAATCTGCGTTCAATGTGCTCGTCCGACATGTCGGTGGTTATGCTGCCCTCGCTGACACGATAGTAATATGCCCGGCAGTCAATGACGCACATTCTACCCAAATTACAGATAAGCAAGGGAGTGAAGAGTTCATCCTCGTGAAGGATGCCTTCGTGAAAGCGAACGCAGCCCAACGCACTTCGTCTGAATGCATAACCCCATGCCGCCGCACGAACATTGGAGGTACGGAGATACTGCACACCGGACTCGTACTCAACGATGCCGACTCCCGGATGTACCACCATGCCGGACCGCGAGAAGCCGAAGCCTACATAGTCATAGATGCCTGTCCTTATCTTGTCCAGAACTTGCATATAGGCCTGCGGAACAAGGCGGTCGTCGGAGTCCACGAACTGGACATACTGACCAACTGCCAGCGACAGACCCTTGTTACGCGCAGCTGACAAACCGGCATTGGGCTGTCTGTAAACCCTGACATTCTCCTCACTGATTTGCAGCGAAACGTCGCTGCCATCGTCCACGACAATTACCTCATACTCATCCGTGTCGAGGCACAACGACTTGACGCTGTGCAGACATTCCACGAGCAGTTCAAGAGGCTCGTTATGATATGGTATGATAAATGATATGAGCATCGCTATCAGACGAATTCTTTAAATATTTGTTCCAACTGCATGGCTACTTTGCCGGGCGACGCCAGTTCCTTCACCTTTGCCGACACAAGTGGCGACGGACTGATGTGCATGACTTCCATCATCCTTGTACGCAACGACTCTGAATCGCCGGTCTTGCTTATCAAGCAAGCACCTTCTATACGCTCGGAGCGTGGCACACATTCTGTAGACACGACGGGAATGCCTGTTGACATTGCCTCGAGCAGCACCAGTGGCTGAACCTCGCTCCTCGATGCCAAGACCAGTGCATCGCAACTGTAAAGCAACTCCCTAACGCTTGCCTTGTCTACCTCTCCATGAAAGACGGTGTTGGTGGGGAACATTTTCTTCAGTTCTGTGCGGTCGGTGCCTCTGCCTGCAATGTGCAACTCGATGCCCGAAATGCCTCTGTCTGCAATGTGCAACTCACAGCCAGTCATATCGCTGAACGCTTCAGCCAATACATCATAGCCCTTCCAGTACAGCGACTCGCCATCAGCAACAGCCAGACAGCAAAATTTGAATGGACGTTCTTCTGACACTTTAAGAGCACTTGATTCTTCACTACAACGAGAACCGCTTCGCCGAGAAATCCCTTCTCTTTCTCGATACTCAAAGAAATCTACGTCAATAACATTTGAGACGCTGCGCCACTTGTATTCTTTTCCGAAAAAACACTCCAGTTCATCCACCAGCTCCTCGGACACAGGTATGACACATGCTGCCTTTTCGTATGTTTCCTTCAAAAGGGTTCTCGCCCATTTATGTCGTGTCCAGTTTTTGCCGTATCCTACCTCGAAAGGACCCTTGGAAATATGTTCCGTGATAAAATATGGTATGCCTTCCGTCTCGGATATCATCCTTGCCGCCACACCAGCCCACTGACAGCAATGGACATGCAGCACATCGGGTTTACCGTACTTCTGCCTGTACTGCTGGTACATGGACATCACCCTACCACACCATCGCTGCTGATTGACGTGGGTCATTTTGGGCAATGCATGCATATTCTCTCTGATGGCGACAATGTCATCGTGGCTTTCCTCCCATTTAGCTACTCTCAGTTTGAGAAACCTCGAAATTCCTTTTGTTATGCCATACTGGTTGCATGATAGAATCCTGACCTCATGCCCACGTTCCTTCAATGCCTTTGCCTGGTCCAGACAAAAAGCACCGCCCAAAGGGGGAAAGAAGGAAGGAATCTCAAGTATATGCATCACCTACAGTATGTGTTTATTGTTAATCCTAACAGTCTGATATTTCTTTTTATAGGTATTTTTGTCAGACTCAGCAACTCAGACTTAGACATTGAAATCGTTGAGCACGTTTATTATTCTCTCCACCTGACTCTCGCTCAGCACCGGTGACAAGGGCAAGGAAAGTTCCTCTCTGTGAATGCGCTCCGTTATGGGGAAACGCATTACATTCATCTCCGCAAACGCCTTCTGCTGATGTGGGGGGATGGGATAGTGAATAAGGGTGTCGATGCCATTATTCCTGAGATACTCCTTCAACTCGTCGCGATGGGCGCAGCGCACAGCATAGATGTGGAACACATGCTGCTCTTCCTGCTTGGGCATTGCCGGCAGGGTGATGAGAGGGTTCTGTATTCCGCTTGCGTATTTCTGTGCCAGTTGACGTCGGTACTTGTTATCCTCGTCAAGACGTGGCAACTTGACATTGAGCACGGCTGCCTGAATCTCGTCGAGTCGGCTGTTCATACCGGGAAGTTCGTTGACGTACTTCTCTTCCGACCCGTAGTTTGACATCATCCTGACCGTGCGAGCCAGTTCGTCGTCGTCGGTCGTTACGGCACCGCCGTCGCCCATAGCTCCGAGATTCTTGCCGGGATAGAAGCTGAATGCAGCCGCATGCCCCAGACTGCCGGCTCGCTTGTCGCCATAACATGCTCCGTGTGCCTGGGCTGCATCTTCGACAACAACAAGTCCATTTGCCTCAGCAAACTCCATAATTGGCTTCATATTGCACACTCTGCCATAGAGGTGTACTGGAATGATGCAGCGTGTACGGTCGGTCAGCAAGTTCTTCAGCAGGGTGCTGTCAATGAGATACGTGCCAAGTTCCGGCTCGCATAACACAGGTTTTAGTCCCGCCTCTCTTATTGCCAGTATCGTGGCTATGAACGTGTTAGCAGGAACTATGACCTCGTCATCGTCTTTCCATCCACGCAGTCTCTTGTAACTGCGCAGAACGAGGGTGAGTGCCTCAAGCCCATTGCCAACGCCAACACAATGCTTCGTGCCGCAGAATGTCGCAAAGGAGGTCTCGAACTGTTTCACCGCAGCTCCGTGTATATAGTGAGCTGTATTTATCACGCTCTCTATCTCATCGTTCAGACGTGGTTGGAAGCTTTCTGTCAGAGCCTTCATATCAAGATAAGGGATATGATTGTCTGCATCGGCATCCTTCTCGTCGGGAAGCATCGAATTGAGCACTTTTCTGTCAAGCTTTATCTTGTAGACATCATAGCAAACGGCACGTCCGCCGAAACCCTCCTTCTGGAAGATAAGACCTTCATTCAGATAACGTCCTCTGTCTTCGGTCGAGATGCCGAAATCAAAATACGGGATTCCCTTGTAACGCTCAGTAATAAGGTGTCTGAACAGCATGTCGAGGGCACCTGTCTCGCGTCCTTCACTGCCAGAAGCGATATACTGAACATGTGCCACGTTCTTAGTTACGAACACAACTACTCCTGCCAGAATTCTGCTATCCCTCTTTGCCACATAAAGCTTTATCTCGCGAGGAAAACGCGACATCAGAAGTTTTATCTCGTCGATAGAATGTACCGGCTTTGTATTGTGATGGGTCATCAGCACATCGTTGAGCAGCGTCCAGTACTCATCGAGGCAACCGTCTTCAACATCTATCATTCGGTCGATGTACACACCGTTTTCCACAGCCTTCTTTGCCTGACGCACTCTGAGCGTGCGCATCTTCATCGGATTATTCAACTTGACGACTGTGCTCACCTGACTGTATTCCAGTCTGCCGCCTGCACGGAATATGCCGTACAACTCCTCGCCGTTGGGATAGGAACTGTAGATGTATGGGATGGGCTTGATGTAGACGGTCTTTGCCATGTACATCCTGTCGTAGTATTTCAGTATAGCTTGCATCACTGCCAGCGCCTCGTGCTGGGTTATCTCCTCAGACACTATCAAACCACCGTACGTCAATCCTTGATGCGAATAGACGGTGCGCTCCGACTCTACCCAGTTGGCGGGGAAGACAGCCTTCAACCCGTCTGCCGTCAATGTCTTCTCCTTTTCGTCGGCAGTAAAATCAATGCCTTCATAGACGAGTAGCGAGCAATCCTCGAATCGGTCGCTGTGATAGTCCATGAAACCGCGGTTCAAGAGGAAGGTACCGTTCTTTGAACCTTGAACGAAGGTGTTCCACACCTCGCGCTGATTGACTGAATATGGTATTATTGTCATAGTCTAATTAAAAGTTTTTTCAGGTTCCTCACCTGCCGGCATAACAAACTCATATGCTCCGGCATCGGGAGCCCCGTCGAGCAATCGGCTGTTGCCCATCCTGTCTACCGGCGAGATTTTTTCTGCTATGGACGCATCTGCAATGCCTCTCATTCCACTCTCCTCGACAGGAGTGAAATCATACAGGAAATTCTTCGTATCGAAAAGTCTGAAATGATCCGAGCAGTTTGGCTTCTCCTTCTTTGAATCATAGACAACGCTGACAAAACGCTCTGTGTCCGAATCAACGACTGTTCTCAGATGACAGTTCTGGAACAGGTAATCACACATGTAGTCCTGATTCTCGCCTATGTTTCCCATTATCACGTCGTCGGCATAACCCGTAACAACACAATTGAGGAAGTGCGCCCAGTAGAGTGGATAATATCCCTCCTCCGTCTCATCTATCTGGTTTGAGATGTAAAGGGCATCGCCACGGTTGGCGTCCCACGGATAGAACTGCGCAATGGTGCAGTGGACAAACGTGTAGGCACCTCCCAACAGATAAACACTCGTCTTGAACGTGTTGCTAATCTGCGTACCGACAACGTTAGCAATGCAACTCGTTGCCTTGAACCCATATCCCTGGACATTATGAATGATGCTGTTCTCTATGCTTACCGTTGGTTTCTGCACATCAAAAAGAAAGGTAGAATCGCATATCACACCATAATCTCCGCTATGTATGTCGCACTGATACAGCACGTTGTCGTGACTGTCGCCGTAGATATGGATTCCGCCCCAACGGTTTGGCGTGTTGTCGTAAGGCAGATAGTCGAACATGCGGTCCATTCTGTCGCCACGGAACACGACTGGTTCGTCAATCGTTCCTTGTGCATCAAGGGTGCCATGGACATGCAGCGAGACTTCGTCATGAAACATCATACAGACACCGGGATGAAGAGTGAGTTTTGCCCCAGGCGCCACTACGAGCGAGTCGTATATGAGATAGGGCTTGTCGCCAGTCAATTCGGTGTCTTCGGTTATGGTCACGCCTTTCATGACGTACACGTTCATTCCATCAGCAACGAGTTTGACGCTCTGCTCCACCCCACTCTCCAATGTAAAGGTAAGAACATCCTCGCAATGAATAATCGTGTCGGCATCGTCCTCGGGAACAGTGACCTCTATGCGAACAAAGATACTGTCTTTGCTCCTCACATCAAAGTCCGCACCATGACCCTCGTATAGGTACTGACCGTCAACATTTACACGAAACGGACTCTCGGTTCCCCTCTGCAGTGCCACTCTCGGCATACGGACTCCCTCACCGTTATCGTTAAAAACCAGCAATGTATGCGTAGTAGAACTCATCGACGATATTACCGTATCAAACGACACGACATCCTCGGAAAAACGCAGTCTTGCTGATGGCGACACCGTCCACTTGTCAAAATCATCGCACGAGGACGCCAAAAGAACAACAACTACTGCTGATATGAGATAAACAAAAAAACTTCGCATATTTGCCATGAGGAACAATTTTCGAATTATTTATAATTATTCACCATCATATAATCGTGAATACTATATAATCGTGAACACTATATAATCGTGAACACTATATAATCGTGAATACTATATAATCGTGAATACTATATACAATCGTGAACTATATAAATAACGACGAAAAAGGAGAAATATTTTATAAAAACGGCACGAACAACACATCAAGTGCCATTCGTGCCTTTGTTCAATTTATATTATCAAATATTCTTCAATATAGCCAGCATATGATCCCAAACCATCTGGACGGTACTGATCTCCAGTTTCTCCGTAACGCTGTGAACACCACGCAATGTCGGACCGAAACTTACCATGTCAAGACCTGGATATTTCTCGCTGAACAAGCCACACTCGAGACCTGCATGAATGCCACGAACAACCGGCTCTTTATGGAAGAGGTTCTTGTACTGCTCCACAGCAACCTGTAACAGGCGGCTGTTTGGATTCATCGCCCAACCGGGATAGCCCTCGCCGACATCAACTCGTGCACCCGCCAGTGTAAAGCATGCCTCTATCGTGTTTGCCATATTGTAGCGTGCACTGAGAATGCTGCTGCGCTGACTGCTGTTGATGCGAATCTCCCTTGCCTCTGGCACAACATGGATGCTTGCCAGATTACTGCTTGTCTCGACCAGTTCGATGCTCTGGCACATGGCATATACGCCATTGTCTACAGCCTGGCAAGCCATAATCATTCTGTGTGCAGTGTCATCGTCTATCATGGTGTCTGCCGAATCGGTGCTCTGCAAGTCCATCTTTACGTTTGGTTCAGTTGCAGAATACTCCTGCTCCACATCTGCCGTATAGAGATTCCAATCGATGGTGAGCTGTTCCTTCCATGCCATTGGCACTGCCACGACAGCCTCTCCCTTTACTGGGATTGCATTATGCAGACCGCCACTCTGTATGTCGACAAGGTGCAACTCTGTCTTCTTCATTGTCTGGTAGAGGAATCGTGCAAGAAGTTTGTTGGCATTAGCGCGTTTCTTGTCGATGTCGTCTCCACTGTGTCCGCCGGTAAGGTTGGAGATGCTCATCCTTGCAAAGAACATTCCGGCAGGAACAGGTGTTGGAGTATAGTCGAAGGCAACTGCGGTTCTGCATCCACCAGCACAACTGACGAAAATCTGACCTTCGTCCTCGCTGTCCAGATTGATGAGATACTTTCCTGTCATAAAATCGGGCTTCATACCTTCTGCACCGGTCAGTCCGGTTTCCTCGTCGCGAGTGAATACACACTCTATCGGACCGTGTTCTATGTCGTCGGCAAGTAGCAGAGCCATCTCCATTGCACAGCCAATGCCATCGTCAGCGCCAAGAGTTGTGCCCTTAGCCTTGAGCCACTCCCCATCGATATAGGTTTCGATAGGGTTGTTCTCGAAATCGAAACTTCCATCGCTTGGCTCGCACACCATGTCCATATGGCTCTGAAGAATGACGATTGGCTTGTCCTCCATGCCTTTGGTGGCAGGTTTACGAATGATGACGTTGCCTGTCTCGTCGCGTTTGGTCTCAAGTCCCAGTTTATTACCGAAACCAAGCAGGAAATCTATCATCTTTTCCTCCTTCTTCGAGGGACGTGGTATCTTGTTAATCTCTGCAAAGCATTCAAAAACACTTGCTGGTTTAAGTTCAATTTTGCCCATTGTTGTACGATTTATTATTCTTTTCTGTAAATTTTGGTTAAAAGACACTACTTTATACCTTATAGTTAATAATTAAAGTGTATCTTTGTGGTGCAAATATACAAAATAATGTTGAAAGTAGCACTTCTATGCCTTGGAATAATTGCCATTAGCCTTTTGTTTTTGTGCATTGGCATACTTTTCGGACGCCGCCACACTTTTCGCAGCCAACACGTTGGTCAGAGTGCGGCATTGCGCAAACAGGGAATACACTGCGTGCAGAGTATGGATGCAATGGAACGCAAAACCCTGAGAACCCGAGAACACGCTTTGGAAAGAAGGGAGGAACGGACTACAGATTAGAAGTTAAACGTTTGTAAGCAGATTGCAGCAAGATGACATTTTATGAGTGGATTGCGACAAGATGAAATCTTATGAGCAGATTTTGTAAATATAAAAGATAAAAGACGAAATTATAAAACAATAAAATACAAGAAAGAAATGAAGAAAGTATTCACTCTGGCCTTGGCAGCATTGGTAATGGCAAGCTGTGGCGAGAAAGTTGAGAGCGAAAACGAAGCAACAACCAAGGCAGAGGTTCCTGCAGGAGGTCTCCGCATTGCTTTTGTCGAGGTTGACAGCCTGATGACCCAGTACCAGTTCTGCAAGGACTACAGCGAAGTAATGAACATGGAGTATGCCAACATCCAGAAGGAACTGGCTGGCAAGCAGCGCACACTCGAGCAGCATGCAGCAGCACTGCAGCAGAAATACGAGAGCAATGGTTTCACAACAAAGGATGAGTTGGAGCGTGCTCAGGCAGGCATCAACCGCGAGCAGCAGGAACTGGCAGTTCTCTCTGACCGTCTCAGCAGCGAGTTTGCAAGCACTCAGGAAGCGTACAACAAGGAGATGCGCGACAGCATCCAGGCTTTCCTCAAGGTATACAACAAGGGCAAGAAGTTTGACTACATCCTTTCGAAGGGTGGCGACAACATGCTCTACGCAAATCCTACATTCGACATCACAAACGATGTCATCAAGGGTCTGAACAAGCGCTACAAGGTAAAGCCAGAGATTGCAGAGAAACTCAAGGCAAACAACAGCGATAAGAAGTAGAATCAAAATTGATTCAACACAAAATAAGGAAAGAGGCTGTGTCAAAAGTAACTGACACGGCCTCTTTCCTTATTTATATATATAAGAGAGATTAGAAAATCAATGCAACCTCTCCTATCTTCATCATTACTATATGCGGTTAGAAAATCAACGATGACTTGCCTATCTTCTCCTGCAGACGATGCTTATAGTCGACCATCTTGATGGCAGTAATGGCACATTCGTCGCCCTTGTTTCCGAGCGAGCCTCCGGCACGCATCTCTGCCTGTTCCATTGTGTTGCAAGTCAGCAGACCGTAGATGACGGGGACTGGGAATTCCTTGTTCAGAAGGGCAAGTCCCTCTGTTGTGCCCTGGCATATGTAATCGAAGTGGGGGGTATCACCACGTACCACGCAACCAATTGCAATCACAGCATCAAGGCGACCGGTCTTGACCATCTGGGTTGCTCCGTAAACCAACTCGAAACTGCCAGGTACAGTCAGTACAACAATGTTTTCTTCTGCGGCACCATGCTTCTTGAGGGTATCAACCGCACCCTGCATCAAAGCACCCGTAATATTGTCGTTCCACTCACTAACTACAATGCCGAAGCGCATAGCCTCGGCACTGGGCACACTTTCTGGTTTGTAGTCAGAAAGGTTATGAAAAGCTGTTGCCATAATATATCTCTATATTACTTTACGCTTGCTCTTTCGATATACTTGTCAATCTCGCCGCTTTTAACCTGGTAACTGGTCTTGTAGGCGCTCTTAACCTTGTTGTAAAGTTCCAAAGCCTTCTCGTTATTATTCTGACCAAATTCGCAAATCTCACCAGCCTGAATATAGTAGATTGGGCTGAGGTTTACACTGTTTGCAAGTTCTGCAGCGCTTACGAGCTTCTCTACAGCCTTGTCGTAGTTCTTTGTACATGCATAGCAGTTACCAAGAGCTGCGATGGCAGCAGGGTCAACAACGTTGTCGCCTACCTTGCTGTAATCCTCGAGAGCAGCGATAGCCTCAGTGTACTTACCTGTATTATAGTATGCAATACCGAGATAGAGCTGTGCAAGGTTGCCGCTCTGAGTGCTTCCGTACTCTTCTACTTCCTTCTTAAGACTTGCAATAGCCTTCTCGTACTCACCCTGGCTTATGAGTTGCTGACCTTCAGCCAATGCTTCTGTTGCAGCCTGCTCGCGTGGCTCAGCAATCAACTTGCAGTAACCATACACGCCAAGTACTACAACGAGAATTGCACCAAAGCAAATACTAATCTTCTTCCAGTTCTTAACGAGAAAAGACTGCTCCTCTGCAACCTCTTCTACTGTCTTTGCGTTCATTTTGTCTGTCATTGTTATTTTTGTTTTATTTATTTCACATCATTGCCCCCTTGCAAACTGCCTGCCACATAAAGCTTTTCGGCATAGCCGTTGCACCAGAGTTCATTTTTAAGCGAGCGCAAATTTAATCAAAATACATTGTATTACGAAATTTATGCGACAATAATTTAATTTTTCCTTAGAATAATCCTTTCATTCACATCATTCATGCGATTTTTTATTATTTTTGCACACGCTTACGACAAACAACAACAATCTTCTCAACGCAAAACTCGTGATACTCAAACACCTTTCTCTTCTGAACTACAAGAATCTCTCCGAGGCTGACCTGCAGATGTCCGATGGCATTAACTGTTTCATCGGCCAGAATGGCATGGGCAAGACAAACCTCCTCGACGCCATTTATTTTCTGTCGATGTGCAAGAGTTCCATCTCGAGCCAGGATCAGATGCTGGTTCGTCACGACGAAGAATTCATGGTCTTGCAAGGAGACTACGAGAAGGAGGACGGAACACAGGAAGAGATATACTGCGGACTGAAGCGAGGTCAGAAGAAACAGTTCAGACGCTGCAAGAAAGCATACAAGAAACTGACCGAGCACATCGGTCTGATACCGGTCATCATGGTCTCGCCGGGCGACCAGATGCTTATCATGGGCGGAAGCGAAGAGCGCCGCCGGTTTATGGACATCATCATATCGCAGTACGACCCTCAGTACCTCGATGCACTGATTCGCTACAACAAGGCATTACTGCAGCGAAACACCCTGCTGAAGATGGAGGAGGAACCCGACCCCGAGTTGCTGTGTATCTGGGAAGAAGCCATGGCCCAGGAAGGCGAAGAGATCTACAAAAAGAGAAAAGCATACATCGAGGCTTTTGAGCCTTGTTTCCAAAGCATATACGAAGACATCTCGCAGGGACATGAGAAGGTAGGACTTGAATACAAATCGCACGGCAGCCGCGGTCCGTTGCTCGAAACCATTCAGCGCGACCGTGCCAAGGACCGTGCCGTGGGCTACTCGCTGCACGGCATCCACAAGGACGACCTTGAAATGACACTCGGAGGATTCCCCATAAAACGAGAAGGCAGCCAGGGGCAGAGCAAGACCTACCTTATCGCACTGAAACTGGCACAGTTCGACTTCCTGCATCGCACAGGCAGCCATACAGTGCCCATCCTGCTTCTTGATGACATATTCGACAAACTCGACGCAAGGCGAGTAGAGCAGATCATCAGACTGGTCAGCAGCGGCAGATTCGGTCAGACATTCATCACCGACACCAATCGCGACCACCTCGACAGCATACTGAGCGGAGTTGTGCAAGACCACAAACTCTTTCACGTAGACAATGGAGAGATAACACAGATTCTTAACAGAGAAGCAAACGGAAATTCCTAAAACACGCCACAACACATCATGAGACGCACCAAAGAAGTCAAACTGGGAGATGCCATAAGGGCGATACTCCGTCTCGACGGCATCGAGACACCGCTCAACGAATACCGTGCCATAGAGGCGTGGCACGAGATAAACGGAAAGGGAATTTCACGTTACACAACCGGAGTCAACATACGCGGAGGAATCATGTATGTCCAGATCAGCAGCCCGGCACTTCGCCAGGAACTAATGATGCGTCGCTCTCTTCTCGTGCAGCAGATAAACCAGCACGTCGGCGCACAGGTTCTGCAACAGATTGTAATAAGGTAATAAGACTGGCTTGGGGTCAGAATATTTCAGGCTTGCGCTTTCTTGCCTCATCAATGTCCAATACTGGCTGTTGGGTGCTCATTTTATCACGCAAGGCACTCTGCTCCTTCTTCAACTCGTCGAAGGCAGATGGGAAAGTCTCGGGATTGATGAACACGTTTGCCATAGGAACATTCTGCGAAGCGTCCTTTATCCACATCACAGGTCCGTCATAGCAAGGGGCAATCTTCAGTGCCGTATGGATGCTGCTTGTCGTGGCACCGCCTATCATGACAGGGATGTTCAGTCCGGCACGCTTCAACTCCTTCACCACGTTTATCATCTCATCAAGACTTGGCGTAATAAGTCCGCTAAGTCCTATGACGTCGGGCTTCACCTCCTTTGCCTTCGCCACAATCTGCTCGGCAGGAACCATCACGCCAAGGTCTATAATTTCATATCCGTTACAAGCCATCACAACGGCAACGATGTTCTTGCCGATGTCATGGACGTCGCCCTTCACCGTAGCCACGAGCACCTTGCCGGCAGAAGATGTTCCTTCTGATTTCTGTGCCTCGATGTATGGTTGCAGAATTGCCACTGCACGCTTCATGGTCCTCGCCGCTTTCACCACCTGTGGCAGGAACATCTTCCCTTCGCCAAACAGTTTGCCGACAAGGTTCATTCCGTCCATCAAAGGTCCCTCGATTATCTCCACAGCCTTGTCGTACATCTTCAGGGCTTCTTCAAGATATTCTTCAAGGCGGTCTGCCCTACCCTTTAGCAAAGCATTAGTGAGTTTTTCCTCCACCGTCATCGTCTCGTCCTGAGTGCTGTTGCTTGTCGGCGACCCTCCGTCTGCCTGAGCCTGTGCCTCCTCCGCCACCTTCTGCGCCAGGGCTATCAGAGCCTCGCTTGCCTCGGCACTCGGATTGCATATCACTGCCTCGATAATCTTCAGATGGTCCTCGGGAATGTCCGTATATGTCACCTTCGAGGCAGGATTTATGATTCCGAAATCCATACCCTTGAGACGAGCATGATACAGGAACACCGCATGCATGGCTTCGCGGATATAGTTGTTGCCACGGAACGAGAACGAAAGGTTGCTGACGCCTCCACTGACATGCGCTCCGGGCAGATTATTCCTTATCCACTCTACTGTTCGTATAAAGTCGGCTGCATAACAGTCGTGTTCTGGCATGCCCGTTGCAACAGCCAGCACGTTGGGGTCGAAGATGATGTCGGCAGGGTTGAATCCCACCTTCTCGACCATCAGCCTGTATGCTCGCTGACACACGGCAATGCGTCGTTCGTATGTTGTTGCCTGACCCTCCTCATCGAATGCCATGACAACCACGGCAAATCCGTGTTCCTTTATCTCTTTTGCATGAGAGAGGAACACCTCCTCACCTTCCTTCAGCGAGATGCTGTTCACTATTCCCTTGCCTTGAATGCATTTCATTCCGGCACGAATGACGTTCCAGTTGCTCGAGTCAACCATCATTGGAACACGACACACGTCTGGGTCGCTGCCGATGAGATTCAGGAAATTTGTCATCTCCTTCTCGGCATCCAACATTCCGTCGTCCATATTCAGGTCGAGCACAAGAGCACCGTCCTCAACCTGCTTGCGCGCTATGGCAACAGCCTCATCATAACTGCCCTCTTTTATGAGTCTCAGAAACTTGCGGCTGCCAGCCACGTTGCATCGCTCACCCACATTCACGAACCCCACTTCCTGGCTGACGTCAAGCAGTTCAAGTCCGCTGAGCCACATATCATTGTGAGACGAACTCCTGTTGTGAGTGGTGCAGTTGCTTCCCTTCACATATCCTGCCATTGCCTTGATATGTTCGGGAGTCGTTCCGCAACAACCTCCCACAATATTCACAAGACCTTCATCAATAAACGCCTTGACCTCGCCCAGCATCATCTGCGGTGTCTGATCATAACCTCCAAACGTATTGGGAAGTCCGGCATTGGGATGGGCTGAAACAAAACAAGAAGAGCACTTTGCCAGTGTACGCAGGCATGGCAGCATGTCCTTTGCCCCGAACGAGCAGTTGAGTCCAACGGTAAGGACGTCTGCCTGCTCAACACTGGCAAGGAATGCTTCGAGTGTCTGTCCGCTCAGCAAGCGGCCCTGCTTGTCATTGACGGTAACGGACAACATCAAAGGAACCTTGATGCCTGTACGCTGTTCTGCCCTCTTCTTTGCCTGGATTCCAGCCTTGCAATTGAGAGTGTCGAATATGGTTTCAAGCATGATGGCATCGACGCCACACTGCAGTATGCTCACCATCTGCTCCTCGTAGGCATAGCACAGCTCGTCGAACGTTATCGAGCGACGTTCCGGATACTCCACATCGGGACTTATGGAGAGTGACTTGTTTGTCGGTCCTATGGTAGAAACCACCAAGGGTCGTTCAACCTCCGTTCGGCAGGCTCCACTGCCGGCAAGATATTCCTCTACTGCCTCCTTAGCCAGTCGAATGGCAGCCGTATTTATCTCTGCAACATACTCTTCGCAGTGATAATCTGCCATGCAGACCCTGTTGGCAGAGAACGTGTTGGCGGTTATAATGTCGGCACTAGCCTCAAGATAGCGTCGATGAATGTCCTTGATAACATCAGGACGGGTCAGGGCAAGAATATCGTTATTGCCCATCATCTGCCAACCGACATCTACGAACCTGCTGCCACGATAATCCTCCTCGTGCAGTCCGTACGTCTGAATCATCGTACCCATTGCGCCGTCAAGCACAAGGACAGAGCCATTCTCCAACCTTTCCTTCAAACCCATAACCAATACCTGCAAAAAAAAAGAATGTTATTAATTATTTGACAACAACACAGAAACCGTTGTCGCCCTTCTCCAAAGCCTCATCTATATACCTTGCCACTGTCTCGGTGACATTTTCCTCCATCTCTATGAATTCGTCGTCAATGTCGTCAGCCTCAGGGTATTGCTCGAACAGAGCCATGAACTCTTCGTCAGTGCAATCACGTGTCAGGGCTTCCTGGGTTTCCTCAAAGAACTTCCTGCCCTTGTACACCAGATTCGAGAAATCCTTGGCTCCCCACAGACGCATAGCCTTGGCAAAGGGATTGAGGAAGATGAACGGACCGTAACCGTTGTGTATCAGCTGAACCACGCCACCGTCCATCACCTCCTCACGCCATGTCATATAGGCATAGAGGGTTATCTGGTCTGGAGTCAGTTTAGCCATAGTCTCGACATTCAGTTCGCCGCCTATAGCTTCCTTTATGGCATTGAAGAACAACTCCACAAAACTATCGAGCCCCTCTCCGGCAGCCTTTATGATATTCTCTTCTCTGATTTCAATCTGCATAAATTCTTTCTGTTAGCTGTTTTCTAATCTGACATTCAAAAACTCTTCTTGAAAGCCCTGTCTATCTGCCTGCGGTCCTCTTTTTCCTTCAGAGTTTCTCGCTTGTCGTACGACTTCTTGCCTCGCGCAATGGATATGTCAAGCTTGGCAAGACCATTGTCGTTGATGTACAGCAGAGTTGGCACGATTGAGAATCCTGGCTGCTTCACCACGTTCTGTATCTTGCGAATCTCCCTGCGATTAAGCAGCAGTTTCCTGTCGCGTCGCTCAACATGGTTGTTGTAACTGCCCTGCTCGTATTGGGCGACATACATGTTCTTCACCCACACCTCGCCGTTGTGGACATAGCAGAACGTCTCCACCAGACTTGCCTTGCCCTTGCGGATACTCTTTATCTCCGTTCCCGTAAGCACTATGCCTGCGGTATACTCCTCGAACAGTGCAAAGTCAAACTCTGCACGTTTGTTCTTGATATTTATCGTTTTAGATTTTAGTTCCTTCTTTGCCATAATAATTGCAAAGATATACAATTCGCCATCCTTTTGCAAGGCATTGACAACAAATTAGTCAGTATTTCTCGAAAAAAACAGAAAAAAACACAGAAATAATTGGTCACGTACCTAAAAATAATTATTTTTGCAGTTAGAAATGTTATAACAATAACACCTATTTTTATATTTAAACAACTATGGTTTACACAAAAGAAGTTCAGAACATGTGTTGCGTGGCTAAAGGCCCCAACCATGGTCCTGCACCAATTCCAGAAGAAGGAAAGTGGGTACAGGCAAAGGAAATCAAGGATATCAGCGGTTTGACCCATGGTATCGGTTGGTGTGCTCCTCAGCAGGGTGCATGTAAGTTGACTCTCAACGTCAAGGAGGGTGTTATCGAGGAATGTCTCGTCGAGACAATCGGTTGCTCAGGTATGACTCACTCTGCAGCTATGGCTTCAGAAATTCTTCCCGGCAAGACTATCCTCGAGGCTCTTAACACCGACCTCGTTTGCGACGCTATCAACACCGCTATGCGCGAGCTCTTCCTCCAGATTGTTTACGGACGTACACAGAGTGCTTTCTCTGAGGGCGGTCTTACAATCGGTGCAGGTCTTGAGGACCTCGGCAAGGGTCTCATCAGCCAGACTGGTACTCTCTACGGTACAAAGCTCAAGGGTACACGCTACCTCCAGCTCACCGAGGGTTACATCAACAAGATGTATCTCGACAAGGACGACCAGGTTTGTGGTTACGAGTTCGTTCACATGGGCAAGTTCATGGACGCTGTCAAGAAGGGCGTACCTGCAGACGAGGCTCTCAAGAGTGTAACCGGTACTTATGGCCGCGTTAAGCCAGAAGACGGTGCTGTTAAGTCAATTGATCCACGTCACGAATAATTAGAAGGAGGAAATAACTATGATTAGAGAAGTAAAGTTTGAGAGTCAGGATCGTCGTATTGCTCAGATCCTCGACACATTGAAGAAGCATGGTATTTCTTCTATCGAAGAGGCAAACGAAATCTGCGACGCTGCAGGTTTGGATCCATACAAGACATGTGAGGAGACTCAGATGATCTGCTTCGAGAACGCAAAGTGGGCTTATGTTGTTGGCACAGCCATCGCTCTCAAGGAGAAGGCTAAGGATGCTGTTGAGGCAGCCAACTACATCGGCGAGGGTCTTCAGAGCTTCTGTATTCCTGGTTCTGTAGCTGACGACCGCAAGGTTGGTATCGGTCACGGTGAGCTCGGTGCACGTCTGCTCTCTCCAGACACCAAGTGTTTCGCATTCCTCGCTGGTCACGAGTCATTCGCTGCCGCTGAAGGTGCCATCAAGATTGCCCAGATGGCTAACAAGTCAAGACCAGCCGACAAGCCTCTCCGTTGTATCCTCAACGGTCTCGGCAAGGATGCTGCCATGATCATCTCACGTATCAACGGCTTCACCTACGTTCAGACTCAGTTCGACTACTTCACAGGCGAGTTGAAGATCGTCAAGAAGACTCCTTACAGCGACGGTCCGCGTGCTGCAGTTAACTGCTACGGTGCTGACGACGTTCGCGAGGGTGTTGCTATCATGTGGCACGAGGACGTAGACGTATCTATCACAGGTAACTCTACCAACCCAACCCGTTTCCAGCACCCAACAGCTGGCACATACAAGAAGGAGCGTACACGCGCTGGCAAGCCATACTTCAGCGTAGCTTCTGGTGGTGGTACAGGTCGTACACTTCACCCCGACAATATGGCTGCAGGTCCTGCTTCCTACGGTATGACCGACACTCTGGGTCGTATGCACTCAGACGCTCAGTTCGCTGGTTCGTCTTCAGTTCCCGCACACGTTGAGATGATGGGCTTCCTCGGTATTGGTAACAACCCAATGGTAGGTTGCACCGTTGCCTGCGCTGTACAGGCTGACCTCTTCTTGAACAAGAAGTAAGCGATTAAGCGAGAGCAATAACAAGCTCGCTTGTTTATTGCCGAGCAATAGCTTACTCGACCGACAGGTCAAGTAAATAGCAAGCCAAACGCAATAACAAACTCAGGTAACTTCTCTCTATGGGAGGTTACCTTTTTTCGTTTCCAATATTATAATCCTCAAATAAGTCCTAAGTACATTTTCAAAACTGTCTGTTTGTCTGTTTGTCGTAAATAAAAAGGTAGTGGCTCACACGTCTAAGGTGTGAGCCACATTTAATCCTTTTAGAGTGTTAATGGTGCGACAAAGGCATCCACTAGCACTTTTTGACGCTGCAAAATTAGTGATTTTATCCTAATCTGCCAAATTTAATGCAACGTTTCTTCTAGGATTCCTTCATTTTATGGTCTGAAGCTGTGAAATGGAGGCCAAATCCCATGTCATGTGTGTCGCTGTCTCAACAATCTGCTGTAATGAGGCCTCTTTGTTTTTCAAGGTCATATATGCCTTGTTGAGTTCGATAATGAGGTCATGCTGTCTGTTGCTTGATATTCTGCCAATCAAAAAGGAAATGACTTTGATAGCTCCGCCAAGACTGTATGATTCGTCTGGCGTAACCTTGCCTGCCGGACCACTTTTGATTAACTGATACATCCTTGCGTCATACAACACTGAGCCGTGCGCACATATATTGCGAACGCAACGTATAGCCACCATATAGTTCTCAAAGACCGCTGTCTGGTTTACCCCGAAATAGAGCGCGATGTCCCGTTTGTCGCTCACACTCTTCAGACTGGTGTAAAGTGTCAGCATACTGCCAAGCGTCATGTGTTCCAGCGTCTTCCATGCAGGAGCGTACTTATCGGCTTTGTAGTGCTTGTGATGACGACGGATGTTCGCATTCTTTCTGATACCGTCATAGCAACTGCTGTCAAAACTGTCCACGAAGGACTGATCGACTACGTTTGGGTTGACAAACCAGCATGGGTCGCCCTTGTATCTGTTACTGAGCGTATAAGTCATATAGGTGCGGAAAGCCACTTCAATCCTGCTGATGTACCTCATGAGGATGTTCCGTATGTCAAAGTCAAAATAGTACAGGGCTACGGCATCCGTGAACCTCGTTCCGGCTTTCATCTTGTGGTCGCGCTTCTTCAGTTGTGGATAGGTAATCTCAAAAGGGAAAAAGTAGAATCCCAGGCGATAGTAGCCAATATCAAGAAGATTCTCCTTCGCCTTTTCCTCGTCCACGATGGTGACATTCCTGTCCCTGATACACTTAATCTGTTCCTCTATGGTTGTTGCTTTCTTCATTATCTTGTAATTTGAATGCAAAATTACGAAATAAATTTGTAAACAACAGCCTTTTACAGTTGTTTGTATGTTTTTCAAGCCAAAAAGGTCGTTGGAAATAACGAAGAAGGGAAGCAAATAGAAGAATCCATCTTCCGTTTGCCTCCATCTATCTTCTTCACAAAGCACAAGGTTAAACTCCACTTGCCTACGGAATTTGATGGGCTTCCTCGGTATTGGTAACAACCCAATGGTAGGTTGCACCGTTGCTTGCGCTGTACAGGCTGACCTCTTCCTGAACAAGAAGTAAATAGCAAGCCAAACGCAATAACAAACTCGTTTGATGATTGCTGCGGCGCAGCATTTACTCGACCGATAGGTCAAGTAAGTGAGAACGCAATAACAAACTCAGGTAACTTCTCTCTATGGGAGGTTACCTTTTTTCGTTTCCAATATTATAATCCTCAAATAAGTCCTAAGTACATTATCAAAACTGTCTGTTTGTCTGTTTGTCGTAAATAAAAAGAAAAGATTTGAGGAATTATTTCCTTTGTTTCCTACCTTTCCTACGAGTCTTTTATATCGTGAGAAATTTAAGAAACGGTGAGAAAGATTTTCCTTTGTTTCCTACCTTTCCTACGAGCTTTACATTTTCGTGAAAAATTGAAGAAACGGTGAGAAAGATTTCCTTTGTTTCCTACCTTTCCTACGAGCTTTATATTTTCGTGAGAAATTGAAGAAACAGTGAAAAAGAATTTCCTATAAAAGATAAACTCTACGGAATAGACAGATGGACGAAACTGGTTCCTTAAATAGAATTCCGTCGAAAATCGACGAAAATAAAGATTCTTTCCGTCGAAAACCAACGTTTTCCGTCGAAATTCGACGATATTTACGACGGAGTCTGAAATAGTATTGATACTTAAACGTAACAAATATGTTATTCGGAAATTGGACACCCTAATTTTAAAACTGTCTGTTTGTCTGTTTGTCGTAAACAAAAAGAAAAGAGAGAGGGCACTTCGCAACGAGGTGTCCTCTCTCTCTTTAATGGTTGGTGAGTTTTATGTAAGATGGAATGCAAGCCAGTAGCCGCCTTTTATCTTGTCCATCGGAACTTCCGACATCGGGCAACCACATTCCACCACTCTTCATTGGTTCAACACATGTCACCACGGCGTGCTCGATGCTGAAGCAGGGCTTGCCGTCCATGCCGAAAGTTCTCTTTGTTATTTCTGTAATCATTTGGTTTTCGGTTTTTTAATAAATTATGTGTTTGTTTTCACCTTGCCTCCAACTCCCTCGTCCATTGGCCTTCTGGCGAGAGAGAGGCGGCGTGTGTCAAGCGCTTGAAACTGATGCAAAGGTATGGCAAAAAATCGTGGTATACAAAAATCAGTACCAAAAATTCATGTGCCGAAGAATAGAAAAGAATAGAAAAGAATGAAAAAGAATTTTTCGAAGAATTTGAAGAATTTTAATAAGTATTTATTGATTTGACAAATGAAGTGAAGAGACTTGTGAGCGAGAATAAAGTGTCCGATGTTTCGTGCCATAAGCCTATGTGGGAAGTGTTGAACCGGTACGTACTCTACACACGTAGCCTGGATAATTGGAACAAAAACATTAGGCCATAAACAATACATAAGATGACGGACGGACGGACGGACAGTTTGAAAATATACATAGGGTTTGCGCCTATATATTATATATTAAAGAAATAAAAAGTAGACAAAAAGAAAGAAAGGGAAGGAGGGTTAAATCGTTGTGCAAAATGGTAGAGAAATA
>CAMAFX010000008.1 GCA_945833925.1 uncultured Prevotellaceae bacterium
CATTATTTATATATATAGAGCATTATAACGGACCTACACTACATCCGTTCGGGGCACGTATTCTAAGATGTTGTGCCACTGTTGGCGCAATGTGGTCTATAGACACAGGCGTCTGTATCAATTCGCTCTTTATGTTTGTTCCAAGGAAGAATAGTGGGAATCCCATGTAAGACTCACGCGCGAGTATGTCTTCGTGGGTATTCTCATTTATAAGATGCCAACCCGGTGCTACCAGGATCATAATGTCTCCAGACACACGAGGATTGTAGCTGTTTCTCAACTTGCTGACGCCGGGCGTACCGGAACCAAGGAGCAGACGCTGTGATGTATAGACATCCCTCACGCCACTGAGTTGAAGCAAGAAGTCCTGACTGCGTTCGAGGACCTCTGCCTGATTGATTCCTCTATTCTCTAAAAGTTTCAGGTTAAGATACAACTGATTGCCAAGCGACGTCTCAACATACTGCCCCTGACCGTACACTGCTATCAGGTACATATTTAGAAGCAGCTGTGCTCGGGTAATATTGAAGTTGCCTGTAGGTATGCGGTAAGGTTCAAGGTTCGAAGACTGTTCGTCCGCGTATCCTGTACTTGTCACAACAAACAGAACCTTATTCTTGCCAACCTTTTGCTCGACAAACGACATCAGTTCGCCCAGTTTCTCATCAAGACGCACGTAGGTATCCTGCAATTCTATCGGACACTCGTCAACACCCTTGTGCTTGTAGTTTCCTGCGTAGTACGTAACAGTGAGGAAGTCCGTTATGGCATCCAGACCCATCGAAGTACACTTCATACAAGTCTCGGCAAAACGGTTGACCTCGTCGTTCACCATCGCACATTCCTTCAAATCGCGATACTTGCGATCGTCCGAAAAAGAATGCTTGAACTGAGAGCGGATACCACCTGAAACAAAGTAGTTGAAACCTCCAACCAGAGAGTTAACTGGCTCCCATGTTATTGAAGATATTCTGTTCTTCAGGCTACTACTGTTGTTATATGCCAGCGCCCACTGAGGGAACTGTCCATAATAATCAGTGCTGCACCACTGGCCGGTGAGGTCGTTTATCCAGAACGCACCGTCTGCGGCATGTCCTGCCGAGAGAACAGCAGCATCCCTGTATGGTGCTATGCTGTAAACCAAAGCCTTTCCCTCGGTCGACACTTTCAGTTCGTCTGTAATAGTGCTTACTGCCAGTTGTGCCGCGCTTGTCTGCTCACCAGTGATAAGACCATGGTAAGCCTTGTCGTCGACACAATGCACTGTCTGCAATGTAGTTCTGTCAAGCCATCGTTCTGCCACGATACCGTGCTCGTATGGAGAGGCTCCGCTCATAAGTGTTGCTATGGCAGAAGCTCGGTCGGGCGAAGAAAACGGATATTCAGCATTGCTATATACCTTGCCTTCTGCCAGCAGGCGTCTGAACCCACGGTCACCATACAGCGGGGAGAATGCCTCCATATAGTCAGTTCTCAGCTGATCGATGATAATATTGACAACCAGCCGTGGTACGTCTGGTGCTGTCTGAGCCTCAATGGGTGTCATGGTCATCAACACCAGGAGAGAGGCAAGCAATCTGTATTTACTCTGATTATTCATGCTTTCTTTTTTCTGCTACGTGGTTTTGATACCTGAGCTGGCTTACGATGATAGCTCACAATATAACTTACCGAACGTGATGCCAGACCGACAACTACAGGAATTGTCATTATGCTAAACGACTGTGGAATCCAAGGAGATACAATCAGGAACGAGCACATTGCCGTAGCATAGAAGTAATGGTAAAGGCAATGGTTGTGCTTCAATGCACTATAGAAAACCCATGGCATACAGAACAGAGGCAACGGGTTGAATACCCACACCTGCCAATTAGTGTTCAGGCTCGGGTGCTCGGAGCAAAGGAACATAAAAAGAACAAGAAGTCCTGCCACCCCACTTCCAGGCATCAGCAGAACATCCACCAGCCAGAACTGGTGTCTCACAAAATATTCGATGCAGAAAACAAGCAGCATCAGCGCCAAAAACATCAGCGAGCATACCAGAGGAGAGAAAGGAAAAGACTTGGGATGCTGAACATCCTTGGCTGGCAGAAGAACCTCTGCCTCGCCTGCCACCAATGGCAGTGAACCAAGGTCTCTTCCTTCAGGACTTTTCCTGTAAACACTTGCAGTCTGGAAATAATTCTGGAGATGCTCTGGTAAGAACTGCATTGAGCGGTCATCCAGCAGCGTATCGACTGCCGCACCTAAAAGCAGGTCATTTCCCACCTCACACCATGGAGAGCCGTTGGTGAATTCATGCAGACACTCCCTGTAGCTCTTCTTTTCGCCTTCCTTGTACACAACCTCACCATTGCATTCTCTTATGGCCTCTTCTACCATGTCGCGAACACGAGTTGTACAGTTTGAAGTCAAGAAATTATAGCGGTAGACGCAATTCTCAGGGCGAGCATTAACCATCAGCAGATTGAACAGAGTGTTTGCCTCCTCCCTTGTCAGGTTCAGACGCTGGCTTACGATGCTCGAACCTCGCTTGTCATACTCCTGCTTGAAGATATCATAAGGCAAGGGCTGAACCATATAGTCAGTCTGCCCAAGCAAAAAGTGCCAGACAAAATTATCCTGATTATAGTCGAACACTCCATAGTTGAAGACAGCATCAGTACACAAAGTATGGTCCACCACACGTATAGCAGTATGTCCGTATAGCTCATACACCATATCGCCTGGCGAGCATGTCAGCAGCGACACTGTGATGCTGTCGTTGACTCTTTGAGCGCACAGGCTATGGCAGCCACCCAAAACAAAGATGACCAAGATTATTATGTACCTGAAAAATCTGTTTGTTATCAAATGCATCTTCAATAATGCTTAAATTGGGCACAAAGATACAAAAAGTATCAAACATAGAAAAACCAAAACGTAAGATTTTTCCATTATTATATAAAATATATAGTGTTCTTGCCGTTTGCCGAAGTCTAAAAAAAGTCTAAAATAGTCATTTTCAATAAAGTTTTCATCTATCACTTTTTAATTTTCGCTTAAAAGTTGTACCTTTGCCGAACAATTTGAATAATTAGGCTGTGAATTTAGTAATTGACATAGGAAATACCAGGGCCAAGCTCTATACTTTTGATGGGAGCACAATCGCTGACAAAACATACAGTGACAGCAACACCTTGGCTGAGCTGGACGGCTTGTTAGAACGGTTCAAGTATAAAAAGGCTATCATAAGTTCAGTGGCGTCAATCGGCACTGAGGCCGAACAAAGGTTGAAAGCGATGCCCGTTCCGCTGACATATCTGGACGACAGCACCAAATTGCCCGTGGACATCGTGTACCGCAAACCTGGCAGCAGCGAAGGCATTCCAATGCCGGTGGGAATGGGGGCTGACCGAATAGCTGCCATTGTTGCGGCAAAGATGATGCAGCCAAACACCCCCTTGCTGATTGTCGATGCAGGGACATGCATCACATACGAATTCATTGACGGAGAAGGGTACTACATGGGAGGCAACATTGCGCCCGGAATAGGAATCCGCGCAAAGGGGATGCACGAACACACCGCGCTTCTTCCACTTATCGACTGCTACGGAGAAACACCTATAATGGGTTACGACACCGAGACAGCAATGAGGTGCGGAGTGATGCACGGTGTCAAGTACGAGATAGAAGGATACATTAAGCAATGGAGCAAGCACTTCCCAAATCTGACAGTATTCATGACCGGTGGCGACGGCATGACATTCGATGCAGACATCAAGGACAGGATACACATAGAGCCTGACCTTGTTGCAAAGGGACTGAACTACATCCTTTGACAGCAAAGCACAGGTCTACAAAATCGGGAAAACGCCTGCAAGACACAATCATCGGTCAGCCACTCGTCACAAGCGAACCGAAGACAATGAAATAAATAACAAACAGAACGACATACATTAAGTGAAAAGGTTCCAAAAGATATTTACAATAGCATTACTCGCATTAATACCTGTAATGTCTAATGCACAGAACGGCAGCAGTTCGTCATATTCAAGATTTGGTCTTGGCACAATGGCAGAACAATCGCAGACCTTCAACAGAGCCATGGGAGGAGTAGCATATGGACTTCGCACTGGTTCAAGAGTCAATATGCTCAATCCGGCTTCATATTCCTGCATCGACTCCCTCTCATTTCTTTTCGATGTTGGAATGAGCGGTAATTTCGGACGTCTTAGTGCAAACGGCGCTACAGAAACCTCGCGCAACGCCACGCTGACAAATATCAACGCAGGTTTTCACGTTGCGAAAAATCTTGGCATGTCATTTGGTTTTATGCCTTATTCTACCATAGGTTATACCTTCGCCAACAAAAGTAACGTAGGCAGTACTTACCCAGCCGACCAGAAAATAACAAGAACCGACACCTACACCGGTCAGGGAGGCATTCAGCAATTGTACATTGGTGCTGGATGGAAGCCATTCGCTGATTTGTCGATTGGTGTGAACATCAGCTATCTATGGGGAACATACAACCACACAGTGAGTCAGTTGTACTCAACGAATGGGACAACAAACACCGACTTCAGCAGTTCCACTCTTATTTACGATTCCGATTTGTCAACATACAAACTGGACTTCGGCGTACAGTATCCTATCCGCATATCAAAGCAGGATTGGCTGACTGTCGGAGCAACATACTCGTATGGTCACAAACTCGGAAGCGACGTTACTCGTTCTCACTATACTTCGCAGGGTGACACAACTACATACGTGGCAGACAAGCCATTCAGTATGCCTCACACCATTGGTGTTGGACTTGGATGGATGCACAAGAACAATCTTCTCATCGGAGTTGACTATACACTCGAAAAATGGGCTGACTGCACAGCACCATCATTAGGCAACGAATCAAGCCAACCCTTCGTGTCGCAGAAAGGCTTGTATACAGACCGCACCAAGATTGCAGCAGGAGCAGAGTACATCCCCAACCCCGAAAGCAGAAACTACATGGAGACCGTTAAATACAGACTTGGCTTCAACTATGCCACTCCGTACACGAAAGTTAATGGACACGACGGTCCTACAGAATATCGTGCCACGCTTGGTTTCGGTCTGCCACTGCAGACAAGAAGACTGGGCGGACGTTCCACCATTAACATTTCTGCCGAATGGCTGCATCGCAAACCATCCGTTTCTACCTTGATTAAGGAGAACTATATCATCCTGAATGTCGGACTGCTATTCAACGAGAAGTGGTTCATGAAGTGGAAGATTGACTAAAGAAGAAAGTCTTCTGCCAGCACGATTGCATAACGACGATGTCAACAAAACATGGATAGACAGAGCAACCAAACAAACTTTAATAGAAGAAGACCTCTCTCCTACTTATGGTGGATGGGAGGTTTGCTCGTTATTGTGTTGGCGACACTATACGCAACCGGCACCGAGGAGCAGGAGCACACAGCAGAAGCTGTCAACGATGCAGATTCGCTTGCATTCATGACAGCAAACGGAGTAAGTACGCTTATCTCCGATTCGGGAGTCATAAGATACAAGCTTGTTGCCGAGGAATGGCAGATACACAACAGTCTTGACGGACGGCCTGCCACCTGGAAGTTCTTCCACGGTTTCTTTATGGAAAGGTTTGACGAGAAGATGCACGCTGATCTTTTTGTCCAGGCAGACACTGCCTTTCTACACGAGCAAAAAACCTGGGAGATGCGCGGCAGAGTCATCATAAAAAACCTTGAAGGAACCCTCTTCCTTACGCAGGAACTCTTCTGGGATATGAGCGAGCACAAGATGTGGAACCATGTTCCGATGGATATATATATGCCAGAGAGGGAACTGCATGGCACCGAATTCCGTTCGAACGAGCAGATGACAGACTACTTTGTAATGAACTCGGCAGGAGCATTCCCCGCCGAAGACACCGAGAACGCGCCCGAAGAAGAGCAGGACGGTGAAGACAAGGAAGAAAACACAGAGTCAGAGTCTGTCAAAGACAATCCGAGACCCGCGCCCAAGCCACATGTCCAACCAAAAAATGTAAATCATACGTTCAAATAATGTCCGACAATACTATCCTCATAATAGACACTGTCATTGTAATTCTATTTTCTGCTTTCTTCTCAGGTATGGAGATAGCTTTCGTCTCGTCGAGCAAACTCCGCTACGAGATGGACAAGCAGAGCAACAGTCTAAGCAGTAAAGCTTTAGGACTTTTCTATAAGCACCCCAACAATTTCATATCAACATTGCTGGTTGGCAACAATATTGCACTTGTCATATACGGCATCCTTATGGCGGAACTGCTCGGAGAATGGTTCATCAACGACCTGACCGAGAACGAGGGAGTGCGGCTTATACTGCAAACCATAATTTCAACACTCATTGTTCTCGTAACGGGAGAGTTCCTACCAAAGACTATCTTCAAGATAAATCCTAACAGGATGCTCACAATATTTGCCATCCCCACATGGATTATCTACGTCATCCTCTACCCCATCAGCAAATTCACAAGTGGACTGAGCAAACTCCTGCTGCGCATTTGCGGAGCAAAGATAACCAACAACGACGGAGACGGAACATTCACGAAACTTGACCTCGACTATCTTATACAGAGCAATATAGACGAGGTAAAGGATGACAACGAGATAGAGGAAGAGGTGAAGATATTCCAGAATGCACTTGACTTCAGCAACGTCAAGGTAAGAGACTGTATCGTACCAAGAACAGAAATTGTTGCTGTCGACATGGATACCGACCTCGAAACACTCAGGAATCATTTTGTGGAATCGGGACACTCCAAGATAATTGTGTACAAGGAGGACATCGACGAGATAAAGGGTTACGTTCACTCGTCTGAGATGTTCCGTCTGAAACCTGCAGAAGACTGGACCGAGTGTGTACGCGAAGTACCCTACGTCCCCGAAACGATGCCGGCACAGAAACTGCTGAAGACCTTCATGCAGCAGAAGCGCTCTATGGCAGTCGTTGTCGACGAGTTTGGCGGCACAAGCGGAATTGTCACCCTTGAAGACCTGGTGGAAGAGATCTTCGGAGAGATAGAGGACGAGCACGACAACACACACTACATCGCGACCGACCTTGGCAACAACGAGTATATGTTGTCTGCGAGAATGGAGATAGAGCAAGCCAACGAGAAATTAGGTCTGGATTTGCCCGAAAGCGACCAGTACCTGACCGTCGGCGGACTTATCCTGCACAAGTACCAGAGTTTCCCGAAGCTGAACGAAGTCGTCAAGTTTGACAAATTCGAGTTCAAGATTATGAAGAAAACAACAACCAAGATTGAACTCGTCAGACTAAAAGTCATAGAATAAGCCTCTATAATTGCAAAATAAAGAACGTTTCTTGCGCGCGTATGAAACTTTTTTTGTATCTTTGCGCGCTGATAGCAGTCTGCACCGCCATATCACGAGTGAGGCAGAGCGCATCAAACATAAGCAAACAAATAACAAAAACATAAAAACAAATGGCAACATTACAAAAAATCAGAAGCAACAAAATCACCCAGATTGCAATTGGTCTGGGTATGCTTGCATTCATTGCCGGTAGTGCCGTTGAGATCCTGAAGTCTCAGCGTCCCGACACCGAAGTAATGAAACTCAACGGCAAGAAGCTTGACTATGCCGAGTTGAATCAGATGGTAGACGACTACAAGGACGTTCTGCAGACCATGGGTCAACTTCCACAGGGCGAGCAGGTAAGCAACGAGATTACCGCACAGATTCGTGAGCAGGTATTCATGCAGTACGAGCAGGAGCAGCTCTTGAACGAGCAGTGCGAGAAGCTCGGCATCACAGTTACCGTTGCAGAACTTCAGAACATCATCAAGAGCGGCAATCATCCTTTGCTGAGCCAGACTCCATTCCGCAGCCAGCAGGGCAACTTCGACTATGCTGCACTCCAGCAGTTCCTTCAGCAGCGCGAGAAGGCAATGACCGACCCACAGATGTCGGCTGAGCAGCGCGAGTATATGGACCGCATCTATCGTCTCTGGTGCTTCATTGAGAAGGAAATCAAGAAGAGCAAGCTCATGGAGAAGTATCAGACACTTGTCAGTGGTCTAACAATGACAAATCCTGTCAGCGCAAAGGCAAACTTCGACGGTCGTGCAAATGAGAGCGACGTGGTTATCGCTGCTCTCCCATACACATCTATCGAGGATGCAAGCATCAAGGTAGAGGACAGCGAGCTGAAGGCTAAGTACGATGAGTACAAAGAGGACTTCTATCAGGTAAACGAGACACGCGACATCAAGTACATCGACGTACTGATTAAGGCAAGCAAGGCTGACGAGGACGCCCTCAACAAGGAAATGGCAGGATACGCAGAGGCTCTCCAGAAGGAGGATGCAGTAATAGAAAGCATCGTGCGTCAGTCACGTTCTTTGGTTAACTACTCAAGTATCCCTGTAAGCAAGAAGAGCCTTCCTGCTGACGTTGCCGCAAAGATTGACTCAGTAGCAGTAGGCACACAGCTTGCTCCATACTACAACCCTGCAGACAACTCAATTAACATCGTCAAGCTGATGGGCAAGATCACTCTTCCTGACTCAGTGGAGATTCGTCAGCTTGCAGCCATCAATCAGGACGCTGCTGCTGCAAAGAAGACTGCTGACAGTATCGTCAACGCACTCCAGAGCGGTGCAAACTTCGACACCATTGCAAAGGCATACAACCAGCCTGCTACAAAGCAGTGGATTACAAACAACATGTACGAAGGCCAGACTCTCGATGACACGAACAAGAAGTTCATCGAGACTGCTACAACTGCAGCAGTGGGCACCTACAACAAGATTGATGTTGACGGTGGCGTCATCATCCTTCAGGTTACAGACCGTCGTCAGATGTCCGACAGATTTGATGTGGCTATCATCAAGCGTACTATCGATTTCAGCAACGAGACAGCAACAGACTACTACAACAAGTTGAGCGAGTTCGTAGCAAACAACAAGACTATCGAGGAGATGGAGAAGAACCAGCAGAAGAGCAACTACGTAGTTCTGAACCTTGAGAATCTTGAGTCAATGACACCAGGCGTCCAGAGCATCGCAGACTCACGCGAGATTGTTCGTTGGGCTTACAAGAAGGACACCAAGGTTGGCGAGGTAAGCGAGATTACATACTGCGGCAAGAACCGTGAGCACCTTGTAGTTGCTGCTCTTACAGCCGTTAACCCAGAGGGCTATCGCGACATGAACGACGAGGCTGTCAAGAACTACCTGACTTCTATGGTTAAGGAGGATAAGAAGGCAGCAATGCTTCAGGACAAGATGAAGAGCGCAAAGAGCATTGCCGACGTGACTAAGATTGCAGGTGCAGTTCAGGATACTGTTCAGCACATCACATTCGCCTCACCTGCTTATCTTGCTAAGATGGGTGGTGCAAGCGAGCCTGTAATCAGTGGTGCTGTCAGTGCTGCTGCCAAGGGCAAATTCGTAAGCGGTGTACGTGGTAACGCTGGCGTTTATGCATTCCAGGTTCTGGCAAAGAACAAGAACAGTGAGACATACGACGAGAAGGCAGAGATGCAGCGCATTGCACAGCAGACTCAGTATCTTATTAGCAATATGTTCCAGATGAACATCAAGAATCCTATGAGCATCTTCTACAGTGCTTATAAGAACGCTAAGAAGGAAGACACACGTCACCTCTTCTACTAATTGAATCATTTGCTCTCCTTGCTGAGAGTTTGAATAAGAAAGTCCTCGTTGCACACGCAGCGGGGACTTTTTTTTTGTATGCTCATTACATAGAGTTTTTCCTGCAAGTACGTATTGAACAAGAATCGTTATTCGTGGCAGACAAACAAATACCTGCTGTATAAGGCAAAAAAAAGGGAGGATGCTTTGCGCCCTCCCTATGATAATCTACTAAGAGAATCAGTTATTCTCAGGACGAAGCTTACGAACAGTCTCTGCTGTACGCCACATCTCTGACTCACGGAGAGCAGCAAGCTCCTTCTCAAGACCTACACGATAGTCAGGCTTTGAGTTAGCGTCGATAGAGATCTGAGCCTCGTTACCACACTTAACAGATGCATAGAGCTTCTCTACTACAGGCTTGCAAGCATCGTGGAAAGGACCCATCCAGTCGAGGGCACCACGCTGTGCGGTTGTAGAGCAGTTTGCGTACATCCAGTCCATACCCTTCTGTGCGAAGAGAGGCATGAGTGACTGAGTAAGCTCCTCAACAGTCTCGTTGAATGCCTCTGAAGGAGTATGGCCATTCTCGCGAAGAACCTCGTACTGTGCGAGGAGAAGACCCTGGATAGCACCCATCAAAGAACCACGCTCACCGGTAAGGTCGCTTGTAGCCTCGCGCTGGAATGTAGTCTCGAAGAGGTAACCAGAACCGATACCGATACCGAGAGCAAGAGTACGGTCAAGAGCCTTGCCTGTGTAGTCCTGATATACAGCGTAAGAGCTGTTCAAGCCACGACCCTCGAGGAACATAGTACGGAGTGATGTACCAGAGCCCTTAGGTGCAACCATAATAACGTCGATGTCCTTCTGAGGAACACAGCCTGTGCGGTCGCTCCATGTGATAGCAAAACCATGAGAGAAGTAAAGAGCATCACCTGGGTTGAGGCACTTCTTCAAAGTAGGCCATACACTCATAACAGCAGCGTCAGAAAGAAGACACATAACGATTGTAGCCTTTGTAGCAGCCTCCTCGATAGAGAACAAAGTCTCACCTGGAACCCAACCGTCGTTTACAGCCTTCTCGTAGGTCTTACCCTCGCGCTGGCCAACGATTACGTTGAAGCCATTGTCACGCAAGTTGCAAGCCTGACCAGGACCCTGTACGCCATAACCGATAACTGCGATGGTCTCGTCCTTCAAAATCTCACGAGCCTTCTCCAATGGAAACTCTTCGCGTGTCATTACTTCCTCAATGACACCGCCAAAATTCATTTTTGCCATTTTTTTTTAATTTAAAGGTTTATATTAGTCTAAAATTGTAGCCACTTTCTTACTTTAGTTGAAGATAATCTTTGCCTGACAGACAACCTCACCTGCACTTTCCTCCGATACGTTCTTTCTCACCTCCACGTCGATTTCCTTGGGTTCACAGCTCTCCTCTCCAGACTGTACTGGCTGCAGATAAAAACTCAGACTGTCGCCCATGTAACTCTCGGTCTTGTAGGCTATCTCTAAACGGCGAATACCCTGCTCGAACCTTTCGCGAGGAAAGAGATCAAGGATATGCTCAATATACTTTATGCTGTTGATGTGACCGTTTATGTCTACGTCACTGTAGTACGTGCCGATGGTACGTGCCAGTTGAGCGTCCTTGAAACGGAAACGGCCATGACCGGCAATCGGGCATACATTCTGCTCCTCGGGAACAACATAGTTGCAGATGTCACCATCGTAGAGCGAAAGCAAGTCACAAGGCTTGCGGGTCTGCATGTCAATCATCGCCCACACACTTCTGGCGTAGCCCATAGGATTTCCATCCTCGTCGAGGACAGCAAAATTACGGTTCGTGAAGAGTTTCATAACCGACTCCACCCATGTCTTCACCTGACAATGCTGATACTGTTTAGGCATACTTGTCATCTCGATACTGAGACGGCTCAGCACCCACGTGTGTCTGGTCTCGTTAAGAGCACCGATGCCCCAGCCTCGCTTCTGCGAATGGTTGCCGGCTGCATTCAGAAGATGATTGCCAAGCAAGCCCATAAAGATGCGTCCGGTGAAGTCCACATGGAAAGGCTCAACATATATCTGGTAAGTATCAATCAAATCTAACTTCATAAACAAACACTATAACTTACGAATACCTATACCTATTATATAATATATATAAGGGACGAACATCAGTTGACTCTGTCCTCTTCACGCTGTGTCAGATACTGGTCGAGGCGCTCGATGCACGATTTCGTGACGGCGATGCGTCCGCTTCGCACAAACTGAAGCACACAACCCTGTTCGTCCAACTGCTTGAACATTTCAAGAACGTCCTGGGTCACACCGGTCTTCTCAACAATGGTGTAGGTTGGATTCACCTCGACGAAACGAGCGTCAAAACGGCGTACGATACGCGAGATGTCCTTGTTGTCGAGAACCATTGGCGTTGAAAGTTTCAGGAGAGAAGTCTCGAGAATGAATATCTCATCGTCAACGAAGCAGTTTGCCTGCAGCACATCTATCTTCTTCTCTATCTGCTTTGTCAGCATCTCTGCCATCTCCTTCTTGCAGTAGCAGGTGATGGTATACTTGTGAACGCCGGGCGTACTGCTCGAACATACGTTCAACGTCTCGATATTAACCTGACGACGTGTGAACACCGCTGTTATCTGGTTAAGTATACCAGCGTAGTTCTCTGAATAAATAATCAGTGTATAGAGGGTCAGACCGTCGTGACTGTTCAACAGGGCACCCTCGTGTCCGGGCGTAGCAGGACGCGCCACGGCATTACGACTGAATGTCTCGCGCTGACCACCCTGTGCATTGTCACGCTCGAAGGTAGCCATACGTTGGCGTGCCAGATTCTTCTCGTACGAGTCGCGCTGTATTGCGGCGGCAGCCCTTACGGCATCGTCAAAACCCTTCAACTCTGGTGCTTTCTCCATCTCGCTGCACTTGCCGCATGTATTGCAGTCGCCACACTCGGCAGCACCGTATTTCTTGTTATCTTCCATTTCTCTTACTTAACATCTAATAGCATTTCGTCAACATTTGCTCCTGGAGGAGTCATTGGCAAAACATTGTCCTCTTCCTTCACGGCACACTGCAACAGGTATGGCCCGTCGGTACTGAGCATTTCCTTGATAGCCTCATCAAGATCCTTGCGCTCCACCACCGTACGGCATGGGATGTTGTATCCCTCGGCTATCTTCTCGTAGTCAGGGTTGACCATAGGAGTGAACGAATAGCGCTTGTTGAAGAACATATACTGCCACTGGCGCACATTGCCGAGGAAGTTGTTGTTGAGAAGAATCATCTTGACCGGAATACGATTCTCCATGATAGTTCCGAGTTCCTGGATTGTCATCTGGAAACCACCGTCACCGCAGAACATGCACACAGTTCTCTCGGGTGCTCCGTAGCATGCTCCCATGGCAGCAGGAATGCCGAAACCCATCGTACCGCACCCACCGCTGGTAACTACAGAGCGTGGTTTGGTGTATTTAAAGTAACGGCAACCGAACATCTGGTTCTGACCAACGTCAGTCACGAGGATAGCCTCGTTGTTTGCAGCCTCGCTCACCTTGCGGACAACCTCACCCATGAGCAGGGGACCTTCGGTCGGATTGATAGCAGGATTGATCACCTTCGAGAATTCCTTGTCGGCATAAGGCTTGAAACCTTCTATCCACGAGGGGCGACATGCTGGCTCTACAAACTTGGTAACGGCAGCGAGAGTCTGCTTGCAATCGCCAAGCACGGCAAGTGTCGGCTTCACGTTCTTGCCAATCTCGCTTGGATCTATTTCGAAGTGAATAACCTTTGCCTGCTTTGCATAGGTCTTCAGATTACCGGTGACACGGTCGTCAAAACGCATGCCGACAGCAATGAGAAGGTCGCACTGATTGGTCATCACGTTGGGACCAAGATTACCATGCATACCGAGCATACCCATATTTAGGGGATGGTCAGTCGGAGCAGCAGAGAGGCCAAGGAGAGTCTGGCCGAAAGGAATCTGCGCCTTCTCGCAGAGAGCAAGCAGTTCCTCGCGTGCGCCAGCCAGTTCGACACCCTGACCTACGAGCATGAATGGCTTGACACTCTCGTTAATCATCTGGGCTGCCTTCTGAATAGTGTCGGGTGCTGTCTGTGGAACCGGATTATAGCTGCGGATGAAATTTACCGTCTGTGGTTCGTACTCTATCATGGCAGTCTGTGCGTTCTTGGCGAAGTCAAGGACAACAGGACCGGGGCGTCCGCTCTTTGCAATGTAGAAAGCGCGAGCCACTGCCCATGGAATATCCTCGGCACGACGTATCTGGTAGTTCCACTTCGTGATTGGCTGTGTAACGCCTACCACGTCGACCTCCTGAAACGCGTCGGTTCCGAGCATGGCAGCACCCACCTGTCCGCAGATGACAACCATAGGCGTTGAGTCGATCATGGCATCAGCCACACCGGTAATAGTATTCATTGCACCAGGTCCGCTGGTGACAATGGCACATCCCACTCTACCGCTGACACGCGCATAACCCTGCGCCGCATGAACAGCAGCCTGCTCGTGACGAACAAGAATGTGATGCAGTGATTCTTTATGGTCGTAGAGCGCATCGTATGTTGGCATGATAGCACCGCCGGGGTAACCGAACAGTACGTCCACACCCTCATGCTCCAGACTTCTCATAAGTGCTTCCGCACCTGATATCTTCTCCATTAATAAACTTGTTGGAAGTATGTATATAATTTAGTCAATGATTCTCACACCACCCTTGTCAGCACTTGCCACGCTCTGTGCATAGGCACGCAGAGCCTTGCTGACGACTCTCTTGCGCTTCAGTGGCTGCTGTGGACGGCTCGCCAATTCCTCGTCGCTCAACTTAACATTGATGCTGCGCGAAGGAATGTCGATGACGATGATGTCGCCGTCAACAATCTTGCCGATATTGCCACCGCTGGCTGCTTCCGGGCTGATGTGACCGATACTCAGACCGCTGGTACCGCCACTGAAACGGCCGTCAGTAATGAGAGCACACTCCTTGCCCATGTGCATAGACTTGATGTATGATGTCGGGTAGAGCATCTCCTGCATACCGGGACCTCCCTTGGGGCCCTCGTGTGTGATTACCACGCAGTCGCCCTTCTTCACCTTTCCTCCGAGAATACCCTCGCAGGCATCCTCCTGGCTGTCAAAGACAACGGCAGGTCCTTCGAAATGCCACAACTCTGGTGCCACGCCGGCAGTCTTCACGACGCAACCGTCCTGGGCAATATTGCCGAAGAGCACTGCCATACCGCCATCCTTGGTGTAGGCATGCTCAATGTCGCGGATACATCCGTTCTCGCGGTCAGTATCTAACGACTCCCAGCGTGTATCCTGACTACCCATCTTGGTAGAGAACCTGCCTGCTGGTGCAGAATGGTAGATGCGCTGTGCCTCGTCCTGAAGTTCGGCATAGAGAGCAGAGTCAATATCCTGCAGACCAATCTCCGCAGGCTTGGTGCCAGTGATGCTGTAACCGACAATGTCCTCGCCGAGAGTATGACCATTGACACGCTTGCAGGTGATGTCGAGCAGTTTGCCCTTTGCCAATTCTCCAAGGATGCCAAGTATACCACCGGCACGGTTCTCCTCCTGAATGCTGTACTTCTGCCAGTTTGGCGAAAGTTTGCAGAGGAATGGAACCTTACGGCTCAACTGGTCGATGTCGGTCATCTTGAAATCAACCTCGCCCTCCTGTGCAACAGCCAGAAGGTGAAGCACCGTATTTGTGCTGGCACCCATTGCAATGTCCAGTGTCATTGCATTGAGGAATGCCTGACGGGTGGCAATGCTGCGTGGCAGCACGCTGTCATCTCCGTCCTCATAATATGCGAATGCATTCTTCACAATCAACTTAGCAGCATCCTTGAACAACTGAACACGGTTTACGTGTGTTGCCAGAATACTTCCGTTGCCGGGGAGCGAAAGACCGATAGCCTCGGTCAGCGAGTTCATCGAGTTGGCAGTGAACATACCCGAGCACGCACCGCAGCCAGGGCACGCACTGTGCTCGACAAGCTCAAGTTCCTCGTCGCTCACCGTTGCGTCACCGCCCTTGATCATTGCTGTGATGAGGTCGGCGTTCTCACCGTTCACCTTACCAGCCTCCATAGGTCCGCCACTGACAAAAACGGCAGGGATATTGAGTCGCATGGCAGCCATGAGCATGCCCGGAGTCACCTTGTCGCAGTTGGAGATGCATATCATTGCATCAGCCTTGTGTGCATTGACCATATATTCTACAGAGTCGGCTATGACATCGCGGCTTGGCAAAGAATAAAGCATACCATCGTGTCCCATGGCGATACCGTCGTCCACAGCAATGGTATTGAACTCGGCTGCATAGCAACCAAGTTTCTCGATTTCTGCCTTAACAATCTGACCTATCTCATGCAGATGAGTATGGCCAGGTACAAACTGGGTAAATGAATTGACAATGGCAATGATAGGTTTGCCGAATTGTTCTCTTTTCATGCCGTTTGCCACCCAAAGAGCACGAGCGCCAGCCATACGGCGGCCCTCGGTGCAGACAGCACTCCTAAGTTGGTGTTTCATTATAAAAATTGTTTGCTTATTACCTATTTCCTTAAAAACAGGTACAAAGTTACGAATTAAATAGAGAAAAAGCAAACAAATTACACATTATTTAAAATTTAAGGCGTTTTAGTAGCAATTGTAAACTTAATGCCACTAAAACGCCCTCAGATGGATACTCGCCGGCGAAGCCACCGTCACTTACCGAGAAGTCTGTCTACCTCCGCTTTCGTAAGCCAGATAACTGCCCCGTGTTTCTGCTCACTGAAATTGTTACGTTTCATTGGGCTGCCTTCTGCATCGAAGTAGCCTATCGGAGTAAACGTACGAAAGTCTTCTGTCTCGACAAAACCGAAGTTGTGCGGATGACGGTGATAGTTGTCAAACATCAAGACATACTTGTTTTGTCCGATGCGCTTCCAGCAATTGGGCGCTTCATGTCCCTGTGGCTCGCCGTCATTGTAGAGCGCATCAATAACATAGGGTCCTGTAACCGCTTTACTTGTAGCATGTACGGGACGTGCTCCGTGCTCGTGACTGACAAAGAAAAGGTGGTATGTATCGCCAACCTTTAATATGTCACTATCTATTACATTATACTTTCGTCCGGGTGCCTCGAAGAGAGGTTTCGGAGAACCGACCATCTCCGTAAAATCATCGTTCATATAAACATAGAAAATACGGTTCATACCGACACCCTCGCGCATGGTAAAATGCACCATCAACTGCTTGCTTTCCTCATCGTACACTGTCTCGGGAGCCCAAACGCAGCCCACCTCTGCCCAGTTCACCTCGGGCTGTGCAGGAAGTTTTGAGAAGTCGAGGTTGGTGCGAGTCCAGTTGACCAGGTCTTTCGACTTCATGAGAACAAGTCCCTTGTTGTTGCCCCAGCCATATTTCTTCCCGTCACGGTCCCACTCTCCATCGCGGTATTCGCTGAGTTTGCTGTAGCGTGGATCGTTGGCGAACTTCTTCTGCGAAAAGATATGCAAATCCGTCATTGCCAGATAGAAGGAGCCATCGGGACCACGGAATATGTGAGGGTCGCGGATGCCATGCTGCATGGCTATGGTGTCACCGCTTATGATGGGCTTGTCGTCATTGAGCGACGTCCACTCGTAACCGTCGTAACTGACTGCCATATGCAGACTGTGATCGCAGTCCTTATGGTAGACCATCAGATAGCCACCCATCTTCGATTCCTTCAGTGCCTTCTTCCTTGCGCCGACAGGACAAACGGCAAGAGAGAGCAACGACAACAGGAAAAATAATCTTTTCATAACCGTAGTATTAAATTTTGATATTTAGTTTTTATTTCTTCGCAAATGTACAAAAAAGTACCCAAAGTGCAAAATAAATCACGCCCATCACAATATATTAATTAATTATTTGTACTTTTGTAGGCAAAACCCGCCTTGCGCATAGTACAGCGAACAAGGCACAATCACAAAACAAAAACACATGGAACCAAGTAAATTCATCAGAGTATCTTACGAACTGACAGCCATAGAGGGCGAAGAGAGAGAAAGCATCGAGACAGCAACACGCGAAAACCCATTCATGTTCATCTCCGGACTCGGAGTTGCCCTTGACGCCTTCGAGGCAGAGATAGCGCCACTGAAGGACGGCGACACCTTCGACTTCACACTGACAGCCGAGCAGAGTTACGGCGAGCGCGACGAAGAGCGTGTCGTTGATGTCCCCAAGAACATCTTCGAAATAGACGGCAAGATAGACACACGCTACATCTACGAGGGAGCCGTAGTACCCCTGCAGAACGCTGAAGGACAGAGGTTCAACGGCACTATCATCAAGATAGAGAACGACGTCATCATCGTCGACCTGAACCACCCATTGGCAGGCAAGTCGCTCAACTTCAAGGGCGAAGTCATCGAGAACAGAGAGGCAAGTCCAGAGGAAATCAGCGGAATGCTGAAGATGATAACCGGCGAAGGCTGCGGAGGTGGCTGTGGCAGCTGCGGAGGAAACTGTGGCGGCGACTGCGAAGGAGGCTGTGAAGGAGGCTGTGGCAGTTGTGGTGGATGCAAATAATCATTTGACATGAATTCATTCGGGAACATATTCAAGATAACTACCTTTGGCGAGAGTCACGGCGCCGGAGTGGGCGGCGTGATAGACGGCATGCCCTCCGGCGTTGACGTCGACATGGAGTTCATACAGAGCGAACTGGACCGACGCAAGCCAGGCCAGAGCAAGCTGACCACGGCACGCAAGGAGGCAGACCAGGTGGAAATCCTCTCTGGCGTGTTCGAAGGAAAGACCACAGGATGCCCCATCGGCTTCCTGGTGCGCAACACCAACCAGCACTCCAACGACTACGAGAACATGCGCAACCTGTTCCGCCCAAGTCACGCCGACTACACTTACACCACCAAGTACGGACTGCGCGACCACCGTGGCGGAGGCCGGTCGTCGGCACGCGAGACAATAAGCCGTGTCGTTGGCGGCGCGTTTGCCAAACTGTGCCTCAAACAGTTAGGCATCAACATACAGGCATACACCGAGCAGGTGGGGCACATAGCCCTGCCCGGCTCGTACAAGGATTACGACCTGTCGCTCACCGAGAGCAATGACGTACGCTGCCCCGATGCTGCAACAGCCGAACGGATGGCAGAACTCATCCTCGAGGTTAAGAAGGAGGGCGACACGATAGGTGGAGTAATCAGTTGTGTCATCACAGGCTGCCCAGTGGGACTCGGTGAACCGTCATTCGGCAAACTGCACGCAGCCCTCGGTTCGGCAATGCTAAGCATCAACGCCGTCAAGGGATTCGAGTACGGCAGGGGATTTGCCGGAGTGGCAGAGAGAGGCAGTCAGCAGAACGACGTCATGGTTCCACCAACCGACAATTCGGGCCGCACCGCCGCTTTCCTGACGAACAACAGCGGAGGCATACAAGGCGGCATAAGCAACGGACAGGACATTTACTTCCGCGTAGCATTCAAGCCAGTAGCCACACTGCTCATGGAGCAGGATACCGTCACCCTTCAGGGCGAGGCAACCAAGCTCACTGCACGAGGCAGACACGATGCATGCGTACTGCCACGCGCCGTCCCCATTGTCGAAGCCATGGCGGCAATGACCATTCTCGACTATTATCTTATCAACAAAACCGTACATCTATAACAGACATGAAAAGGACAGTCTTAGCATTTGCCTTCGCCTTTGTGCAGGCAACCCTCGGATTCGGACAACTCTTCCAGCACGAGACCATCAAGGTTTGGCCAGGCGAAGTGCCGGGCAGCAAGGAAGCCAAGGCAGAACACGAATACAACAACCACAGGAGTGACGGCAACAGAGTGACGAAGGTCACCGATCCAACGCTGGAGATTTTCACTCCAAGTGCCGAAAACGACAACCACAAGGCAGTGATAGTCTGCCCTGGAGGAGCATACGCACTGTTGGCATACAAGAAGGAAGGACAGGAGATTGCAGAATGGCTGGCAAAGCAGGGCTACACCGCCTATGTGTTAGCCTACCGCGTCCCCAACCAGCGACTCGGAGCCTTGCAGGATGCACAGCGAAGTATCCGCATAGCACGCCACCGTGGCGCAGAGCAGGTCGGCATCATCGGTTTCTCGGCAGGTGCAAGCCTCAGTTGCCGTGCCGCAACACGATGGGGCGAGACTCTCTACCCCGCCCAGGACGGAACCGACATGGCATCATGCCGCCCCGACCTTGGCATACTCATCTATCCTGCCTATCTGGACGAGGGCGAGAACAAGACACTGACACCCGAACTGACGGTAAGCGAGCAGACGCCGCCCCTCTTTGTCTTCGGCACCGAGGACGATGTCATGTACAGCGGTCCGTCGTGCATCACCATCGTTGGCGCAATGCAGAAGGCCGGCGCACCCATTGAACTGCACTATCTACCCAAGGGCGGACACGGATACGGCATGCGACAGGGGGCAGGACTCATCTGGCCCTCACTATGTGAGAAATGGTTGAAGACAAGTACAAAACAGGTAAAGAAAGAGGACAAGTTCACGCCGACCAAGGAGGAACTGGACAAGTACCTGCCTGAACTAAAGGCAGGAAGCAAGGCACCAAAACTGGCAGCCAAGGACACATTGGGCAACAACGTCACCCTTGCCCAGTTCAAGGGCAAGTATGTCGTACTCGACATGTGGGCAACATGGTGCGGCGACTGCCGACGCGAGATTCCCGCACTGAAGCAGCTTCACGCCGAAACCTACGACAAGACCATCGGTGGCAAGCAGATACAGTGGCTCAGCATGAGCTTTGACACCGACGCCAACGCATGGAAGAACATTCTGAAGAAGGAGCAGTTCACCTGGCCTCAGATAAGCAATCTGAAGTCGACAAAGCAGGATCCCACCTTCAACAACTGGAAACTGCACTGGATACCTGCCTTCTTTGTCATATCGCCGAAGGGTGAAATCGTGGGCAGTGCCATTACGGCTGACGGACTGAGAGACATTCTCGTTCCACTGATCAAATAACTGATAACGGCAAGTTCGCTAAACAACAAACGCACAATCTTCTTCCCAGTTACGGGAGATTGATGATATTTTCTGCTGTGTGAAAAAGTTTTTCTACGCAGCAGAAAATATTTTTTTACGCTGCAGAAAAAAATTTTTTCCGCACCGAAAAAAAAATTTTTTCACTGCGTGAGCTGCAGTTTCATTACCAGCGGCAGATGGTCGCTCACACCGCCGTTGTAGTACGGTCCGCGATATGTACGAAAGGGAGACCCATCCTTGCCGAGCAAAGAAGGCAGCCTCGATTCTGAAGCACTGACAACAGGCTGGGCTGACGAGGAGCGACCGACATCCTCTACACCCTTCAGTTTCCCCTGCCACTCGACGAGACCGTCCGACACAAGCATGTGATCGAGGTAACTCCACTGCTTCTTGTAATAATACGTCCCCACCCTTTGTTTGAGCGAACGGCGGTCGGTAGGCAGTGTTTCACGCAGAGGCGGCATAAGAATGTCGAACACCTTCTCGTTCGACCCCGCATTGAAATCACCCATCACGATGAGCTTTGCCAAAGGCTGCAACGTCAGGAGCGAATCTACAGCCGAGCGCAGTGTCGCTGCGGCGAGGTGGCGGTGCCTTTTCGACGTCTGTCCGCCTCCAGCCTTGCTGGGCAGGTGGCACACCATGACATGCAGCGTGTCCGACGAGGGCAGGCATCCCTTGACATAGAGGATGTCGCGCGTCGGATTGAAACCATTTTCCACAGAAGGAATCCTGACACTGTGCCAGTCCAACAGTTTGAACAGAAAGGGTTGGTAAAGAAGAGCCACGTCGACTCCGCGACGGTCAGCACTCTCGGTCATGACGTATTCGTATCTCGCCCCACGCATGGCAGAACGGCGCGTCAGGTCGTACATAACCGAGTCGTTCTCCACCTCGCACATTCCGACGATGGCAGGCAGTCCTTCCTCGCCACCCAGGGCGGCTATGGTCTGGCCCACCTTGGTCTGCTTGCGCCAATAGCGACTGCGTGTCCAGCTGTGGCTTCCCTCTGGGAGGAACTCGTAGTCGTTCTTCAGGGAGTCGTGCCTAACATCGAACAGATTCTCGACGTTCCACTCGCAAATGGTGATGGAACGCTGTGCACCGGCAGCCTCTGGGAGGAGGAAGAAGAGGTGCAGTAGAAAGAGGCTGCAGACGTATCTCTGGAAGGCAGTTGACATAACAGAAAAGTACTTTACACACAAAGTTAGCAATAAAATGTACAAAAGAGGTACTTTTAAAGATAAAAGGTTGTCAAAACAGAGTTTTTTTACTAATTTTGCGCAAGATTAACCATAGTGGCAGGACACCTTTCCGTGCGTCCTGACACACAAACATATAAATATTCTATGAACATATTGGAACTTAGCGAACAAGAAATTGTACGCCGCAACAATCTACAGGCACTGCGCGACATGGGCATCAACCCTTATCCAGCTGCCGAATATCCAGTTGACGCACTCAGCACAGACATCATCGAGAACTTCGTCGACCTGCCAGTAATCGGCAAGGACGAAGAGGGCAACGACGTACGCGAGACCGCAACACCCGAGAACAGCCGTGCTGTAAGTATCGCCGGTCGTCTTATGGGCCGACGCATCATGGGCAAGGCTGGCTTTGCCGAGGTGCAGGACTCGAAAGGCAGAATACAGGTTTACGTTCAGCGCGACGCCATCTGTCCCGACGAGAACAAGGACCTCTACAACAGCGTCTTCAAGAAACTTCTTGACCTTGGCGACTTCATCGGTGTCAAGGGATACGTGTTCCGCACAAAGACAGGCGAGATAAGCGTTCACGCACAGGAACTGACAGTGCTGAGCAAGAGCCTCAAGCCACTGCCTATCGTAAAGACAGATGCCGAAGGCAACGTATACGATGCCTTCGACGACCCCGAATTGCGCTATCGCCAGCGCTACGTTGACCTCATCGTGAACAACGGTGTCAAGGACACTTTCCTGAAGCGTGCACAGATTATCCGCACCATGCGCAACATTCTGGACACAGCAGGCTACACCGAGGTTGACACACCTATCCTGCAGAACATCGCCGGTGGTGCCAGCGCACGCCCATTCATAACACACTTCAACGCACTGAACCAGGATATGTACATGCGTATCGCCACAGAGCTCTACCTGAAGAGACTTATCGTTGGCGGTTTCGAGGGCGTGTACGAGATGGGAAAGAATTTCCGCAACGAGGGTATGGACAAGACCCACAACCCTGAGTTCACGTGCATGGAGTTGTACGTAAGTTACAAGGACCTCAACTGGGGTATGGGATTCACCGAGAAGATGCTCGAGACAATCTGCACCGCTGTCAACGGAAAACCCGAGGTTGAGATTGACGGCAAGGTGATAAGTTTCAAGGCACCTTTCCGCCGTCTGCCTATTCTCGACGCCATTAAGGAGAAGACCGGCTACGACCTCTACCCAATGAACGAAGACGAGATTCGCGAAGTTGCCAAGAAACTCGGCATCGAGGTAGACGAGACAATGGGCAAGGGCAAGCTTATCGACGAGATATTCGGCGAGACATGCGAAGGCACATTCATCCAGCCTACCTTCATCACCGACTACCCAGTCGAGATGTCGCCTCTTACCAAGATGCACCGTTCGAAGCCAGGTCTCACCGAGCGTTTCGAGTTGATGGTCAACGGCAAGGAGCTGGCAAATGCATACAGCGAGCTGAATGACCCAATAGACCAGGAGGAACGCTTCAAGGAGCAGATGCGCCTGAGCGAGAAGGGCGACGACGAGGCTATGATCATCGACCAGGACTTCCTCCGCGCACTGCAGTACGGTATGCCTCCAACATTCGGTATCGGTATCGGTATCGACCGTCTGGTAATGCTCCTGACTGGCAAGTTTGCCATAGGCGAGGTTATGCTCTTCCCCCAGATGAAACCTGAGGTCAAGGCACCGCGCGACAAGGACGAGATGTTCATCGAGAAGGGTGTTCCCGCCGAAATCATCCCTATCCTTCGCAAGGCTGGCTACAACCTTGTCGTAACACTCAAGGACGCTAACCCAGCCAAGATCCAACAGCAGATTATCGAGATTGTCAAGAAGTACAAGCTCGAGGTCGAGCGTCCTTCTCAGGACCAGATTGCAGAGTGGACCAAATAAAGACACTGAAACGTAACCTGTCTCTCCACATGCCGGCAACAAGCCCGGCATGAAGGAGGCGGGATTCACATAACGCTAAACATGTATAAGGATGCAGGTAAGTAATTTGTTTTTCAACAGAGGCAACCGAGGCCAGACACAGGAAACGAAGCCAGAAGAGTGGACGTGCGGTTCCATTGCTGTCATTGGAGGTGGAAGTTGGGCAACCGCCATCGCCAAGATGATGCTTGAAAAGAACGACCACATCTGGTGGTACATCCGTCGCGATGACCAGATAGAGGAATTCAAGCGTCTGCATCACAACCCGACTTATCTGACAAGCGTTTTCTTTGACACCAATAGGATTTCGTTCTCGAGCGACATAAACGAGGTGGTGCGCAACTGCCAGACTCTTATATTCGTCACCCCTTCTCCCTACCTCAAGGGCAACCTGAAAAGACTGAAGGAGAAGATAAAGGACAAATTCATCATCACTGCCATCAAGGGTATCGTGCCCGACGAGAACCTTGTATGCTCGGAATATTTCCACCACGCCTACAACATACCCGACGAGAATCTTGCCGTACTGGGAGGTCCGAGTCATGCTGAGGAGGTGGCTCTCGGCCGACTGACTTACCTCACCATCGGTTGCAGTGACGAGAAGAAGGCAAGGGTGTTCGCCAATATGATGGCAAGCGAATACGTCAAGACAAAGACGTCGACCGACGTGCTCGGCATCGAGTATGCATCAGTGCTGAAGAATGTGTTCGCCATTGCATCGGGCATAACGCACGGACTGAAATACGGCGACAACTTCCAGGCCGTACTGATGTCGAACGCCACTCAGGAGATGGAGCGTTTCCTGACCACCGTCCACCCCATTGACCGCAACATATACGATTCGGTATACATGGGCGACCTGCTCGTCACCGGTTACTCGAACTTCTCGCGCAACCGCGTCTTCGGTACGATGATAGGCAACGGTTACAGCGTCAAGAACGCACAGATAGAAATGGAGATGATTGCCGAAGGATATTTCGGCACGCAGTGTATGAAGGACATCAACCAGCATCTGCACGTCAACATGCCTATTCTGGATGCCGTCTACAACATTCTGTACAAACGCATCTCTCCTACCATCGAGATAAAATTGCTGAGCGAAGCATTCAGATAAAAAAGACAAGAGGCAGTCACAGAAAAGAGTAGAGACAGGAAGACTGCCGTGACTGTTCTGTTCATGATTCCTTATTCATTATAAAACGATATGCGTTGCAACCGATGAAGTTTCCAACCACGATGCTCAGATAGAACACGAGCACCTCGACAAGATTGTCTGCCAGAAAACCAAATGGCACGCACAGATAGTAGAATGCGTCTGCCACGCAGTGGGGGAACCCGCAGTTGATGAACAGCGGAATGCCGAACAGCAAGGGCCAGTTGTTTCCCTTGCGCGCGAAGGTTACAACGGTGGTCATGATAAATCCACAACCCATAGCCAGCACAGCTCCACGCAGCGGACCGAGCGAAAGCCTTCCCTCGAGCACGCCCTGAGCGGTTTCCTGAAGAGGCATTCCACTGCAACGCGCTATGAGAGACACAGCAAAGCATCCCAGAATGTTGCCAACGAGTATGAGCAGAAGTTGGCCGAACTCGCCTTTCTTGAAGAAACCTGCCGTACCGGTGTACAGTTTCAGACCATAGGACACTACAGCCAGAAGACCAAAGGAGAAGCACACTGCTCCGACGATATTCTTCTCGGCAAGGAAACCAAAGCCGGCAAGTCCGATGCAGATGCCCGAAAGGAACGCAGACTTAAGTATAAGTACACTGTTATTCATTCTATTGTCTTTTATACTGCAAATATAATCAAATTTAAAATATCCCAAGCAAATACTTGCCGAAATCATTCAAATACACTATATTTGTGTTCAACCAGTAAACAAAAACGCCACAAACGATATGAGAAAGATTTTTCTTTTAGCTGCTATACTCCTCTCCACCATCGCAAAGGCGCAGGAGAAAGCATACATCTTTACTTACTTCGACACTAAGAAACAAGCAGCCGGACTGTGTCTGGCATATAGTTACGATGGCTACACATGGACACCAATCAACGACAACAAGCCAATCATGAAGCCCAACATCGGCAAGGACAAACTGCTGCGCGACCCAAGCATCTGCCAGGCACCCGACGGCACATTCCACTTGGTATGGACGTCGAGCTGGAAGGACCGCATCATAGGCTACGCCAGCAGCAAGGACCTTGTACACTGGAGCGAACAGGAATCCATACCCGTAATGAAGGACTACCCCACCGCACAAAACAGTTGGGCGCCCGAACTCTTCTACGACAAGAAGAAGAAACTCTACTACATATACTGGGCGTCGACAGTGCCGGGTGCAAAGGGGGTGAAGACAGAAGGATGCCTCAGCGAGAACGGTTCGAACCACCGCATCTACTGTTGCACCACAAAGGACTTCAAGAAATTCTCGAAAACAAAACTGTGGTACAATCCCGACTTCAATGCCATTGATGCAGCTGTTGTCGAGGACCCCGTTACCGGCGAACTGATCATGGCTGTCAAGAACGAGAACCTCAACCCACCAGAAAAGAACATCAGAGTGGTAAAAGGAAAGTCGATGAAGAAGGGATTTCCACACGAGGTGTCTGCACCCATCCACCCAAAGCAGAGATGCGAGGGACCTGCCCCACTGTTCGTCGGCAACGACCTCATCGTCTACTATGACATGTACAGCCGCCATCAGTTCGGTGCATCTCTGAGCCACGACCACGGAGAGACGTGGGAGGACGTAACCAGCAAGATAAAGATGCCTCAGGGAATGAGCCACGGCACCGCCATTGCCGTCGACAAGAAATTTGTAGACAAGCTCGTTCAATGGGACAAGACACGAGAATAAGACTGCCGTAACACAAGAAGAAAGATTGACTCTACCCTCCCGGAGAGAAACAAGAACTAAGCAAAAAAAAGGTCTTTTATATAACAATGATGGTGAAATAACAACCCTGCAAGTTGTTATTTCACCATCACTATTATTTTAATCGGTATCAGCCAACCAGAGCCACAGGCGACTTCCAGAGCACAACCTCGTGCTTCTCGAGCGACGCCTTGACGTCAATCAATCGCTGGTTGCTGCTGCCTCTGTACAGCAAATCTTCGTCACGCAAAGACTGTACGAACGGACCGTCAACCAATACATCTATATATTGTAATAAGGTACGAGTGTGAGGCTGTTTAACTAATGTCTCGAAGAGAAAGCCAGTGTAGCACCAGATTGTTTTCGTACTTGCCAGCTTAATAGCACGTGCCAGTTCGGCAAAGCCATCTGCCTGATACATAGGATCGCCTCCAGAGAATGTGACATCAGCAAACGGGTCGTCGAGCACAGCCTTCAGAATCTCGTCAACAGACATTGACCTGCCGGCATTGATATCCCACGACTGCGGGTTGTGGCAACCCGGACAGGCGTGGGCGCATCCAGAACAATAAATGCTTGTTCTGAATCCTGGCCCATCAACTGTCGTGTCTTCTAATATGTCGAGAATTCGCAAATTCACTTGAGAAGATTTTTTCTTGTTGTATCAATCGTGTGTTACTCGGTCGTTCAACTCTGCAAGCTTTGCCTTGTTCCAGCGATCGGTGGTACCTACGAGGTAACCGGTGATGCGCTGCAGGCGGTCGATGTTTGTGCTTCCACACTTAGGACATACTGTAAGTTCCTTTTCAGCATTCTCTGCACCGCAATCCATACAGCGGTTGCGAGTGTGGTTTACTGAACCGTAACCCATGTTGTACTTGTCCATCATGTCCACGATGCGCATCACAGCCTCAGGGTTGTGTGTTGCGTCGCCGTCAATCTCAACGTAGAAGATGTGTCCACCACGAGTAAGGTCGTGATATGGAGCCTCTATCTCAGCCTTGTGACGTGCAGAGCACTTGTAGTATACAGGAACGTGGTTAGAGTTGGTGTAATACTCACGGTCGGTGATGCCTGGGATGATGCCGAACTTCTTGCGGTCGCCCTTGGTGAAGCGGCCAGAAAGTCCCTCGGCAGGAGTTGCCAACACGCTATAGTTATGCTGATAATGCTCGCTGAACTCGTTTGCACGGTCGCGCATATAAGTCACAATCCTTACACCCAGTTCCTGAGCCTCATCGCTCTCGCCGTGATGCTTGCCCACAAGGGCAACAAGACACTCTGCAAGTCCGATGAAACCGATACCGAGAGTACCCTGGTTGATGACTGGTTCAATTGTACCATTTGGATCGAGGTTCTCGCTACCAAGCCACAGCGAACTCATCACCAATGGGAACTGTTTCACAAAGGCTGTCTTCTGGAACTGCATGCGGTCGTGCAACTGCTTGGCAGTAACCGAGAGCATATTGTCGAGTTTTGCAAAGAAGGCATCTATACGCTCCTGCTTATCCTTAATGCCCATACACTCGATAGCCATACCGACGATGTTGATGGTAGAGAAACTCAAGTTACCACGACCTATACTGGTCTTTGGTCCGAAACGGTTCTCGAACACGCGTGTACGGCAACCCATTGTTGCACACTCCCACTTGTAACGTTCGGGGTCGTTGATATCCCACTTGTCATTCTGATTGTATGTGGCATCGAGGTTGATAAAGTTGGGGAAGAAACGACGCGCCGTCACCTGGCAAGCGTACTTGTAAAGATCGTAGTTCCTGTCCCCTGGAAGGTAGCTTACGCCACGCTTCTTCTTCCAAATCTGGATTGGGAAGATGGCTGTTTGTCCTCCACCAACACCCTCGTAGGTAGAACGGAGCAACTCGCGGATGATGCATCGACCCTCGGCAGAGGTGTCTGTTCCGTAGTTGATACTTGAGAAGACAACCTGGTTACCGCCACGGCTATGAATGGTGTTCATGTTGTGAATGAATGCCTCCATTGCCTGATGAACGCGACCGGCAGTCTTGTTGATAGCGTGCTGCTTCAGACGCTTTCTTCCCTCCAAGCCATTAAGAGGGAGAGTTATATAGTCTTCAATCTCCTCGTTGTACATATCCGAGAGGTCCTGGCTTGTAAGTTTCTCAAGTTCCTTCACCTCTTCTATAAATGATGAACGTACATACGGTGCCAGATAGAAGTCGAACGCAGGAATAGCCTGACCTCCGTGCATCTCGTTCTGTGCTGTTTCCATAGAGATACAACCCATGATACTTGCTGTCTCAATACGCTTGGCAGGACGACTCTCACCATGACCAGCGCGGAATCCACCTCTCAGGATATGGTCCAGGGGATGCTGAACACAAGTGAGCGACTTGGTTGGATAGTAGTCCTTGTCATGAATGTGGAGATAGTTGCCACGAACAGCATCGCGTGCCTCCTCGCTCAGCAGGTAGTCATCAACGAAAGGCTTCGTTGTCTCGCTGGCGAACTTCATCATCATACCGGCAGGTGTGTCAGCATTCATGTTGGCATTCTCGCGTGTAACATCATTACTCTTGATATTGATAATCTCAAGGAAAATGTCGCGTGTCTTTGCCTTACGTGCAATGCTGCGCTGATCGCGGTAACGAATGTAAATCTTTGCCACGTCCTTACGTGTACTCTTCATCAATTCGTTCTCCACCATATCTTGGATTTCCTCCACGGTCATCTGACTCTTACCACGCATTGCAATGCGATCGGTAATCTGGCGAATGAGTTCTGCATCGTCACCTTCCTCTGTGGTGAGCATGGCTTTTCTGATGGCGGCAGCTATCTTCTGTTCGTTGAAACCAACGATGCGCCCATCTCTTTTTACTACGGTCTGTATCATGATTGATTATTTATGATTTATTGGGTTTCTTTTTGCTAATTCGAAAACTTCTGCAAAGATAGTATAAATACCATTAACCACAAAATTTTTAGAGAAAAACTTTCAACTTTTTGGAAACTTTTTATAATTTAAAAAATGCAAAGTTTCCCAAAACCGAACGAACATGCGTTGATTTTCTGACACTTACACCTTTTCGACAAACAAAAAGTTTCCCAAAACTGTCACACCGGTGCATCATTCGGTTGCAGTTTTGGGAAAATTTATTTAGAACACATTGATAATCCGTCACTTGACGAATATGGTGTAAACAATCTATCGACAGTAGTTGTTCAACCGCCCAATTTATTGCCATTCTTTGCCTTTACGGTGATAGCACCATCACCCGAACTGACAGTCAGAGTAAGACGTCCGTCCTTAGTAGAGATAACATTGCCCGAAACTGTCATACTTACGTCTCTCCTTGGCTGAGCGACAAGTATCTGGGCTTCCGGCTTTGCCTGAGGGTCACGTACAATACCACCATTTGGGTCCTGAAACACACGAAAGATGTTCTGACCGTAGAAATCCAGAAACATAGTCTGGCCGTTAGTCAAGTCAACTTGGGCAGTGTGGCTGTTCAGTTTAGAAACCTTCTAAGCATTCGAACTCATACCTACAGCCACCAAAACAGCAAAAAGAAATTGTTTCTTCATATATGTCCTATGATATTAAATTAAGTTTTCTATTGTTTTTCGGTTCAAAGTTAAATAAATTATATTATATCTTGACGTTTTTCCGAGAAAATATGTATCTTTGTGGCATAATAATAAATAAGGATAATGTAGTTTATGAAGCAGAAGCACATTCTGACGGGCGCGATAGTGGCCGTCGTATTGGTACTTGTCGGCGTCATCGTCTGGCTCATGGTTGCACGACACGAAGACGCAGCCATCAAGGAAGAGTTAACCCAACTACAGGAATTGGCTGAGATGGAGAAGTCTGAGATGGAGAACGAATACCAGAACTTCGCCATGCAATATAACGAAATGAAGATGCGCATCAACAACGACTCGCTGGCAGCACAGTGGGAGGCTGAGCACAAGAAATACGAGGAGACACTTGCCGAGTTGAAGCGCACCAAGGCTACCGACGCAAAGGAGATAAAGCGTCTCACCGACGAGTTGAAGACCCTGCGCGACATACTGCGCGACCTCGTTCATCAGGTCGACTCGCTGCAGCAGCTCAACATTCAGCTGAACAACGAGAACCAAAACCTGCGCAACACCAACGAACAGCAGCAGCTCCACATCACAAACCTCACAGACGAGAAAGAGGCACTTACCGAGAAAGTAACCATAGCCGCACAGCTCGACGCCACCGGCATCCACGCCCAGGGCAACAACAAGAAGGGCAAGGCTACGGACAAGATAAAGGACGTGAAGAAATTTGTGGTGAGCTTCAACATCAGCCGCAACGTGACAGCGCAGGCAGGCAACCGCAGCATATACGTGCGCATCACCACTCCTACCGGTGACGTACTGAGCCACGGAGGAAGTTTCAACTACGAAAACCGCAACATCGAATATTCGATGCGCAAGGACATAGAGTACAACGGAGAAGAAACTGGCGTTACAGTTTATTGGGACGTAGCCGAGGCTCTCTCTGCCGGAACCTACCGCGCAGACATCTTTGCCGACGGCAGCAATATCGGACATACAACATTCACATTCAAATAAACCATGGAAGCAGTATTTAGTTACATCATCGGCCTTGGAGCCGCAGTCATGATGCCTGTCATCTTCACCATCCTTGGTGTATGCATCGGCATTAAATTCAGCAAAGCGTTAAAGAGCGGACTCTACGTCGGTGTAGGTTTCGTAGGACTTAGTGTCATCACGGCACTTCTGACAAGCAGCCTCGGTCCCGCCCTGGCAAAGGTTGTCGAGATATACGGCCTTGAACTCCAGGTGTTCGACATGGGTTGGCCTGCAGCCGCATCTGTTGCCTACAACACCCTCGTTGGTTCGTTCATCATCCCTGTTTGCCTGGGTGTGAACCTCGTACTGCTGTTGCTCGGCTGCACACGCACCGTCAACATCGACCTCTGGAACTACTGGCACTTCGCCTTCATCGGCGCTGTCATCTACTTTATGACAGACAGCATCGCATGGGGATTCTTTGCTGCCATCATCTGCTATATCATCACACTCGTGCTGGCAGACATCACTGCCAAGAGATTCCAGCAGTTCTACCCCGGCATGGAAGGTATCTCCATCCCACAGCCATTCTGCCAGGGATTTATGCCTTTCGCTGTTGTCATCAACAAAGCTCTTGATTACGTGCCTGGCATCAACAAGATAAACATCGACTCTGAGGGAATGAAGAAGAAGTTCGGACTCTTCGGTGAACCTCTCTTCCTCGGCGTCATCATTGGCATTGCTATCGGATGTCTCGCATGCAAGGACTGGGACGAGATCGTTAACAACATTCCAGCCACACTCGGACTCGGCATCAAGATGGGAGCCGTGATGGAGCTTATCCCACGCATCACAAGCCTCTTTATCGAAGGCCTAAAGCCAATATCCGAGGCTACGCGCGAACTCATCGCCAAGAAGTTTGGCGAGAACAAGGAACTGTATATCGGTATGTCTCCTGCTCTCGTCATCGGTCATCCTACAACACTTGTTGTGAGTCTGCTGCTCATCCCCGTCACTCTGGCACTGGCAGTCATGCTGCCAGGCAACCAGTTCCTGCCATTAGCATCACTGGCTGGTATGTTCTATGTCTTCGTAATGGTACTGCCCTACACCAATGGCAACGTATTGCGTTCGTTCATCGTTGGTCTCGTTGTGGTTTCTATCGGTCTTATCTTCGTAACGATGATGTCAGGCGATTTCACCAGCGCAGCACACAGCGTAGCTGTTGCTCATCCTGAGGATGCAAGCGTGAAGGTGCCTGAAGGATTCCAGGCAGGTGCACTCGACTTTGCATCATCACCACTCTCAATGCTCATCTACAGTTGCATGAAGTGGCTCAAGTATATCGGTGCCGGCATTTTGGTTATCCTGACTATGGCACTGGTTGTATGGAACAAGATACAGATTAACAAGAAATAACTATTTAACGACTTAACAACAAATAAAAAAGATATGAAGAGAAATTTGACAACAGCAGCGCTAACTGCACTTTTCGCTTTTAATTTTTCGCTTTTCACTTGCGACGCAGTCGCACAGGAGGCAGACCGTTTCGTAGGCAACCAGCATGTACGCTTCCAGACCGCATGCCATCCAAAGGACGTGATGCACTACGACACCAAGACCCTGAGAGAGCGTTTCGTCATGGAGAAGGTTATGGAGGCAGACTCAATCCTTCTTACATATTCACACTACGACCGCTTTATCTTCGGCGGTGCAATGCCAGTAAGTAAGACTTTGAAGCTCGAGAACTTCTGGGAGCTCGGTCTGGACGTTGACAAGACCATAACAGAGAAATACTTCCTCTACAACCGCGAGCTTGGCGTTGTCAACTGTGGTCTGGGCGAGGGTTACGTCATCGTTGACGGCAAGGAATATCCATTGCAGCCAAAAGAGGCACTGTACATCGGTCGCGGTCATATGCAGGACAAGAAGGGCAACTGGGTTGACGTAAACAAGAGCGTCGAGTTCCGCAGCAAGGATGCCAGCAAACCTGCCAAGTTCTACCTCAACAGCGCTACAGCCCACACTCACTACAAGACACAGTGGATTACACTCGACGGTCGCAAGGGTTCGCTCAAGGCTGCAGTTTGGGGTCCAGTAGGCACAACCGAGGAGGCTAACAACCGTACCGTCTATAAACTCATTGTAAACGACGTTCTGGAGGAGGGTCCATGTCAGTTGCAGCTCGGTCTTACCCAGCTCAACCCAGGTGCCGTTTGGAACACCATGCCACCTCACACACATGGACGCCGCATTGAGGCATACTACTACTTCAACCTGCCCGAGGACCAGACCATCTCGCATGTGATGGGTCAGCCTCAGGAGAGCCGCAACGTATGGCTGCACAACGAACAGGCTATCATGAGCCCAGAGTGGTCTATCCACGCAGCAGCCGGCACCTACTACTACACATTCATCTGGGGTATGGCAGGCGAGAATCTCTACTACAACGACAAGGACAACATCCCTGTTATTGACATCAGATAATGGGAAAAGGCAAGTTAGCAAAGTTTGCGGACATGGCTGCCAACCCGCACGTTGTGGAGCCAGACTACTATCCCGGCCGAGAGTTCGAGTTTCCGCTGAAAGGCAACTGGAACAAGGATTTCTTTGGTAAGATGCAGGAAGGCGAGAATAAAGAAACCTTGGCTGACGGAGCTGTGCGCACCGCAGCCACAGGTTCTGCTGACAAGCCCATCGTGCTCGAACTGGGATGTGGCAGAGGCGAGTACACCGTCGGTCTTGGCCGTATGTTTCCCGAAAAGAACTATATAGGCATAGACATCAAGGGGTCGCGTATGTGGACAGGCGCTCAGGATGCACTAAAGACGCACATGACAAACGTCGGTTTTCTGCGCACACACATTGAATTCATCCCTGAGTTCTTCGGATTGGACGAGGTAAGCGAGATATGGCTTACCTTCAGCGACCCACAGATGCGAAAGGCAACGAAGCGACTCACGTCGACTTTCTTCCTTGAGCGCTACCGCAAGTTCATGAAGGACGGAGGCATCATACATCTCAAGACTGACTCCAACTTTCTCTTCACCTATACAGAGGAGATGCTTAAGGCTAACGGCATCACGCCCGAGGTATGCACACGCAATCTTTATCAAGAGACTGGCGAGGATACAGCACAGGCTCGTGCCATCCAAACCTATTACGAAGGCATGTGGCGCGAACGTGGAATTGACATAAAATATCTTCGCTTCCGCCTACCCAAAGAATGTGAGCTGATAGAGCCAGATGTCGAGATTGAACTTGACGAATACCGCAGTTACGGACGCGACAAGAACTCGTCACTTGACACTCACAAGTAGAACTTACTTGAAAAAAAGATAATGGAAGAAACAAACAACACGAGCTGCGCCAATGGTCAGGACCAGGGCGGAGCTTTGTATCCAAAACTTATAATGGACGCACTTGCAACAGTGCGTTACCCCGGAACCGGAAAGAACATCGTAGAGATGGAGATGGTGGAGGACGATCTTCGCATTGCCGGAATGCATGTGTCCTTCACGCTTATCTTCGACAAGCCAACGAATCCTTTCCTCAAGTCAATCGTCAAGGCGGCTGAGGCAGCCATACACGCATTTGCATGCAAGGATGCAGAGGTCGAGATAAAGACAAAGAGCCTGCAGGCTCCAAGACCCGAGCTGCCAGACCTTCTGCCAGGCGTGAAGAACATCATTGCCGTGTCAAGTGGCAAGGGCGGCGTGGGAAAGAGTACCGTGGCAGCCAACCTGGCTGTGTCACTCGCACGACTCGGACACCGCGTGGGTCTGCTCGACTGCGACATTTTTGGTCCGTCAATGCCCAAGATGTTCAAGATGGAAGACGCACGTCCATACAGCGAGAACATCAACGGAAGGGACCTGATAATACCTGTGGAGCAGTATGGCGTGAAGATGCTCTCTATAGGGTTCTTTGTCAATCCCGACCAGGCAACACTGTGGCGAGGCGGCATGGCAAGCAACGCGCTGAAACAACTCATAGGCGACTCCAACTGGGGCGATCTCGACTATTTCATCCTCGACACACCTCCAGGAACAAGCGACATCCACCTTACACTGGTACAGACACTGCCAATCACCGGTGCCGTGATAGTCAGCACACCTCAGCAGGTTGCACTGGCAGACGCGCGCAAGGGCATCAATATGTACCAAAACGAGAAGGTTGATGTTCCCATACTGGGTCTGGTAGAGAACATGGCATGGTTCACGCCTGCACAGCATCCCGACGAGAAGTACTACATCTTCGGCAAGGAGGGCGTGAAGCAGTTGGCAGAACAGATGAACGTACCACTGCTGGGACAGATACCTGTGGTTCAGGATATTTGCGAACATGGCGATGCCGGCGAACCAGTAGCGCTCAACCCGTCAAGCATAACTGGTCAGGCATTCCTGCAACTGGCAGCCAAGGTTGTCACACAAACCGACAAGCGTAATCTTGAGAAAGAGCCTACCACTATCGTCAAGATTCACAAATAAACAAGAATAGAACGTTATCACAATAAGCACAGAGCGTTCTTACTGCAAACAAAACGAGTGCAGTGACAAGGGGCAGACATCTGCCTCACGTCACTGCACTTTATTTTATAATACCTTCCCTTTCGGCAATCATCAACGCCATTACTGAACCTTACAGCTCACATATTGACGGAAGATGGAGCGTGCATGCTCAGCCTCATCGCGTGTAAGCGCAGGTACACCCTTTAACGGATAATCGATGCCAAGCGACTCGTATTTTGCAGCACCCAAAGTATGGTAAGGCAGAACCTCTATGCGCTCCACGACCGAGTAACGCGATGCATACTCAGCCACAGCACGCAGATACTTGTCGTCGTCATTGATACCGGGAGTTACAACGTGACGTATCCACGTTGGCTTGCCTGTCTGCTGCAAATGCTCCATAAGAAGATGGTTATTGGTGCGCGTGCATCCTGTCAGACTCTTGTGCAGGTCGTCATCGACAGTCTTCACGTCGAGCATAACCAAGTCAATCTGTTTTAATGCTTCCTTAACAGCATCGTTGAAAACCACCCCGCTCGTATCAAGACAGGTATGCAGTCCATTCTGCCTGCACAGACCGAAGAACTCAGTAACGAACTCTGCCTGCATCAACGGCTCACCGCCGGTACACGTCACTCCACCACTCTTTATAAAGTTCCTGTATCTCAGCACCTCTTCCATTAGTGCATCGGCAGACCACACGCCAAAGCCCGAAGCCTTGGCTCCGCTCTCTGATGGATTCACATCCCACGTGTCGGGATTATGGCAAAACTTGCAACGCATTGGGCATCCCTGAAAGAACACCACGAACCTGATACCGGGACCGTCTACCGTGCCGAAGGATTCAAGAGAATGTATTTTTGCTTTCATAAATCAGTATACCTTTGTTTGTTATTGTGTGAGCAGAGAACCATAAAGAAAGAGAAACGCGCTAAGGATAAAAAAGTCCTCCCCCACGTGTATGGAGAAGGACTGTAATTATTGAGTGCCGATGTTATTACATACACTGGTTGATAGTACGGCTCAACACATCGAGCTGCTGTTCGCGAGTCAACTTGACAAAGTTGACAGCGTAACCGCTGACACGGATAGTGAGCTGAGGATACTTCTCTGGATGCTCCATTGCGTCGACGAGCAAGTCACGGTCGAACACATTGACATTGAGGTGCTGACCACCATCTGGAGTAAAGTAACCGTCCATCATGTTTACAAGGTTCTGAACCTGTGTCTCGCGGTCCTTGCCAAGAGCACTTGGGCTGATAGCGAATGTGTAAGAGATACCATCCTTAGAGTGGTGGAATGGCAACTTAGCCACACTGGCAAGAGCAGCAACCGCACCCTTCATATCGCGTGCATTCATTGGGTTAGCACCAGGAGCGAATGGAACACCCTTGGCACGACCGTCAGGAGTAGCACCTGTGTTACGTCCGTAAACTACGTTAGAAGTGATGGTAAGGAGTGACTGTGTTGGGATAGCGTCACGATAAGTACGATGCTGACGAAGGTACTCCATAAACTTCTCAGTAAGCATTACAGCAATCTGGTCAGTCTCGTCACAGTTGTTGCCGAATGGTACATACTCGCCCTCCTCAATCTTGTAGTCGACAGCAAGTCCTGTTTCGTCGCGGATGATGCGAACCTTACAGTTCTTCATAGCTGCGATAGAGTCGGTAACGATAGAGATACCAGCAATACCGGTAGCACGTGTACGCTGAACGTCACCATCGTGAAGAGCCATCTCGAATGCCTCGTAGTCATACTTGTCGTGCATGTAGTGAATAATCTTCAATGCATTTACGTATGTCTTAGCCAACCAGCGCATCATAGCGTCAAAGCGTGGCCAAAACTCCTCGAATGTAAGGTAATCGCCTGTGATAGGGCTGAAGCGAGGACCTACCTGTGTGCCGTGCATCTCGTCGCGACCACCGTTGATAGCGTAGAGCATACACTTAGCCAAGTTGGCACGAGCACCGAAGAACTGCATCTGCTTACCAATCTTCATTGGGCTTACGCAGCAAGCTATACCATAGTCATCACCCAACTCAGGACGCATCAGGTCGTCATTCTCGTACTGGATGGCGCTGGTGTCCATGCTGACCTTAGCGCAGTACTTCTTCCAAGCCTCTGGAAGACGCTCGCTCCACAGAACAGTAAGGTTTGGCTCTGGTGAAGGACCCATATTATAGAGAGTGTGAAGAAGACGGAAATCTGTCTTTGTAACAAGGTTACGACCATCGATACCCATACCACCTACGCTGGTAGTAGCCCAGATTGGGTCACCGCTGAAGAGGTCGTTGTATTCAGGAGTACGAAGGAAGCGAACGATACGCAGCTTCATTACCAACTGGTCGATCATCTCCTGAGCCTCAGCCTCGGTGATGACGCCATTCTTGAGGTCACGCTGAATATAGATATCGAGGAAGGCACTGACACGGCCGAAACTCATAGCAGCACCGTCCTGGTCCTTGACTGCACCCAGATAACCGAAGTATGTCCACTGGATAGCCTCGCGAGCATTTGTTGCAGGCTTTGTTACGTCAAAACCGTAAGCTGCACACATACGCTCAAACTCCTTGAGAGCACTGATCTGGTCAGTAATCTCCTCGCGGCAGCGAACGATCTCCTCTGTGAACTCCTGAATATCGATACGCTTGTGGAAACGCTTCTTCTCCTCGATAAGGTTTGTTGTACCGTAGAGAGCGATACGACGGTAGTCACCGATGATACGACCACGGCCGTATGCATCTGGCAGACCAGTGATGATATGTGCATGACGTGCAGCCTTGATATCGTCATTATATGCTGCGAACACACCCTCGTTGTGAGTCTTGCGATAGCGTGTATAAATCTTCTTGGTAAGAGGATCCAACTCGTATCCGTAAGCCTTCAAAGCGCTCTCAACCATACGGATACCACCCTTTGGGAAGATACCGCGCTTGAGTGGCTTGTCGGTCTGCAGACCAACGATAACCTCACTGTCCTTGTCTATATAACCGGGTCCGTAGGTATCGATACTCTGTGGCAATTTCGTCTCAGCGTCATATACACCCTTCTCGCGTTCTACCTCAAACATTTCGCTGAGGATGCTCCACAACTTATTGGTCTTCTCACTTGGACCTGCCAAGAACGACTCGTCACCATCATAAGGTTCGTAGTTGTGCTGGATGAAGTCGCGTACATCAATCTCATGCTTCCAGCATGTTCCTTTGAAATCAGTCTGTAAGTTCTTTAATTCCATGCAATGAAGAATTTATTGTTAAAAAATGGATGTTTCGAATACAAAAGTAATTTATTTATCGCATTTTACAAAATGAAAGTCACATATCTTGCACTTTTTTCACAAAATTATATATCTTTGTGACTAAGACAATAATAATATAATAATGTATCGTATGAAAAAGATATTTATATGCGCTATGCTGTCGGTTGCCGCAGTCTCGACAAAAGCACAGACACAGCTCTCGACAGAGCAACTTAACACCGGTTATCAGACAAGCGGAGGTTCGGTAATCTCCATACACGACCCTTCGGTAGTCTTCCGCAACGGAACATACACCATCTGGGGCTCTCACCTCGGCGTGGCACAGAGCAAGGACCTTGTCAACTGGACCCCTATGCGCGCGGACAACAGCACATTCCGCCGCCTGTCAGCCCAAGGTTCGACAACATCCTCCAACTGCGGACACCGCGATGCATTCAGCATACAGCAGGTAACCAAGGTCAAGAATTACAAGGGCGAGACCGTAGACTTCCCGAACTTCGACGCCAAGGCATACTGTTCGCGCTATGCTGACGACATGACGACATGGATTGACGGCGACATGTGGGCGCCAGACATCATCTACAACGAGTCGATGAAGAAATGGTGTATGTACATGAGTTGCAACGGTGACAACTGGTCGAGCATCATCATACTGCTCACATCATCATCGCCCACCGGTCCGTTCACCTACCAGGGTCCAGTGGTTATGGGCGGCTTCAACGGACAGACCTACGATGGTGTGCCAGCGCCCAAGATTGGCGAGACCGACTACACCATCGCCACTGGCGAGACGACACTGCCCAGCAGATACATCAAGGGTGACAACGGCACATACTGGCCAAACTGCATCGACCCTTGCGTCTTCTACGACGAGGAGGGCGAGCTGTGGATGTCATACGGTTCGTGGAGCGGAGGCATCTTCATGCTCAAGCTTGACGAGGAAACCGGCTTGCGCGACTACACCTACACCTACCCCAGCGACTACAATGCCAAAGGTGCCAACGGTGTCAGCGACCCTTATTTCGGAAAGAAGATTGCCGGAGGATACTACGTCAGCGGTGAGGGCAGCTACATACAGCACATCGGCAAGTACTACTATCTCTTCATGAGCTACGGAGGCTTTGCACCCGACGGCGGATACGAGATGCGCATCTTCCGCAGCGAGAAGCCCGACGGACCATACAAGGACGCAAGCGGCAATCAGGCAACCTTCACCGGTTACCGGCTGAACTATGGTATCAACTCAAACGACACAAGGGGAATGCTGCTGATGGCATCGTACAACGACTGGGGCGGCATACAGAACGTAGGCGAGCGTGCTCAGGGACACAACTCGGCATGTACAGACAACAAGGGACGTTCTTTTGTTGTTTACCACACCAAGTTCAACGACGGAACAGACGGTCATCAGGTACGCGTCCACCAGCTCTTCACCAATAGGAACGGATGGCTCGTAGCAGCACCATTCTGCTATCAGGGCGAAGTGCAGACGGACGAGGATATTGCTGCAGGATGCCCCTGGACAAAGGAAGAACTGACAGGTGACTACCAGATTCTTCTGCACCCCTACAAACTGAATCAGAAGGAATACGAGGAGATGACGCCATCCACCATCACGCTGGCTGAGGACGGAAGCGTGAAGGGTGACGCAACAGGAACATGGAGCCTGACCGACGGCACTGCATACATGTCGATCAAGGTGGGCGGTGTAACTCACTATGGTGTGTTCTGCAAGCAGCACATCAACGGAGCAACAACAGCCAACTACAAGACCACCAACCTTGAAGCCATCGCATTTACTGCCATGTCTCAGAGCGGCGTGTCACTGTGGGGCTACAAGTTGAAGCCCGAGAGTGCCCTGGCATGGAACTTCAAGCGAAACATGATTGCCGTGAAGGATGGTGCAACGATCACAAGCAACATAAGACTGATGTTCGACACCGACAACAATACAGTGTTGACATGGACTTCGTCCGAACCAAGCATCATCAGCGAGACAGGAAAGTACAACCCTGCAGGACTTGAAAGCGCCAAGGAAGTCACACTGACAGGACGACTCAGTTGCGGCGACTGTTTCTGGCAGCAGCAGTACACCGTCAAGGCTCAGAAGGAAATAATCCCGAGCGGCGACTATCTCGATGGACTGGTAGCCTACTACGACTTCAACGAGAAGCCCACATACAACAACTACAAGCCAAGCACAGAGACCGAATACGACCGTGTAACATATGGCAAGTGGAACAACGGAACAGCACCGACACTGGAGAACGACTACGACCGTGATGGGCAGATTGTACACCAGGCCTTCGGAGCAAACGGCAGCAACAGCTACTGCAGAATGTCAAATCCTCTGTACAACGACACAGAGATGAATGGATTCACCGTAAGCGCATGGATAAAGCCTAACACCGAAAACATGTGGGACGCACTGTGGGGATTCTTCCACGCTGCCAGCGCAACGAGCACCACATCGGGCAGACTCTTCCTTACCGGCAACGCATATCTTGGCTTCAACGATGCCAACAACAACTACTTCGACATCAACTATCCCGGAAGCAGCATCTACACCGATATTCCTGTCGGAAAGTGGACATTGGTAACCATCACTGTCGGAAAAGACAACGGTGTAAGACTATACCTGAACGGCACGAACAAGACCACACACTCTGTAGCAAGCAGCTATGGCGCAACATCAGCCAAGACACTGAAGAGCGAAGACGTGGTGAAGACAGTGGCAGCACTGAAATACTTCTACCTCGGAAACGGTTCGTTCTGGGGCAGTGCCGATGCATGTTTCGACGACTTGATGATATATAACCGCGAGCTCTCGTCTTCTGACGTGCGTGCTCTCAACTCGATGAGCAACCGTGTCACAGACTTCTCTACAGGCAAGAACGGCAAGAACGAGCCTACCGGAATCGAAGTAGTCAGAGAAGCAGCCGGTGGCAATCGCATCAAGTACGGCACCTACGATGTCAGCGGTCGCCGCTACGGTATGGAGCCACAAAGCCACGGCATTTATATAGTAAATGGGAAAAAGGTGGTCAAGTAACCACCTTTCCCCCATGTTTCGATTTTCTGGAGATAACTTTATTAACTCCAGTTTAATTCCACTATTCAATGACACAATCGGCAGGAGCCTTCTGGTTTCTGTCGATTATTGTTTCACCAATCTTTCCATTAACCTTGATGTGTCCGCTCGTCGGATTCTTGATGCTGGGCACGTCGCCGTTGATGGTGGCACTGATGGTGCTGTACTCGAACGCGAGTATAGCGTCATCGCCGATTATGCAGTCCTCCATAACCAGATTCTCGCAATAGCACAATGGCTGTTCGCCCGTGATGCGGCAACGAACAAGGCGAAGGTTCTTGGCATACCATCCCAGATATTCGCCGTTTATCTCGCTGTCACAGACAGTCACGTTCTCGCTCTCCCACAACGAGTCCTTCGAGTTGAGCACACAGTTGTGAATCTCCACATTCTTTGAGTACTGGAACGAGTAGTTACCGTTGAGAACTACATTCTCGAGATAGACATCGTTAGTGTGCATGCCAAGATAGTCTGCGTTGTCAATGCGTGTGTTCGTTATCCTTACGTCATCACAGTCCCACAGAGTCTCCTCTGCATTTGGGAACAGACATTCGCTGACACGTATGCCATTCATTCTGCGGAACATCTTCGGTGCCTCTACGTTGCAGTGATCCAGTTCACCGTTGGCACTGTACCACAGCGACGAGCGTGCACTTTCGCGGAACAGGCAGTCATGAGCCTTGAAGTTGCGACACTCCCAGAACACATACTTGCCCTCGAAAGTACAACCCTCTGCCTCGATGTCCGATGTCTCCTTCAGCGACGACTCACCCACATGTATGGTAACACCTTCCAGACGCAGATTATGTTCGCAGTAGAGCGGGCGCTCTCCGCCGAACTCTTCATTCTTTATTACCTTCATCATACCTTATTATATTATATATTATACTCGTTCATTTTTTACAGGAGTAAATGGGAGTTATCAGGAGTTAACGGACGATAGAACCATTCTCAAAGGTCAACTACATTTGTCCGATAACTACCGCCTGCTCCTATTAACCCTGATCTTCATCGCCAGACGTACCAGGAAGATGATGCCGCGCACGCACAGTTCGATTGCCATAGCAAGCCACACGCCAGCCAGGCCCATTGACGATGCCAGCATCCATGCCAGCGGAATCCTTACCATCCAGATGCTGCAGAGGTTCATGATGCAAGGCACAAGCGTGTCGCCCATACCCACAAAGACACCGTAAACGACAATCGAGGCTGCATACATCGGTTCGGCATACGCCTCTATGCGCAGGGCGACGGTTCCTACCGACTGTACAGCCGTATCTATATTCATCACCGCCATTATCTGCGGCGCAAAGACATACATCACGGCACCGAGCGCCGACATAACTGCTATGCCGAGGAAAACCGTAAGCCACGAGAAACTGCGCACCAGGTCGTGACGCTTTGCTCCGACACTCTGCCCTATGAGCGTAGTTGCAGCATCGCCTATGCCATAGCCCGGCATGTAGCACAGGCTCTCAACGGTGATGCCTATGGTGTTGGCTGCTATCGCCACCGTTCCGAGCGGAGCCACGATGACGGTGCTGACTATCTGCGCTCCGCAGAACACAATATGCTCCACAGCCATCGGCAGACCAATCTTCAACGCATCGCGTATGATGCCCCACTCCGGTCTGAGATGACCGGGATGAGAGAGCAGTTTCAGTTCGCAGCTGAAGCACAGCAGATACACGAGGCTCGCCGCAGCGCATACCGTGCCCGACAGCGATGTTGCCAGAGCCGCTCCCGTAACACCCCATCTTGGGATAAAGAATATGTTGAACACTACGTCGAGGGCACACATCAGCGCACCGCTGAACATAGGGACGGTCATGTTGCCACTGGCACGCAGCATACTGTTGCTAAGATGAAGCATCTGCATCACCGGTACGGTAAGCGCCCATATCAGGAAATAACTTCGAGCCTGACTCACCACGTTGCCTGTTCCTCCCAACCATTCAGGCAGTGCACCGTGAATGGCTACACAGAAGAGGCACACAAGCATGGCAAAGCAGAAGCACAGAAGCAGCGACTGACGCAATATGTCGCGCGCCCGCTCGTTCTCCTTTGCACCGATGCGCTGTGCCACGAGGACAGAGAAGCCCGTACCAACGGAAACGGTCAGTCCGCCGAAGAGCCACGTCGTAGTGCTAACCAGTCCGATGCTGGCAGAGGCAGAGGCACCCAGCTTACCCACCATCATGGCGTCGATATACTGCATGACGATGCTACTCAGCTGACCCAGCATAGCAGGCACACTGAGCAGGGCGACAAGACGCACCTTCTCGCCACGGCTCATCTCACCGCCGTCACGCAGTTGTTCAAGTAACTGGTTCTTTCCTCTCATTTCTTTCTATACCACTTCCACTGCTGTTTTTCCTTTGGTTTGGCATCGTCCTCGGCACCGACAACACCCAGTCGTCGTGCCAGCACGCTGCCCTCCTCTTCGCACCCCTTACTGTTGGGCACAACGCCAGCGCTCTCGGCATAACGTGATGCCGCCCTTCCCACATTCTTCTGGCGCGTCGCTGTCTTCTTTGTCTCTTTCTCTATCAGTGCGTTCGCCTTGCTCTTCAGATAGGTCTTCACGGAGAAACCCTCGTCTGCACACGCGCGCAGTGTGAACAGCTTCACCCTGTAGCTCTGCGTCAGGCTGTCCATTGCATTGGCAAACTGCTTCTTGGTCTGCTGGTTACCGATGGTGAATTTTCCTTTGTTTATGACAGGGACGATAATCTGCATCAACTGCTCGGCAAAGTAGTTGGCACCAGCCTTGATGCGTTCCTGGAGCCTCTCCATGTCGCCCGCCTGCAGCAGTTGGCAGTACTGTGCCTGGAACTTCGACTGCACTACAACGATTCTCTTGGCAAGTTCGTCGCGCGTGCCTTTCAGCATCGCAAGGTATTCCGGCTGCTGATGGTACAGGTGTTCGTCCACCACCCTCAGCAGGTACGAGAAATCCTGAACGCACTGCGCAAAGCGGAACTGCTCGTCGAGCAGCGAACGGAAATATGCTGCACGCATCTCCGACAACTTCCCCCTTGCAGCCTGAGCCTCGCTCAACTGGGTACTGATGTACGACTCCACGTTATGGTCTATCTTTAGCGACTGCAACTGCAGGGGCCTTGGCAGAACCAGTCCCTCCAGACTGCGGCAGCGACTCAGCGCCACGTACACCTGTCCGTGGGCAAAGGCGTCGTTGATGTCGACCACGGCATGGTCGAACGTCAGTCCCTGACTCTTGTGCACGGTTATCGCCCAAGCCAGACGCAGCGGGTACTGGGTGAACTTGCCTTCCACCTCCTCGCGTATCTCGCCCGTCTTTTCATCTATTACATATTTGGTGTTCTCCCACTCCAGGCGCGGCACTTTTATAGCCTTCTCGTCGCCTGGGCACATCACCATCACCTCGTTACAGTAGATGCTGACCACGGTTCCTATCTTTCCGTTGTAGAAGAGATGTTCTGACGAAATGTCGTTCTTGAGAAACATCACCTGTGCCCCGACCTTCAGTCCCAGCTGCATCTCGGCCGGATAACTCGTCTCGGGGAAGTTTCCGTCAACGGTGGCGGTGAAGAGTTTCAGATCGCCCTGCAGCATGGCGAGCTGCTTCTCGTTGTATCGCTGTGCCATGTAGTTGTGAGTGGTGAGGCGAATCCATCCCTCGCCCGGCGGTGGATTGAAATTCGGCATATACCGGCTGTCGAGTGCCCTTACCACCTCAGTGTCGACATTTCCCTCGCGTATCTTGCCAAGCAGGCTGACGAAGTAGTCGTCCGACTGCCTGTAGACGTGCTGCAGTTCTATGGTGACGTATTTTATCTGCTGCAGCGCATGGCTGCTGAAGAAATAAGGTGTCTCGTAATAAGGCGAAAGGAGGCTCCATTCCTCGTCGGTGGCTACGGGAGCCAGCTGCTGAAGGTCGCCGATGAGGAGCAGTTGCACGCCGCCAAAGGGCCTGTTCCTGTCCTTGTACTTGCGCAGCACTCCGTCGATGGCATCGAGCAGGTCGCATCGCACCATCGATATCTCGTCAATTATCAGCAGGTCGAGCGTGCGGAAGATGTTCTTCTTCTCCTTGCTCATCTGGTAGAAACGGCTCTTGCCCGAGTCCTTGTAGTTGCGGCCTGCCGAGTTCAGTCCGCTGCCTGCCGACTCTCCTTCGGGAATGTGTATTCCGGGCGACAACTGGAAGAACGAGTGTATGGTGACGCCCTGTGCGTTGATGGCTGCCACACCGGTTGGTGCAACCACTACCATTCGCTTCGGTGCCAGTTCCTTCAGCTTGCGCAGGAAGGTGGTCTTGCCCGTTCCTGCCTTGCCGGTCAGAAACACGCTGACGTCAGTGCCCTCCACAAACTGCCATGCCAGGTTCATCTCTTCGTTGTGCATACGTCCTTCTCCTTTCTCTCGTTAATTTTCAAACCGCGAAATTACAAAAAAAACACGACTTTCAAGACGAAACGACCGACAATCTGCCACATTGTCTGCAATTTAGGCATTGGAAAGAAAGTTGAAGGCAACAGAGCAAAGAAAAACCCACAAAATAATTGTAAAATGAACACACAACAAACAAACAACAGCGGTTCTCAGAAGAACGAGAACCTGCAAAGATTCGCAAGGAATCTGGTCGAAGATGCCAGAAAGGGCAAGCTCGACCCTGTTATCGGGCGAGACGATGAAATAAGAAGGGTTCTGCAAATCCTTTCACGAAGAACAAAGAACAACCCGATACTTATCGGTGAACCGGGAACCGGAAAGACTGCTATCGTCGAGGGACTGGCACACCGCATCCTGCGAGGTGACGTGCCCGAGAATCTGAAGGGCAAGCAGCTCTATTCGCTCGACATGGGTGCGCTGATTGCCGGAGCCAAGTATCAGGGTGAGTTTGAGGAGCGACTGAAAGGTGTCATAAAGGACGTGACAAGCAGCGAGGGCAACATCATTCTCTTCATCGACGAGATACACACTCTGGTCGGAGCCGGACAGAGCCAGGGTGCCATGGATGCCGCAAACATTCTGAAACCAGCCCTTGCACGAGGCGAACTGCGCTCTATCGGAGCCACGACACTCGACGAGTATCAGAAGTATTTCGAGAAGGACAAGGCACTGGAACGCCGTTTCCAGAGCGTCATGGTGGACGAGCCGGACACGCTGGCAAGCATCAGCATCCTGCGTGGACTGAAGGAACGCTACGAGGCTCACCACAGAGTGCGCATCCAGGACGACGCCATCATTGCTGCCGTTGAACTCAGCAACCGGTACATTACAGAACGCTTCCTGCCCGACAAGGCAATCGACCTCATGGATGAGGCTGCTGCAAAGCTGAGGATGGAGCGCGACTCGGTGCCCGAGGAACTGGACGAACTGACACGCCGACTGCGCCAGCTGGAGATTGAGCGCGAAGCCATAAAGCGCGAGAACGACACGCCCAAACTGGAACGTCTGGAAGAGGAGATTTCTGAACTGAAGCGTAAGGAGAACCAGATGCGCCAGCAGTGGGAGGAGGAGAAGAAGCAGGCAGAACGTGTGCAGGTCATCAAGGACCAGATTACGCAGCTGAAGGCGCAAGCCGAGCAATACGAGCGCGAGGGTGACTACGCAAAGGTGGCAGAAATACGCTACAGCCGACTCCCTGCCCTGGAGAAGGAGCAGGCATCCATGTCGGAAGCGTCGGCTAAACCTCAGGACAACAAGATGCTGAAGGAGGAGGTTACCGCCGACGACATAGCCGACGTGGTAAGTCGCTGGACTGGCATCCCAGTAAGCCGTATGCAGACAAGCGAGCGCGAGAAACTGCTTCATCTTGAGGAGGAACTGCACAAGCGCGTAGTTGGTCAGGAGGAGGCAATACAGGCTGTCAGCGATGCCGTTCGACGCAGCCGTGCCGGACTGCAGGACAGCAAGCGACCCATCGGTTCGTTCATCTTCCTTGGTACAACGGGTGTCGGCAAGACAGAGCTGGCAAAGGCTCTGGCAGAGTACCTCTTCGACGACGAAACGATGATGACTCGTATCGACATGTCCGAGTACCAGGAGAAGTTCAGCGTGACACGTCTCATCGGAGCGCCTCCAGGATACGTAGGATACGACGAGGGCGGACAGCTTACCGAGGCAGTGCGCCGCAAACCCTACCAGGTAGTGCTGTTCGACGAAATCGAGAAGGCTCATCCCGATGTCTTCAACACTCTTCTGCAAGTGCTCGACGACGGCCGTCTGACCGACTCTAAGGGAAGGACGGTGAACTTCAAGAACACCATCATCATCATGACGAGCAACCTGGGCAGCCACCTTATACAGGAAACGCTGGACAAGGCGGACAATCACGAACTGACCACCGAGCAGCAGGAAAAACTCAACGGACAACTGATGCAGCTGCTCAAGCAGACCATACGTCCGGAGTTCCTGAACCGTATCGACGAGACCATCGTCTTCCATCCTCTCAACTGGGGCGAGATAAAGCAGATTGTACGTCTGCAGATAAACGGCATACAGAACATGCTCAGGCAGAATGGCATCAACCTTGTCCTTGGCGACGATGCCATCGACCTACTTGCCGGCGCAGGCTATGACCCAGACTTCGGTGCACGTCCAGTGAAACGTGCCATCCAGCGTCTCTTGCTCAACGACCTCAGCAAGGCTCTGCTTGCCGACTCGCTGCACCGCGAACTGCCCATCAACGTGGAGGTGAGCGGCGAAGGCGAAGACAGGCACCTCGCCTTCAGGAATGCGATGAACTGACCTTCATTTCGCTACCGGCGTATTTGAAATTTTCTTTACACGCCAGGCAACACAAAAAGTCTCGTAGCATGAGTCTCAGAAATCACGCTACGAGATTTTTAAAATCACGGTACATGATTTTCGAAATCACGCACCGTGATTTTTATTTTCACGCACCGTGATTTTTCAAATCATGCTGCGTGATTTTTTATGCCCATTCAAGACATTTTTCAAACCACACAACATCTTGGTTTATAAGATGTTGCACAAATTACCAAAACACTGCTCTCTGCAGGGCAAACACCCCAACACCAACCAAATAAGCAACACAGATCCACAAAAGGGCGAGTGATAGTAATTAAGAATAATATTTACAGGCTCCGCATCATACCCCCTGCGTATCCTTTTAGCCAGAGCCAAAGTCCACAAAAAAGGATTCATAGAATTTGAGGTATTTATGATTGAAGAAATTTGGGGATAAGAACCAAGAATCAAATCAATTACATGAATATTTTTCAGATTATAGGGCGGCAATGTGAAAAATATTGTATAATTTTGCAACAACAAATGAGGAAGCAATGACAGTTATGGAGAGCATCGAGGAACATCTTGAAGAGCACGGAGTGAAACCTACCGCCGTAAGAATACTTGTGTGGAAGGCTTGTGCCAGAAAGAAGGAGAGCTTCAGTCTGAACGACATGGAGGAGAGCATGCCCGAAATGGACCGCTCCAGCATCTTCCGTGCACTGCGACTCTTCACCGACCATCACCTGCTTCACGAGATAAACGACGGTACGGGACACCAGAAGTACTGCGTGTGCCGATGCGAGGACTCGCACCATCTAAACCACGTACACTTTACTTGCCGCAAGTGTGGCAAGACTTATTGCCTCGAAGACTACACCATACCCATCGTAGAACTGCCCGACGGTTTCGCAGTGCAGGAGGCAGAATATGTCATCAAGGGCGTGTGTCCAAAGTGCAAATAACACGCTGCGACAAAAAAGCCGCAGCGTGTCACTTTATACTTTGTAAGCCATCAATCGTCTCTGGATAGCCATCAATCTTCTTCAGTGGCCGCCGTCAATCTTCTTCACCGTGGTCGCCTTCTTAAATCACTCCATTTAAGAGTGAGCCTTGACCTCTGCCTCGAAACCGAGGGACACGACGGCACTGATTATATCGTCGTCCACAAACTTACCTCTCACAATGGCAGTCTTATCTTGCAGAGAAACCTCCACGTCCTTTACACCGCCTACACTGCGTATCGCCTTCTCAACATTGTCTGCGCAATGGTGGCAATGCATGCCCGCCACGCTGAATGTCTTCTCGTCTTCCTCTACACACTCACAATGCTTATCGTGGCAGTGACAATGGTCCTCGCCATGTGCATGGTCGTGACAGTGACCCTCATCGTTTTCATGGTCGTGGCAATGGCAATGATCTTCGTCCTGACCATGGTCGTGACAGTGGCAGTGGTGATGTGAACCTATCAGCTTGTACGGACTGAGTGCGTTGAGCAGCAAGAGGAAAAGAACAACGGTGCAAATGATGTTGAAGGTCTCCACGCCGTGGTCACAACAATCGTGACCTACGCGCAGGACACTGGTAAACCACTCGGTTGGTAAAAGATAATCTATACCCAGACCAAAGACGACTGCGCCGCTGACTATGGAGAAGAGGTATACAAGCAACGTGCGGCGACCGAGCACCTTGTCTACAACCATGATGGAAGCCGCGTTGCTGGCTGGACCAGCCATAAGGAGGACGAGAGCAGCACCGGGTGTGAGTCCCTTGAGCATCAGCGCCACTGCAATGGGAATACTGCCTGTTGCGCAAAGATACATCGGTATGCTGAACAAGAGAACGAACAAGATACTCAGAAGACTGTTGCCCTGGAACACTGCAAACCAACTGTCGGGAACCACTGCCGTTATCAAGCCTGCAATCAGCAAACCTACAACAAGCCACTTGCCGATATCCTCCATCATCTCGAGGAATGCGTATTCGAAGACTTCGGCTATCTTCCTGAAGAACGAATGATGGTGCTTGTCATCGTGATGATGACCACAACCGCAAGTGTCGACCTCGACATTCTGCTTTGCCATAACAACCAGTTCGTCGTCGCTGATATTGACCAGCCAACCACCAAGAATTGCCGTAACCATTGCAACAATGGGACGGATAATGGCAAAAGGAAGACCCATCAGACTGTAAGTGGCAATAATGCTGTCGACTCCTGTCTGCGGGGTGGCAATGAGGAAGGAAACCGTAGCACCCTTGCTTCCGCCCTCACGTCGTAGGCCCATAGCTGTGGGGATTACGCCACACGAGCATAATGGCAATGGCACGCCGAAGAGCGCAGCATAAACCACACTCTTGAAATTGTTCTTGCTGAGATACTTGTGATAGAAATCGTTTGGCACGAAGACGTGCATCACGCCTGCAAGCAGGAAGCCCAAAAGGAGATAGGGTGACATCTCGTTGACAAGATGCCACACATCCATAAAGAAATCATCAAAGAATGAAATACTCATAGTAGTATTAGTTTTAATTTCTGCTACAAAATTACAACTAACAAAATGCAACTCAGTGGCAAATACCTTTCCACCTACAAAAAAGAGCAGTACCTGCTTCTAAGAAAAGCAGCAGCAGCTTCTGAGAAAAGCAGCAGCAGCTTCTGAGAAAAGCTGTAGCAGCTTCTGAGGAAAGCAGTAGCAGCTTCTGAGAAAAGCAGTGGCAGCTTCTGAGAAAAGCAGTAGCAGCTTCTGAGAAAAGCAGTAGCAGCTTCTGAGAAAAGCAGTAGCAGAACTTTTAGAAAGTACCTACGCCTTACCTGACAAAACGAAAAAGGAGCATCAGAGATGCCTCTGATGCTCCAAATATTCATCATAGAAAGGTAATCAAGAAATTACCAATCCACATCGTCTTCTACGCCGGCTTCACCGAGATCTACCTCAGCGTTACCGAATTCATCTTCTTTTGGCTTACCTGCATAACTTGCTACCAAGAACTCGCTATCATTCTGCATGAAAATGGTCATTGTAACAGGGCTGATATATTCTTTCTTCATAGTTTCAAAATTTACTTCTTAACGACTTTCTTACCATTCACAATGTAGATACCACTCTTGAGGTTGCTTGTTGTATTACCAACAACTGCGCCGTTGAGGTTGTAAACACGGTTGTCGAGAACTGGACTCTCAACCTCGATCTCGTCAATAGCAGTTTCTACCTCATCCAAATTGAGAGTGTCAATCACTTCTCCTTCAGCATCGAGAATCTTAATGCATGACTTAACCTTTGCTGGCTTAGAGACAGACATCTCGAAGTAAGCGTGGCAACTCTTTACGTTACCAGTCTTGAACCACTTGAACTGACCGTTTGAAGAAACACCGATATTGTTGTAAGATTCGCTGCTAATAGAGGTCTGCTCGTATACGCCCACGAACTTAGCTGTTCCATCTGCAAGAGCCTTGACTGTGCTGCCTGTTACAGGAACTGAACAGTTTGTACCCGAAATACCAGCAATGTCCTCGTAGATGTTGTGGAAGAGATAAGGGGTATTTGCACGGATGTAGTCAGTCTTTGTTGTCTTCAACACGAAAGTCTCAGGGTCGAAACTTGCAAGAGATGTTGTGTACTCGGGAGCTGTTGTCTCGAATGGAATAACAAATGTTGTCCAGGTATCAGCTGCAACGCTGCGCTCGTACGAAGCGTCATCAGCAGTAAATGCCACATTGTTGTAGAAAGGCTTTGCATCTTCAACAACCAAGTTTGCACACTTCTTACCGACAACTACGTTTGTACCGGTTACGCCTTCTGTTCCATCTGCGAAGTAGAACAGACAGTTAGGATTGAATCCTGTTGCAGGCTTAACATTTAATGCACCATTAACTGTTGCATTACTGAAATCTACGTATACAGCCTTGTCAGCTTCCATCACGTCGTAAATCATGTCAATGTTGTTTGCATTAACAACACCCGAAACTGCATAACCAATGCGCTGGTCAGAGATAGTCATGTCAACCATAACCTTTGGAGCTACGCGAACATCAACGATCGTGTTGCCAACACCAATGTGAGCAGGAGCTTCCTTATCGTACTGAACAGTTACACCAGTACAGTTCTCAAGAGCATAGTCATAGAGAGTCTTATCAACCAAGTCAATCTCACCACTTGTTACGTCAGCAGCAACAGCATAGAGAACTGTCTTCGATGCATTGTAGAGATAGTCACCATCTACAACTTCAAAGTTAGCATTGTTCGACTTAATGTTTTCAAGGTTCTTAGCATCCTTGAGAGCACCTTCCCTGAAGGTTGTTGGAACGTATGATGTTACACAGTTTGTATAGTTCTCTGTTTCGATGTACTTAGCAGAAATTATCTGAATAAGTGTTGCATTATGACTAGCTTTTGTACCTTTAACCATATCATAACAATAATAATACAAATCAGCATTAATTTCATCGTCTACAACATCTTTCAATTCACCATTATTATTAACCCATCCAGACTCAATCAATTCTGAACCTTTCTTGATGGAATAAAATCTTGCGAATACACCATTTGCTGCTGCTTGCTCTGCGTACTGAGCATAAGCAACATATAATGGTGATGATGTATTTACAGTGTAGAACCAATCTTCCTCGTCATAAGCAGAAAAGTCTAACACATCTATCTTCTCTGACGTCTGACTGTACACGTTATTCCACGGCATATCCTTGCTCTCAGGGATAGCGATAGAAGACACCTCGTTATCTACGAGACCTGTAATCTTCAGCTTGACGATTCTTACAACGTTCTCACCTGTTACTTCCGACATTGTTTCGATACCAATCTCGCCTGACTGAGCACCGCGAGTATCAATGTCCAGAACTACGTCTGAAGAAGTACTTCCTGTTGTCTTGATGTCGGAGTCCGTATAACTGTAGTTAAATACACCATCAGTGTACGTCATGACATCCTGCGCGCTCACGCCCGCGGTCACCGCGAACAAAGCACCGAAGAATAAGAATATCTTTTTCATAATCTGTTATGTATTTTGTCCTATTAAAAAAAATAAATTGCAACCGAAAGAGCACAATGTCTCTTTGGGTTGCAAAGTTATACATTAAATATTTAAAGACAAAATATTTCGTACAAAAAATACTAATTATTAACTATTATGCGTTCTTTTGTGACAAGAGATACTTTTTGAAGCACTCAAAGTCAGCACTAATCTCTACACTCTGCTTCTTTCCCTTCATGAATGTTGCCAGACGCTCGGGTATTGCCACGTCACCGCCGGTGATGCCGTCTACGACGGATTTGAACTTGGCAGGATGAGCGGTTTCCAGAAACACCCCGACCTCGCCGTCCTTCAGACCTTCCTGCAACGCACGGTAACCGCAAGCACCGTGAGGGTCAAGCTGATAGCCTGTCTCCTTGAGGCATTCTCTCATAGTCTCTGATATCTGCTCGTCGTTGTATGTGGCACCATCTATGTCTGCGCATATAGCTGCATGATTCTGTTTGTAGAGTTCGTAGATACGAGCAAAGTTAGAAGGATCGCCTACGTCCATGGCATTTGCAATGGTCTGCACGCTTGCCTTTGGCTCATACTTGCCTGTTTTGAGGAAGTTGTAGAAGATGTCGTTCGAATTGTTGGCTGCAATGAATCGCTTGATGGGAAGTCCCATCTTCACGCCAAACAGGGCTGAGCAGATGTTTCCGAAATTTCCTGAAGGCACACATACCACCATCTGGTCTGCCAATCCCTTTTTCTTCAACTGAGCATAGGCATAGAAATAGTAGAACGACTGAGGAAGGAAACGTGCCACGTTAATGCTGTTGGCAGAGGTTAACTTCATATGCGCGTTCAAATCCTCGTCCATAAATGCCGACTTGACAAGTGCCTGACAGTCGTCGAACACACCATCGACCTCGAGCGCAGTGATATTCTGACCCAAGGTGGTGAACTGGCACTCCTGAATTGGACTGACCTTGCCTTTTGGATAGAGAACGTAGACATGAATGCCCGGCACACCGAGAAAACCGTTAGCAACAGCCGAACCCGTATCGCCACTTGTTGCAACAAGTACGTTTACGAGGCGGTTCTCACCGCTCTTCTTGTTGAAATAGCCAAGGAGGCGTGCCATGAAACGTGCACCAACATCCTTGAAGGCGAGTGTTGGTCCATGGAAAAGTTCAAGACTGTAGATGGTATCTGTAACCTTAACGGCAGGAATATCAAACTGCAACGTGTCGCAGACAATCTTATGTAGATCTTCCTGAGGAATGTCCTCGCCAAAGAAAGCATCTGCCACCACGCAGGCAATCTCCTGGAAAGACATGTTCTGAATATTGTCAAAAAACTCTGTTGGCAATGCCTTGATACTCTCGGGCATGTAGAGACCACGGTCCTCTGCCAAACCCTTCACGACGGCTTTTTCGAGTGTCGCCAATGGCGCATTGTGATTTGTGCTGTAATACTTCATAATCG